>JBOHRE010000021.1:0-41732 GCA_050732635.1 Longimicrobiales bacterium | reverse complement strand
GCGTGGGCCGTTGCTCCGCGCCGCGCCACCGCTCGCGGCCCTGGGCGCCGGCGTGCTGACGCGCCACGTCGCCGCGTTACGGGATGGGCAGGCGGTGGCCAGCGAAATCACCAACGCCGGTTGGCGTGAGCGGCTCGGCCACGTCCAGGTGCCGGAACGGTCGGCGCGGGAGGCCGGCCAGATCCTGGCTGCCATCGCTGCGACCAACCAGCTGACGCTGTTCGCCCACTACAGCACAGACGCCGCCGGTCACGCCCGCGAGCTGGCCGCGGGGATCGCGGCGCTCGAGCGGCTCGACCAGTTCCTGGGCGGCGTGGTGACCACGGTGAGCGCCGACACGTTCGTGCTGGTGGTGAGCGATCACGGCAACCTGGAGGATACGCGCGTTGGTCACACGCGGAACCCGGCCCTGGCGCTCGCGGTCGGATCCGGTCATGGCATGCTGGCGACGCGGCTGCAGACACTCACGGATGTGCCGGCGGCCGTGCTCGCCCTGCTGGCGATCGAGTCACACCGCTGAGCTCGCCGAGGACACGGAGAAAATCACAATACCGCCGAGGACGCTGAGGGCGCTGAGAAAACAATACAAACTGTTTTGCTCGGCGGACTCGGCGTACACTGCGGTGATGCCGAGACTTTGCGGACTCTGTGGGCTCTGTGGTTACAGCTCGCGCAGCCGCAGAGACGCGGCGGCCAGGAGCAGCACGACGAACGACCAGGCGACGACGAATGCGAAGGCATCCCACGGGATCGCTTGGGTGGCGGAATAGGCGCCTTCCAGCCGGAACATCGCCGACTGCGGCGGCAGCAGCGTGCCGACAAAGGCGCGCGCACCGGGCGGCACGTATACGCTACCTACGCGCAACACGGCGTCCCAGGTGATGGCGATGATGGCGATGAGCAGCGTGATCCAGGCATCGCCGCGAGTCCATATGGAGAGCAGGGCGCAGAGACTGCCGTAGACGAGGATCTGCCCGGCAATAATGACGAAGACGACAGGCCCGGCCCAGTGCCCGCCGAGCATGAGCAGATCGAAGAGCGGCAGCAGGAGCGCGCTGATCAGGAACGCCAGTCCGATCAGCAGCAGCAGGCGTGCTCCATAGACGCCGGTCAGGGAGACGGGTCGGGTGGCGATCAGGCGGGCGTGCCCGCGCTCGTGATCGGCACTGAAGAAGCCGGCGAGCAGCACGAGCGCGGCGATCATCGGGAAGCGGCTGAGGAGCCAACCGAGCAGCAACACTGCGGATGCCAGCGGATACCCGCCGATCAGGAAGAGCTGCCCGATCTCGACGTGGCCGGCCTCATCGCGCAGGAACAGCGCGGCGCTGAGCGCGACGAACAGGAATACGGCAGCGAGCGCGAGCAGCGCCAGCAGCCGGGGCCGCAGCGCGTGCAGCGTGGGGCCGAACAGCGATGTCGCCCTCATGGTGAGCCGGCCTCGCGATCGAGCGTGCGCCGAACCCGCTCCTCGAGGTGCTCGACCTGCGGCCAGACACCGATCAGGACGGCGCCCGCATCGAGCAGGGCAGCGAGGCGGATGCTCAAGTCCAGCGGATCGGCCACACGCACTGTGAACTCCAGCGTACCATCCTCGTGCCGAAGCGCATCCAGCGCCGGGAAGACGCTGCGTGCGAGTTCGGTCGGCGCCCGCAAACGCAAGCGGTAGCGGGTGTCGCCGGCGGCCCCTTCGAGCTCGATGAGCTCGCGCACGCGTCCGTTCTCGAGCAGGGCGGCGCGCGAGGCGATGCGCTCGAGCTCGGCGAGGTCGTGACTGGCGATGAGCACGGTGCGCCCCTCGGCCCGCAGTTCGAGGAGCAGCTCGCGCAACTGCATGCGCCACAGCGGATCGAGACCGATGCCCGGCTCATCGAGCACGACCAACTCGCGTCGCGCGAGCAGCGCCTGAGCGAGACCGACGCGCTGTAGCATGCCGTGGGACAGGAATCGGGCTTCCCGGCCGGCGACCGCCTCGAGACCGAAGCGATCGATGAGCGCGTCGGCGCGCAGACGAGCCGCGGCCCGGTCCAGACCTTCCAGGCGCGCCAGTGCGCGCAGCGCGCTGCGAATCCGCCAGCGGCCGGGCAGCGAGACGCGCTCCGGCACATAGCTCGCGCCGTGTAGGCGGACGTAGGTTCGGGGCGCCGAGCCCGCGATGCCGATGGTCCCGGAAGTCGGCCGGATGAAGCCGAGCAGTGCGGCGAGCAAGGTGGTCTTGCCGGCTCCGTTCGGCCCGATGATGGCCATGACCTCGCCGCGCGCGACCGAGAGCGTCAGGTCGTCGAGGGCGTCGACGGTGTGGCGGCCGGACGCTGAGCGATACCGTTTCGCCAGGCTCTCGATCTCGATCATTCACTCAGCCGTGCACGAGGGAACCGGGCATGCATCCTGCCTCCAGCGCCGCTCGTCATGGATCGCGATCCAGCCGTAGAGCGCCGCCGGCGGCCACGGCGGTGGAAGCCCATCGCCGATGCGCTGTATCGTACGCTGCGCTTCATTGCGCGGCACGTCCAGGGATTCTACACGGCCTTTGCGGCGTTCGTCTCGGTCGGCTTCGCGATCGGCGTGGGTGCGGCGTTGCTGTTCGCAGCGTTCGGTGAGGTCGTGCTGGGCGGCTTCACGCAGAGCATCGACGAGAGCGTGCTGCGCTGGATCGAGGCTCGGCGCTCCCCGCTGCTCGATCACCTTGCGCTCGAGGTCACCTCGCTCGGCAACACCCTGGTACTGGCGATCCTGTACGCCAGCGTATCGGTCGTGCTGTGGCTCACTCGGCACCGTTACTCCGTGCTGCTGCTCTGGATCGCGATCATCGGCTCCGCCGCACTGTCGACCGTGCTGAAAGGCGCATACGGCCGGCCGCGCCCGTCCGTTGTCGAGTGGGGCGCACAGGTCATGACCGAATCGTTCCCCTCGGGTCACGCGATGTCCGCGTTCGTCGGTTACGGCACCGTGGCCTACCTGGTCGGCCGACTCGAGCCGACACCTGCGCTGCGGCGGTTCACCTGGGGATTCGCCGCGCTGATCGTCATTGGCATCGGACTCAGCCGAATCTATCTCGGCGTACACTACCCGACCGATGTCCTCGGTGGCTTCATCGCGGGACTGGCGTGGATCCTGATCGTGGCGTCGGCGCTGACGGCGCTGAAATACTTCGCGCCGCGGCACCCGGAAGTCGAGACGGAGGAGAAGGATCTGCATGCCGAGGAGGAGCGCGAGGCAGGAGTGCGCGAGTGAGCGCAGGCGGCCCGGCCACGACGCCGCGCCAGCAAGCGAGGGAGGTGCTGGGCGATGTCGCCTGGGGACGGCTCGCCCTGTGGTGGGCAGCGTCGTTCGCTGTGGGCGCCGTGCTCGGCCTGCTCTTCATGGCAAGCGGCTGGTGGACCGAGGGCGCGGACTGGGAACGCGCGCTGCTCGCTCTGGTGCAGCAAACGGTCAATCCCTACCTGGACCCGATCCTGCTCTGGGTCCCCTATCTCGGGACCAACTACTCGCTGGCGCCGATCACGGCCGTTGCGGCGTTCTGGCTGTGGCGCCATGAACGCCACGCGGCGATGCTGCACCTGGTTGCCATCCAGCTCGGCAGCTGGGCGCTCAATCCGGCGCTGAAGCTGGTGCTGGCTCGGCCGCGGCCGGAGCTGTACGAGCTGCGCGGCCAGTATGCGCTGCCCGCGTATCCGAGCGGCCATTCCATCGCGGTCACGTCGGTGCTGTTCACGGCGGCGTATCTGATCCACCGTAGTGGCTACGGTACCTGGGCATACTGGGTTGCGGCCGCCATCTTCGTGGTGAACACCTATTCCCGCCTGTACCTCGCCGTGCACTGGCCCACCGACGTCGTGGGCGGAACGGCCGTCGGCCTGATCTGGCTGGTGGCTGGCCTCGTCGTGTTCGAGCCGGTACACCGCAGGCACACACGGGCCTGAGCAGCGGGCGCGGCGCAGGCGGCCATGTCACCGCCCCGTCCGCGGCCCTACGGTTGAGCCGGTGAACGAAACCAAGGAAATCGGCTCGAGTCCGGCGACAGTGCCGGGCCCGGCGGTCCGCTCGCGCATCGAGCCGCGAGTGCTGGGACGGCTGCTTATTGCGCGCGGTGACGCGACGCCGGAGCAGGTGGAGAGCGCGTTGCTCGAGCAGCGTCGCACGCGCGAGCGGCTGGGCGAGATCCTGGTCCGCCACGGTGTGAGCGAGGAGCGGGTCGCTCGCGCGCTCGCGGCACAACTTCGCTTGTCGTACCTGGCGCCGCCGCTGGTGCCGGACCCGGCAGCCGCACGGCTGATCGAGCGTGAGCTGGCAACGCGCCTGTGCGTCGTGCCGCTCGAACTGCACGACCGCGCGCTGCGTGTGGCGATGGCCGACCCGCTCGACGCCGGTGCACTCGACGACCTCCGGTTCCGGACCGGACGGTCGATCGATGCGGTGGTGGCTACGCGGGGCGCAGTCGTGGCCGGGATCGCGGCAGCCTACGAAGCGGGCGACCTCGAGCTGGTGCTCGCCCGACTGGAACCAGGCGGGCCGAACGACCCGCGACCCGACGAGGTGGGGTTGCTGCGTCGGGCGTCCGAAGCGCCGCCCATCGTCGCGCTGGTGGACCTGCTGCTGGAGCGCGCCGCCGGCGCGCGGGCGAGCGATGTGCACATCGAGCCGGAGTCGCGCGGCGTGCGCGTCCGCGCCCGGGTGGACGGCGTGCTGCGAGAGCTCGTGCTGTTGCCCGCGCGAGTCGCGGCAGGAGTCGTGTCCCGCGTGAAGGTCATGGCACGGCTCGACATTGCAACGAAGCGAGTGCCGCAGGATGGTCGCTGCGGCGTACGTGCGGGCGGGCGCGACCTGGTCCTCCGGGTGTCGACTCTGCCGAGCGTGGCCGGCGAAAAGGTCGTGCTGCGACTGCTCGAAGGCGGTGCAGCGCCGCCGTCGCTCGACACGCTCGGTCTGAGCGGCGCAAACCGCGAGCGGCTCGACCGCCTGCTCGCCCATGACCATGGCGCGATCCTGGTGACCGGCCCGACCGGGAGCGGCAAGACGACAACGCTGTACGCGGCGCTCAATTCACTCGACCGTGAGCGGCGCAACATCACGACGTTGGAGGACCCGGTCGAGTACCGGCTCTCGGGCGTTACGCAGGTGCAGGTTCAGACACGCGGCGGCGTCAGCTTCGTGGCTGGCCTGCGCTCCGTCCTGCGCCAGGATCCCGATGTGGTGATGATCGGCGAGATGCGGGACCGCGAAACTGCCGAGGTCGGCATGGCTGCGGCGATGACCGGCCACCTGATGTTGTCGACGCTGCATACCAATGACGCGGCCACGGCAGTGACGCGACTGCTGGACATCGGCGCGGCGCGCTATCTCGTGGCGGACGGGCTGATCGGTGTGGTCGCGCAGCGCCTGGTGCGCCGTGTCTGCCCGCATTGCTGCAGCACTCGTCGAGCGACTGAGCGTGAGCTGCGCGCGCTCGGCTTGCCGGCCACCACGGCCGACGTGCCCGAACCGGGCGGCTGCGATCGCTGCGATGGCACCGGCTTCAGCGGCCGCGTCGGCGTGTTTGAGATCCTGGATGTCGATGTTCGCGTCCGCGAGCTGATCCTGAGCGGCGCCGGCGCCGATCGCATCGGCCGCGCCGCCGCCCGCGGCGGGATGCGCTCACTGGCGCAGGACGCGTGGGAGAAGGTGCGCTCCGGCGTGACGGCGCTGGAGGAAGTGAAGCCCGTGCTCAGCGCGCTCCATGGACATTCACCAGCCTGTCCGCGGTGCGGCGCAGAGGTACGTCCGCGGTACCTGCTCTGCCCATGGTGCGGCCAGCGACTGGGTCGGCGCTGTCCGTGCGGCGCCCGCATCGAGCGGGCCTGGAGCTGCTGTCCGCGCTGTGGGTCCGCGGCTTGAGCTCAGTTCGAGGTCGCCGGGTTGCGCACATCATCGCGCACCTGGCGTAGCAGCCGCTCGACGGGATCGCCGCGTTGCGGGAAGAAATAGCGGTCCGAGACGCGGTTGAGCGCGACGCGCAGTGTCGGGAACGTCTCGGCGCAGTTCCGCAGCAGCTTGCCGAGCCCGTAGCGCGACGCGTCACTGGACTCCGAAGCCAGGCGATAGCCGGTCGTGCCCATTTCCTCATAGTAGCCGAGATCGGGCGCGCCCCGGCGCTGCACGAGCGCGGAAATGCGATCCGGAAAGATACCGCTGACCCAGAGGGCGAAGTTGCCGAGGTGCGCGTGCAGCATGAAGGCGTCCCGGCCGGTCGCGGTCGAGAGCGCCGCCACGATGTCGACAATGTAGTCGAAGCGCTCATCGGGGCGCTCCTCGATGCGGTTGGCGTGGTCACGCAGGCCGAAGCGAAACAGGAGCGCGGCCACATAGTCGGCGATCAGGCGATCCTTGACACCGACCTCGAGGAGTGCGTGACGAACGAGGACGTAGTAGATCAAGCCCGGTGATACGCCACTCAGCGAGGACGCGGTGAGCAGCGCGTTCAGCGTGCGCGGATCGTCCAGCAGGGAATCGAACCCCTCCTCGCGCAGGCGCTCCTCTTCCCTGACGCGCGCCGCGGAATCGCGGTTCGCGAGCAGGCCGAGAACGATCCCCGCCTCGGCACGGCCGAAAGATGCACGAGCGTTCGGTACGATCATGCCCCATCCTCCTGCCTGGAATTACCGGTCCCGTCCGGGCGGAGTTCCGTCCATCGACGAAACCGTGCCGTCCTTGATACCACGCCGACGCGCGCTCTAGCTTGCGGTCGGCCGCGCACGAGCCGAGGGGAGGATCGCTCTACAGCGAAGGCTCGGAGGGGAGGCGATTGCCTGAGCCATGTACGAAACAATAAGGAATCCAGAGCCAGCGGCGTCAAGGCTGACGTGCTCGACCGCGCCGCGACGTGTGCGAGCTGGCGGTGCAGCGGCGGTCACACGGCTACGGCAGCCAGCCCATCCCGAACGGCGGCGCTGACGCCATGCGAGCGAGGCGGCTGTTCGAGCGCCGACTGTTCGCGTGGCTCTTCGGCCTTGCCGTGGTTCCGGCGCTCATCGTTCTGCTCACGGCGATGTGGGTGGGCTCACGGGCGCTGGAGCTGACCGGTACGCTCGGTCCATGGGAGGACGTCGCGCGGTCCGGGCGCACGCTGCTCGCAGCGATCGACACCACGACCGTGCCAGCGGTGGTGGCCGAAGCCGCAGCGCGCCACTTCGGTGAGCTCTCGGAGTCACTCGTCCTTGCCCGCCGCTGGAGCTTTCTCGGCCAGCGCGCTCTCGACCTGTTACCAGCCTTCCTGTTCCTGCTCGCATTGCTGATCGCCGCACTCGCGGTGGCGGTCAGCCGGCGGCTCGCGCGCGGGCTGGTTGCCCCGATCCGCGAGCTGGTTGCGTGGGCAGACGCGCTCGGGCGTGAGGAGCCGCTGCCGGACGTGCCCGCCGACCCGCACGAGTTTCAGGAGGTCCGCGTGCTGCGCCAGGCGCTGCGGGGCGCGGCGGCCGATCGGCTGGTGGCTCGGGCACGAGCGCTGGAAGCGGAACGCGTGCGGGTCTGGGGCGAGATGGCGCGGCGCGTCGCGCACGAGATGAAGAATCCGCTGACGCCGCTTCGGCTCGCAGCGTTTCGGCTGTCGCGCGCCGGCCCGGCTGCGGAACTGCGCGAGACGGTCGCGGTGATCGAGGAGGAGACGAGCCGGCTGGAGGAGCTGGCAGCCGCGTTTGCCGAGCTGGGCCGACCGGCCGGCGAGGGGCCGCCGAGCGAAATCGACCTGCGGGAATTGCTGTCTGCGTTGTTCGCAAGCGATGTCGGTGCCGGCGTCGAGACGGCTGTCGAGAGCGAGGCCGACCTGCCGCACGCCTATGCCCATTATCCTGCGGTGCAGCGCGCGTTCCGCAATCTGGTGCGCAACGCGGCGGAGGCGGTGCGCGAAGCCGCGCCGGACGGGGGCGGGAGAATTCGGGCAGAGCTGAGCCGTGTCGACGGCGGCGCCTGGATCGAGGTGAGGCTGGTCGATAACGGCCGTGGCATTCCGGAGCCGCTGCTCGAGCGCGTGTTCGACCCCGATGTGACCACCAAGTCGGGTGGGACCGGGCTGGGCCTGGCTATCGTGCGGCAGGCCGTGCGCGCCGCCGGTGGCACCGTGCAGGCGCGCAACACGGCTGAGGGTGGCGCGGAGTTCTGCGTACGGCTGCCAGCCGCACCGGCGGCGCGCGCCGCTCTACGGTGAGCGCGCGGGCGCGCGGAGCTGACCATGGCGCGGGTACTGATCGTCGACGATGAGCCGAACGTGCGCCGCATGCTCGGGCAGCTGCTCGAGTCCGAGGGGCACCGCGTGACGCTCGCCGCCGATGCCGACGCCGCCCTCGAAGCGGCGGCGCGCGAGGAGCCCGATCTGGTCCTGCTGGATCTGGTGATGCGGCCCGTTGACGGCATCGAGACGCTGCAACGACTGGGCGCCACGCTGCCGGCGGTGCCCGTGATCATGATGAGCGGGCAGGCCTCGCTACACGATGCCGTGCGGGCCACGAAGCTCGGCGCGTTCCACTTCATCGAGAAGCCGTTGCGGCCGGAGGCCGTGCTGCTCACCGTCGCAGGCGCAATGGAAGTGCGGCGCGCCCGCGAGCTGGCGCGGGTCCTGGCCGCGGAGCTTGGTGACAGCCGCGGGCTCGTCGGCTCGAGTCGGGTCATGCGCGAGCTGCGTGACCTGCTCGAGCGGGTCGCCCGCAGCGATGGTCGCGTGCTGCTGCTCGGTGAAAGCGGCACGGGCAAGGAGCTGGCGGCGGCGGCGATCCATGCCGGGTCGCGGCGGGCGAGCGGCCCGTTCGTGCGGGTGAACAGCGCGGCGATCCCGCGCGAGCTGGTCGAATCCGAGATGTTCGGGCACGAGCGCGGCGCGTTTACGGGCGCCGTCGAGCGGCGCCGCGGTCGCTTCGAGTTGGCTGATGCCGGCACGCTGTTCCTGGATGAGGTCGCCGATCTCGGGATCGAGGCGCAGTCCAAGCTGCTGCGCACATTGGAGACCGGCGAAGTCGAGCCACTGGGCGCACAGCGGCCGATCCGCGTGGATGTGCGCGTGATTGCCGCGACGAATCGGGATCTCGAGGCCGAGGTCGCGCATGGTCGCTTCCGTCGAGACCTCCTCTTCAGGCTCAATGTGCTGCCGATCCGCATGCCGTCATTGCGTGAGCGGCTGGAGGATCTGCCCGAGCTCACGGCGCACCTGTTCGCACGGCTGCAGGCGCGTCAGGGGTTGCAGCCGCCGACTCTGCTCGCAGATGGGCTCGCGCGACTCCGCCGCTATGCCTGGCCCGGGAATGTCCGCGAGCTGCTCAACACCTGCGAGCGGTTGACGATCCTGCACCCGGGGCTGCGCGTCGGCGGCGTCGAGGTGGCTGCGGTGCTGCCGGCCGCAGCCGGTGGGGAGGCAGAGGAGACGCCGTTGAATGCGCGTCTCGACGCGTTCGAGCGCCGGACCATCCAGGCGGCGCTCGACGCTGCGGGCGGCAACGTCGCGGACGCGGCCAGACGGCTTCGGACCGACCGTGCGAACCTTTACCGCCGCATGAAGCGGCTGGGAATCGAGCGATGAAACCAGGCCTCCGGTACGGCGGCGGGGCGACGTCGTATATGACGCTCACCGTGTTCCTCATTGGTCTGGTGGCGTCGCGCGCGACCGCCCAGGAGGCGCTGACGCTGGACGCGACGGCCGGTGATTCGATCATTGCGCGTTTCAATGCGGCCGCGACGGTACGCATGTTCGGCGATGCCGCCATGCCAGCAGGCGTCGTCGTCGACGGGGATGTTGCCGTGTTGGCCGGGACCCTCGACCTGGCCGGTCACGTACGGGGCACCGTGGTGGTCATCAACGGCGTGCTCCAGCTGCGGGCCGGCGCGGTGGTCGATGGGGATGTGATCGTCACCGGCGGCACGATCCAGGGCCTCGCGGATGCGCGCATCGGAGGCAGTACGCGGCTGTATCCGGAAGCCCTCCGGTATCACCGCGAGGCCGACCGCATCACAGCGGTCGGGGAACGGATCGCGGGTCAGGTCTCAGCCGGCCGTGAATTCCGCTACGGCAGGAGCGAGCTGCGCGCCGCCGTCGAGGGCAGCTACAACCGCGTGGAAGGGCTACCGATCGGGCTCGGTGGTCGGCTCGTGCTCGGCCGTGGGAACCCGACGCAGTTGTCGGCACGGCTGATCTATCGAACCGCGAGCGGGCTGCGGCTCGATCCGGACGAGCTCGGCTACCACGTCGGCCTGGCGCAGTCGATCGGCGGTGCGCGCGGGGCGAGGTTCACCGCCGCGCTCCGCTCCGAGATCACACCGATCGAAACGGAAGGCCTGACGGGCCGTGAGGCATCACTCGCGACGTTTCTGTTGCACCGGGACTACCGCGACCATTTCGAGCGCGTGGGTTGGTCCATCGGGCTCGGCCTGGCACCGCGCTCATGGGCGACCCGACTGGCCGCAGAATATCGCGACGAGCGGCACGACAGAGTGGCGCCGGAGAGCCCCTGGTCGGTTTTCGACAACAATGAGCCGTGGCGGCCGCAGCCCGCCGCGGCTGCCGGCCGGCTGCGCACGATCGCGCTCCGATACGGCTTCGACAGTCGCAATGAGGAGGTCATGCCATCGTCGGGCTGGCTGGTCGACCTCGAGCTCGAGCGTGCGCTGGACGTCGACCTCGAGCTGCCGACGACCACAGCTGAGGGGCCGTTCGCCCAGCGGCCGGCGCTCCAGACGTTCACGGCCGCCACGCTCGACATGCGACGGTACGCTCGGCTCGGTCGGCGCTCGCGACTGGCGACGCGGGTGTGGGCGGCCGGTGCTTTGAGTGATGGCCCGCTGCCACCCCAACGCCAGCATGCCCTGGGCGGCGAAGGCACGCTGCCGGCGTATCCGCTGTTCGGCTTCTCCTGCGGCGCGCGCCGCGCCGCCATCCTGCTCGACGAGGTGCCGTTCTTCCCGCATTACGGCTGCGACCGCGCGGTGTTGGTGCAGCTTGAGCACGACGCAACGCTGCCGCTCGGCGACGTGTTGCGCGGTGCCTTCGGCGGCAATGTCGACCTGAGCGATGCGGCCGGCTGGATCGTGTTCTTCGATGCCGGACGTGCGTGGAGTGAGGACGCTGTCGGCGATGGCCGCACACGTGGCCAGGGTGACTTCGCGGCCGAGGCCGGACTCGGTGTCCGGCTGGGTCGCCTCGGGGCGTATTGGGCATTCCCGCTCACCGGCGGTGGCGAAACAGCCAATTTCTTCATCCGGTTGGACCGCCGCTTCTGATGCGCGATCGGCCGCGCCGGCCGCACGCCAGACCGATTCGTGGTCGCGGCGCTGGGGCTACGCTGATCTGCTTCCTCCTGGTGGCTACGGCCGCCACGGCGCAGCAGCCGGCGTTGAGCGTGCGGCCGCTGGCGCCCGCGGACCCGCGTCCGGTGCTGCGCGTGGGGCCGGTACTCGCCGATGCCGCGCTGGGCGAGGCGGTGCGGTCGGGGCTGCCGCTGCGGCTGCAGTTCCGGGTCGAGCTGTGGCGCGACGAATGGATCGATGCGCTCGTCGGCGCCGAGCGGTGGGTGGCGGTGATCCTGTACGACCCGCTGCCGCAGGAATACCTGCTGCGCGTGCAGGCACCAAGGCCGCTCGCGCAGCGGCTACGCAGTTATACCGAAGCGCGGGCGGCGGCCGAGACCACCTACTTCCCGGCCCTCGAGCCGTCCCGACCCGGGCGGTACTACTACACCGCCTCGCTGCGCGTCGAGACGCTGTCGCTGTCCGATCTCGAAGAGCTCGAGCAATGGCTGAAGGGCGAGCTGGCGCCGGCGGTCGGCGGCGGCTCCGTCGGCCGCGCCATCGAAGGTGGGCTGAAGCGACTCCTGATTCGCATGCTCGGCCTGCCGGCGCGAGCCCATGAGGCGCGCAGCGGCTATTTCCGCGTGCGCTGAGACCGCTGCGGCGGCCCCGGGCAGAGGCGGACGTGGTCGGTTGCACCGCGCACGCCGGCCGGCCAAGTTGCCAGCAAATGGCGACTGAATCGACGGCGATCGCATGGCGCGATTGGGGGGCGAGCACGTTCGGCGAAGCCGAGGCCCGCTCACGCCCGATTCTGCTGTACCTACACGCGAGCTGGTGCCGGTGGTGCCGGGTCATGGAAGCCGAAGTGTTCGCCGACCCCGAGCTCGCCAGGCTGGTGGCGACGGAGTTGATCCCGGTGCGCGTGGACACCGATCGCAATCCGCACGTCCGCGACCGGTACATTGCCGGTGGCTGGCCGACGATCGCCTTTCTGACGCCGACGGGCGAAGTGCTCTGGGCTTCGACCTACCTGCCGGTGGCCGAGCTGCAAGAGGCGGCACGCAGCGTCTTGAGCGCCTGGTCGAGCGGCCGCGAGGCGCTGACGGCCGAGATCCAGAAGCGACGCCAGGCGTTGGACGCGGCACGCGCACGTCGCACGAGCACCGCCATCGTCCGGCGCGAGTCGGCCGACGACGTGGTCGCGTGGCTTCAGGAGAACTTCGATCCGCGTAACGGCGGCTTCGGCACAGCCCCGAAGTTTCCGGCATGCGACGCGGTGGAGCTGGCGCTGCTCCAGGGATTGGTCGCGCGCGACCCGAACGCGCTCGCCATGGCGGAGCGGACGCTCGACGGCATGCTTGCCGGAGAGCTGTACGACCGTATCGACGGCGGCTTCTTCCGTTACGCTCTCGATGACGATTGGACACGGCCGCAATACGAGAAGCTGCTCCTGGACAACGCCGGCATGCTGCGCTGCCTGGCGCTGGCCGGGCATCTGCTGCGCCGTCCGGATTACACCGAGGCTGCCGCTGCGGCGGTGCGCTGGGCCCGCGCGCAGCTCGGCCGCGATGACGGACTGTGGGGGTCCAGTGTTGCGGCCGACGATGCGTATTACACGAGCGATCGTCAGGGGCCGCCGCCGCCACGCGACCTGACCGCGTTCACCGATTCGAACGCGGCGTGGGCGCGCGCGCTGGCGGACGCAGGTGGCCGCCTGGCGAGCGAGGACTGGGTGGATGAGGCGCGCGCGACGCTCACGGCTCTGTGGCGAGCCGTGGCGACCGATGGGCCGATCCACCACGCGAGTGACGGCCAGGGTGTGCGCGGACTCCTGAACGACATTGTCGAGCTCGGCCGGGCCTGTGTAAGCGTGGCCCAGGCGACCGGAGACGCAGAGTGGATGGAGCGCGCCCGGCAGCTCGCTGGCCGCCTCGAGCAGGACCTGCTCGCCGACGATGGCGGCTTTCTCGACTGGCTGCCCGATGCCGACGCGGTCGGCGCGCTCGGTCATCGCGATCGGCCGTTCGAGAGCAACGCGGCCGCCGCGCTACTGATGCTCGATCTGTGGTACTACACGGGTGGCCGCGGCTGTCGCGCGATGGCCGAGCGCACGCTCGCGCAGCTCGGCGCCCAGGCCCCACGCTTCGGCAGCGCGGCCGCGACCTATGCGCTCGCGGTGCACGCCTTCTTCGAGCCGCCGCTGCAGGTCGTGATCGTCGGCGCCCCCGATGCATCCGCCGCGCTGCGCCAGGCGGCACTGGCGCTGCCGCTACCGCAGCGCCGGGTCTGGACGCTGCCGCAGGGCGGCCGCTTCGGTGGACGCGAGCTGCCGGCCCAGCCAGGGCCGGCTGCCTACCTGTGGAGTCGGAGCGGCCGCTCCGCGCCGCTGACCAACGCCGAAGAGCTGCGCAGCGCAGCACAGCGCTAGCGGGATGAAGGAAGCCGACCTGCGCGCGGAGCTGCTGGAGCGTTTCCGCCGGGGTGCCGTGGCGCCGCTCGTCGAGGCGGAGTTCGAGCGACTCGCGCTCGCCGTGTTCCGCCACCAATTCGAGCACAATGCACCCTATCGCGCCTACTGTGAGCGCCAGAATGCGGATCCGCACAGCGTAAAGTCATGGACCGAGGTGCCGAGCGTGCCGACCGCGGCATTCAAGGAGCTGCCGCTGGTGGCCGGCGATCCGTCAGCGGCAGCGCTCGTGTTCCGCACCAGCGGTACGACCCGCGGCCGCGAGCGCCGTGGGGCGCACCACGTGCTCGATCCAGCGCTGTACGAGGCGGCCGCGACCGCCGGCTTCGCCGCCTTCGTCGCACCGGACATCGAGCGACTCACCGTCGTGTCGCTCGTGCCCGCGCCGCGCGACCTGCCCGACTCGTCTCTGGCCTACATGATCGACCTGATCGCGCGCGCGTTCGGCGATGCGTCGAGCGTATGTGTCGCTGGCAGCGACGGGGCACTGGACGTCGCCCGGCTCGTCGCTGCGCTGGAACGGGCCACGGCAGAGGGGCGCGCGGTGGCGCTGCTCGGCACCACGCTGTCGTTCACACACGCGCTGGACCTGCTCGAGGCCTCGGCGCAGCGGTTCCGCCTGGCGCCCGGCTCACGACTGATGGATACGGGCGGCACGAAGGGCGGTGTACGCGCCGTGGATGAGGCGGCACAGCGAGCCCGCTACGAGCGCGCGTTCGGGATTCCGCAGACGTTCTGCGTGAACGAATACGGCATGACCGAGCTGCTGTCACAATGCTACGACCGCATCCTGTACGAGCAGATTCGCCCGGCCGGCCGGCACAACACAGCGCGGGTCAAGGCCGGCCCGCCATGGCTGCGCACGCGGGTCATGGATCCCGAGACGCTGCGGCCGGTCCAGCGCGGACGAACCGGCATCCTGCAGCATTTCGATCTGGCGAATCTGGACTCGGTCGCGGCCGTGCAGACGGAGGATCTCGGTCGGCCAGCGCAGCACGGTTTCGTGCTGTCGGGCCGTGCGAGCGGCGCGCCACCACGCGGCTGCTCGATCGCCATGGACCTGCTGATGGAGGCGGCACGGTCCACATGAGCACGTTCGACGCGTTCCACCTGCCCGGTCTGCCGCTCGGCTCGCACACCCGCTTCGGCAACATCGAGCCCGACGCCGGCTCGCCGGTTCGCTACCCGCAGCTGGAGGCCGTCCAGGTGAGCGACGTCGCTCGTACGCTGCGCGGCGAGCCCCGGGCCGCACTGCTCGCGGCGAGCAACGAGGCGATCATCGGCGCAATCGACCGCGCCGCACAGGCGCTGACTGCGTCCGGCCCCGCCCGACTCGAGGCAGAACGCTGGATGGCGGCGACCAGCGGGCTGTCCGGCGCCATGGCCTCCGCGGTGCTGGACGGGATGGCCCGCGAGTGGCGACGCGAGGCGCTGGAACGGCTGCTCGAGGCCGATTTGGCCGACCCGCTCGTGCTCGAACGATTCCGGCACGAGCCGCACAGCCGGCGGATGGTGCGTGCGCTAGGCCCCGGCCTCGCACTTCATATCCTGGCCGGCAATGTGCCGGGTGTCGGTGTGACCTCCATGACCCGTTCGCTTCTGGCCCGCTCACCAGCGCTCGTGAAGACCGGCGCCGGCGATCCGGTGCTGCCCACCCTCTTTGCGCGCGCGCTCGCCGCCGTCGAGCCGCGCTTCGGCGCCGCCTGCGCGGTGACCTACTGGCCCGGTGGCGCTGTTCCCGAGGACGCCGCCATCGCAGCGGCGGACCTGATCGTGGTCTATGGCGGCGAATCCGTCGTGACAGCGGTGCGTCGGCTGGCGCCGCCGAACACCCGCGTCGTCGTGCACGGGCCAAAGCTCTCCATCGCGCTGATCGCGCGGGAGGCGCTCGGACCGGAATCGGCCTCTGCGACGCTGGCTGCGGCGGCGCGGGCCACCGCGCTCTTCGACCAACAGGGTTGCGTGTCGCCGCACGCCATCTATGTCGAGAGGGACGCTCCGCTCTCCGGCGAAGCGTTCGCGCAGCAGTTGGCCGCTGCTATGGCCCGCCTCGAGAAGGCTCTGCCGCGTGGCCGGCTGCGGGCAGAAGATGCCGCTCAGATCCGGCAGTTGCGGGCGGCAACGGAGTTCGCGGCCATCGCGGGACGGCCGCTCCGTTTGTTCGCGCCCGAAACGCTGGCCTATACCGTCATTCTGGATGAGGAGCCCGCCCTGGAGCCCTCATGCCTGAATCGGACGGTGCGCGTCAAGCCGGTGCCGCGGCTCGAAGACGCCATCGACACGCTGGCCGAGCTGGGGCCGTTGCTGCAAGCGGTCGGCATCGCCGGACCCCTCGCACGACGGCAGGGTCTTGCCGAGCGGCTCGCCGGCATCGGCGCCGCCCGCATCACATCACTCGAGGCGCTGCCCTGGCCGCCGAGCCACGGCCACCACGACGGCGGTGGCCCGCTCGCCGAGCTGCTGCGCTGGGTCGACCTCGAACTGAGCGTCTGAACGCTGCGCTCGACGCCCGCTACTCTTCGACACTCTGCGCCGGTTGCTCCGACCGCCACATCACCAGCTGACGGATGCCGTTCGAGCTCTCCTCCACCCGCACCGTCAACGCATCACCCTCGGTCAGGCCCAGATCGTCGCGTATGTTCTGCGGGATCGTGACCCGCCCGCCCACGCCCACTGTCACATCACCGTAATAGAGCGTGCGGTAGAGTGCCATCGAGCCTCCCCTTGTCTGTTGCGCGGAGGCTCGCCCCACCCCCAAGCGCGCTCCGCAGCACCGCGAGAGCGGAATCTTAGCCGCGGCATACCCCCCCTGCAAGCCGCGGCGCGCGACCCACAATCGGTGCTGAAAAGCGTGGAAACGGCTGTGGATAACAGAGGCATTAGTCCACAGTGGGACGCGGGTTTTCCACGGTTTTCCACAATTGGAATCGGACTGGGGTACGACGCTTGCTCAAAGGCCCGCCGGACGCTGGCCGGCAGGTCGCGGCGCAGCGCGCAAAACTGGAAGCCAAGGAGTGCCGAGATGAAGGTGGACCGGACGCTGGTCGTCACCGTACGGGCGTGGCTCGCCCGCCGGGTGGCGGAGCATGTCTGGCCGCGATATGTGTCGGCAGTCCTCGTACTGATCGCGTCGGTGAGCGTGCTCGCGATGTCCGGCCCGTCCGGCTCAGCGGGAACGGCGCCGGCGCGGGCGAATGCGGATGTGGGAGCGCTACTGGAGCGGGCGGAGTCGCTGCAGGATGGCTTCGGGGTGGTGGAAGAGTACGTGGACTGGCATGTCGCGCCGATCGAGCGGGTGTTGCTCGACTACCGCGACGACCCTGCGCTGGTCCGGCGCATTGCGGTCGCGCTGGTACGGGAAGCGAATCGGACAGGTCTCGAGCCGCGGCTGCTGCTCGCGGTGCTGCTTGTGGAAAACCCGTGGCTCGATCCGGAGGCACGCAGCCCGGTCGGTGCCATCGGCTTGATGCAGGTGATGCCGCTGCATCGAGGGAATTGGCCGCAGTGCGCGGGCGGACTGCGGAACATCGAGTCCAACATCTGCCACGGGGCGCAAATCTTCGCCAGCTACTATCGCGCCGAGCGGAATCCGGACCGTGCGTTGTTGCGGTACAACGGGTGCGTGAGGGGCACGAATACGCCGAATTGCCATCAGTATGCGTATCACGTGTACGCGCGAGCCGGCCGGGCGAGCATCATGGCGTGGCTGAGACCGCGCTCGGGCGGCGCGGCGTCGCCCTAGCTCAGGGCAGGCAGGAGCGGAGCAGGCCGACGAGCTGATGATCGCGCAGTTCCCTGGCGCGGGCGAGCGCTGCCTCCGGCGTGTCTTCGACAAAGATCGCCGTGGTGCGGAGCGGCGGCTCGCCTTCCGCGCGATCACCAGCGGAGAAGACGAGTCGGCCGCGCGCCGGATCAGCCGTCGAGACCGGATCCTCCAGCTCGAAATAGACGTCCCAGAAGCGGCCGTCGTAGGTCAGGGTCGCCAAGTGGTGCGCCTGGTGCAGTGAAGCCATGCGGCCGCCGAAGAAGGTGTGGGCTACGCCCCCACGTTGCTCGCCTGGGTGGGTGCCGGTCAAGGCTTGGCTCGCGCCTCACAGCTCGAGTGCGGCCGGCAGCAGGGAGCGGTGCATGGCCAGCGCCGCGCGGACACCTGCAGCTGCCGCAACAATGGCGAGATACGGGTGGCCAGTGATGTCGCCGGCCGCATACACGCCGGGTACGGAGGTCTCCTGCGCGCGGTCGACCTCGATGTGGCCGCCGGCGTCGGTACGACAGCCGAGATGGGCGTGCAGATCACACGGCGAGTAGGTCCCCAGGTGAAAGAAGAGCGCGTCCGCCTCGAGCTGCCTGCCACCCTCGAAATGGACCGACCGCAACATGCCATCCTCTGATTCGAGGCGGACTACCGTGCCGGGGATGACAGCGACGGCCGCGCGCGCGAGCCGCGTGGCCAGCTCGGCGTCGAGGGCGTCGGCTCCGGGCAGCAGCACGACGGCGTCGGCCCAGGGCGTCAGATAAAGGGCGAGCGCGGCTGCATCGCGGTCGGAGCCGAGCACGGCGATGCTCTTGCCCAGCACGGTCGGCCCATCGCAGTCCGGGCAGTGGAACACAGAGGTACCGTACGCTTCGGGCAGCCCGTCCAGCTCGGGGAGCCGGTCGCGGCGACCGAACGCGAGCAGCACACGCCGCGCCCGCACTGTGCCACCATCGGTCGTGGCGAGCTCGAACTCGTTCTTGATCCCGCGAATCGCGACTGCGGCGAGCGGGCGCAGGCGGGCGCCAGCGGCCTCGGCCTGTTCGGCCAGGCGTCGCTGCAGCGTCAGCGGCGGAATCTCGGGCAACCCCGGAAATCCATGCACTGCCCAGGTGGGTTGGTTCCGGGGCTCGCCGCTATCGAGTACGCAGACGGAACGACGATAGCGCCCGAGCCACAACGCGGCGGCGAGCCCGGCGGGCCCGCCACCCACCACGACCACGTCAAAGTTCTGCGGCGTCACCAGCTGGCTGCCGCCCATCGAGCGGGAGCAGGACGTGGAACGTCGTGCCGCGGCCCAACTCGCTCTCGACTCGGATGGATCCGCCGTGCCGCTCGACCACCTCTTTGGCAATGGCGAGACCCAGGCCGGAACCCTTCGCGCGCGCCTCGGAGCCAGCCTGATAGAACTTCTCGAAGATGTGCGGCAGGTCGGCCGGCGGGATCCCGGCACCGGAGTCGGCGATCGTGAGGTGCAGCGACTCGCGATCGGCGTCGGCGCTGACCGCGATCCGGCCCGCCTCCGGTGTGAACTTGAAGGCGTTCGAGATCAGGTTGCCGAGCAATTCGTTGCGCAGACGGTCGGCATCACCGACGATCGTTGCCGGCACGGACGGCGAAATGACGGTCTCGAGGCGGATTCGTTTCTGCTCGGCGAGCGGCTCGAACATACGGCGCACGCTCTCCAGTACCTCGGCCAGCTCCACCTCGCCGGCGTGCATGTGGAATCCGCCCGCCTCGATCCGGCTGATGTCGAGTAGCTGGTTGACCTGGCCGGTCAGCGCCAGGGTTTGCTCTCGCATTCGGCGCAGCACGTCGCGCTGCTGCTCCGTGAGCTCACCGTATGCGCTGTCGGCCATCAGCTCGGCGTAGCCGCCCAGCACATTGATCGGTGTCTTCAGCTCGTGGCTCGCAATGCTCACGAACTCCGCCCTCAACCGCTGCAGCTCCGCCAGTTTCTCCGTCATGGTCCGGAACGAGCGGGCAAGGTCGCCGATTTCGTCGGTGCGCTCGTAGGGCAGGTCGCCCGGGATCACGAACTCGCCGCCGGCAACCTGCACCATCGACTTCCGCAGGCGGTCGATCGGGCCACTGAGCGCGCCGGTCGTCCAGGCCGCCACCGCAAGGGCGAGAATCAATGAAATTGCGCCAATCAGCAGTGCCGCCGTCGTGGCGGCCGAGCTGATCTGTTCCGCACGCGCGACCTCCTCGTAGCTCCTGGCATCGATGGCCTCGGAGATTGCGTTGATCGAGACGTCGGCCCGATCATAGAGTGGCTTCATCTCGGCGAGGTAGGCCGTGGCGTCGGCGAGCCGGTCCTCGGCAACCAAGCGCTCGGTGTGTGCCGTCGCTTCCGCCAGATCGGCCAGCGCGCCAACCGCCGGCCGCGCCGCATCCGCGTAGCCCGAGGCCCGCAGGTGCTCGACCTGCTGCTGCGCAGCCGCCAGCGCCACGCGCATGCTCTGGCGCAAAACGGGATCATTGGCGGCGACGTAGGAGCGCTGGAAGCGGTCGAGCTCGGCGAGCGAGGTGCGCAGCTGTCCGAGCGCTTCGCGAGCTACGGCGTGCGTGCCGCGCTGCGCAAACGCGATGTTGCGGACTTCGGCCAGGCGGCTGAGCGCGAACAGGGCCGGTGCAAGGACCAGAACCGTGATCCCCGCGAACGAGAGGAATAGCCGGCTTCGGAGCGTCATGACGTGTTGTCGCAAGGAACCGGGCCGCCGACCGCCGACCGCCGGACGGCCTGCGGCTGCACGGCGCGTGCCGCTCGCCGCAGTGTGGTCCGGCATCTGCAGCGGTTGCGTACGCTGACCCCCGCAGCACACAATTCGCAGCCGGCGAGGCCGGCCGGACCGTGACCAGCCGCACGAGGACGATGGTGGCCGAGAACCGTGAGCCCTTCCCGGAGGCGGACCGGGCCGTCGAGGACGGCGCGGAGGCCGGCGAGGGCAAATACGTGTACTGCATCATTCGAGTCGACCAGGAGCGGGATTTCGGGCCAATCGGCATCGGCGAGGGCGGCAACCGGGTGTACACCGTGCACCACCGCGACCTGGCGGCGGTGGTCAGCGACACGCCGATCCGCATCTATGATCCGACACGCGAAAACGTGCTGGCCCATGAGCTGGTCAATGAAACGGTCATGCGGGACCATACCGTCATCCCGATGTCGTTCGGCACGATCTTTCGTACGAAGGACGATATCATCGAGCTGCTGAAATCGACGTATGGTGCGTTCGACGATGTGCTGGAAAAGATGCAGGACAAGATCGAGTTCGGCCTGAAGGTCCTGTGGGACCGTGAGCGCGTGATCGATCGACTGGAAGCCGATGATGAGGAGATCGGCCGGCTGAAGGACGAGATCACGCGGAATGCCCAGAGTTCCACGTACTTTGCGCGGATGCAGCTCGGGCGGCTGATCGAGGGCGCGCTGGAGGGCACAGCCAATACGTATGTCATGGACATTCACGAGTCGCTGAAACCGGTGGCGGTGGCGAGCCGCTCGAACAAGCCGATCGGCGACCGGATGATCATGAACGCGGCCTACCTCGTCGAGCGCTCGAACGAGCACGACTTCGATGAAGCCGTCAAAGCCCTGAGCCGCAAATACGAGGAGCTGCTTTCATTCAAATACACGGGGCCATGGCCGCCGTACAACTTCGTGAACATCCGCTTGCGGCTCGAGCGTGCGGAGAGCTGAGGCGACGTGGGGCTGCTCAAGCACGCGCTATTCTGGCCGGTAACCGGCCCGTCCTTCCTTGTCCGCTTCTCGCTGGATCAGGTCTACGGCGTGGTACGCGAGGAGCTGACGGATGATTCCAGCGTCAGAGCCGAGCTCATGGAACTGCAGCTGCTGCTGGAGCTCGGCGAAATCGACGATGACGCGTACGTGACCCGAGAAGCTGCGCTGATGCGGCGGCTGCGTGAGATCCGCGACTGGCGCGAGCGGTTCGGCATGGGAGTGTCGGGTGGGCCCGTGCGGGTCACCGCGCAGCAGGAGCTGGATGAGGCGGCGGAGGCGCGGGCCGGCGAGCGCGCCGAAAAGGTGGCGGGTCGGGATCTGGACGCAGAGGAGGCTGCGCGACGCGGCGGCGGCATGCCGCTGCCCGGGGAAGCCACGATCGAGCTGAGCTTCGGTGACGATGAATGAACGAGCGGCTGCTCGAGCAGCTCGACCGACGTTGGACGTTGGTCGCCGGCAAAGGCGGCGTCGGCAAGACGACAGCCGCTGGCGCGCTCGCGCTGGCGTTGGCCGACCGCGAAGCGACGCACCTGATCTCGGTGGACCCCGCGCATTCGCTCGGCGACCTGTTCGAGCAGGCCGTCGCTCCGGGTCCGGTCACGGCTGACTGCGCACCACGACTGCGGTTGGAAGAGTTCGACGCGGATCGTTTCGCGACGGCCTGGCGTGAGCGGCACGCGCCGGCGCTGACGCAGCTGATCGAGCGCGGAACCTACCTGGATGCCGACGATGTCGGCCGATTCACCACGCTTTCGCTGCCCGGCGCGGACGAGATCATGGCGGCGCTGCGCGTGGCGGAGCTCGATGCGACGGACACGCCACGCGTCGTCGTGGACACGGCTCCGACCGGTCACACGCTGCGGCTGCTCGACGCGGCGAAGTCGCTCGCCGGCTGGATCGAAGCGCTGCGCGCAATGGAGGACAAGGCCGAGGCGGTAGCCGGCGCGCTGCTGCGCGGGCGGGTGCAGCTGACCGGCGGCCGGGTGCTCGATGAGCTGGAGGAGGCGCTCGAGCGGTACGAGCGCGTGCTTGGGGGCGCGGCGTGCGTCATCGTGGCGCGGTCGGAGCCGCTGGTCGCGATCGAGACCGAGCGACTGCGGGACGCGCTCGGCGAGAGGGGACTCACGGTCGCGGCCGAGCTGGTACTGGGGCCGGTCGAGCAGGCGGACGCCCCGCCCGGCCAGGTGGCACGATTCACGGCGTGGGCCGAGGCGCCGCCCGTAGGCTGCGATCTGCTGCGCGCGTGGCCGGTACGCGAGGCGCGGTCGACACAGGTGGAGCCGCCGGTGC
This sequence comes from Longimicrobiales bacterium, assembly GCA_050732635.1. Lineage (GTDB taxonomy): Bacteria > Gemmatimonadota > Gemmatimonadetes > Longimicrobiales > RSA9 > JBOHRE01. Next base: position 19,238 of record JBOHRE010000021.1, on the reverse strand, counting down.
ACGGGCCGCGACGAAGGGACGTCGCAACGCACGACGCGGCACTCATTCTCGAACGGTTCGCTGGCCAGCGGATGCTGTTCTTCGTGGGTAAGGGCGGCGTTGGCAAGACCACGTGCGCGGCGGCCACGGCGGTCGCGCTGGCGGAGCGGCTGCCGGTCGAGCTGTATGGCATCGACCCGGCCGCGCTGCTGCCCTCGCTGCTGGTGCCCGGCGAGCCGCTGCCGGACCTGGGGGTCGAGCAGCTCGACGCAACGACCGAGTTCGCAATGCTGGGGCAGAGGATCCGTGCGCAGCTGGCAAGCCTCGCGGACGCGATCGGGTTGCCCGAGCAGGCCACACTGGACCGGCGTGTGCTCGACGCCATCTGGGGGCTGGCGCCGCCGGGGATCGACGAGATCTTCGCGGTCGCCCGCCTTGCGGAGCGGGCGCAGCAGCTCGCTGAGCAGAACGCGACAACCCGGATCCTGGTCGATGCGGCGCCGACGGGACATTTCCTGCGGTTCCTGCAGCTGCCGGACCTGGCGCTGCAATGGATTCACGCGGTGATGCGCGTGCTCGTGAAGTACGGCAAGGGAGGCGACCTGCTGGAGGTGGGTGAGACGCTCCTTCGCTTCGCGCAGCGGGTAAAGCGGCTGCGGGCGGATCTGGGCGCGTATGGCGCAGCGGGGGCCGTTGTCGTGACCCTGCCACAGCGCCTGGTGCAGCGCGAAACGGAGCGGCTGATCACGGCGATCGGCGGCGCAGGGCTGGCGCTCACTGCGGTGCTGCAAAACCGATGCGACAGCGCCGAGGCAGTTGGCGGTGCCTCGACAGCGACGCGTATCTTGGCGCCGGAAACACGACCCGCACCACGAAGTCCGGACTCGCTGCGCGAGTTCTTCGCGAGCTGGACCCTCAAGCGCTGATGCGATGAGCGACCCCGTCTATCTGTACGGCTTCGTGCCGGCGACGGCGCCCACGCCGCCCGACACGCTTCGGGGCGTCGCCGAGCGGCCGCTCGAGCTGCTCGACGCGCCGACGTTTCGCATGGTCGTCTCACGTGTGCCGGCAGAGGACTATGCGGGTGAGCGCCTGGAGTCGAACGCCGGCGAGCTGCCGTGGCTGGCGAAGCAGGGCGTGGCGCACGAGCGGGTCGTAGCCTGGTTCGTCGATCACGCCCAGATCCTGCCGGTCCGCCTGCTGACGCTGTACTCGACCGAGCGTGCGCTCCGCGACATGGTGGACGAGCGGGAGGCGCGCATCGTGCGCGAGCTGGAGCGCTTTCGTGGCATGCGGGAATGGGATCTCAAGGTGACGTACGATGAGGAGCAGCTCGAGCATGCGATCGGCTCGCTCGCGCCGGAGATCGGCGCACTCGATGCCGAGATCGCCGCGGCGCCACCTGGCCGCCGCTATCTGCTCGAGCGGAAGCGGGCGACAGCGGCCCGCGCCGCAGTGGGACGGACCGCGCGGCATTCCGCGTCGGCCGCGCTAGACGCACTGGGCGAGCTGGCGGCCGATGTACGCGTGCTCGAGCCGCCACGCACGGTCGAGGGCGGGCTGCACGCGTTGGCGGCCGCGCTGCTGGTGCGGACGGAGAACGAAGCGGCACTGCGCGTCAGGGCACAGGAGCGGGCGACCGAGCTCGGCCCGAGCGGCATCGAGCTGAGGCTGTCCGGTCCCTGGGCACCCTATCGATTTCTGGAGGATCCGCAATGAGCGACCTGCCGCAGCGCCGCGCCCCGACCGCGGACGAGGAACTCGAGCGAATCACGCTGGCCGAGGTCGTCAACCGCGTCCTCGATCGTGGTGTTCTGTTGCAGGGCGAAGTCGTCATCAGTGTGGCAGGCGTCGATCTGGTCTACCTCGGGCTGGAGCTCGTGCTGTCCTCGGCCGAACGGGTGGCGCAGCAGCGGCGTCTGCCGCCCGATGGCCGGTGAGCGGCATCTACCTCTATTGCGCGGTGCCGCGGGCATGTGCGCCGCCGGCGGAGTTGCGTGGGTTGGACGCTGCCCGCGTCAGTGTGCTGGCAGCGCAGCCCATCAGCGTCTGGACGAGTTCCGCCGAATCGGCCCCCAGCCCCACGATCGAGCACATCCGTCAGCATCACGCCGTGGTCGCTCGCCCTCTCGAGCTGGGCTACACGCCCATTCCGCTGCGGTTCGGACAATGGCTGGCGAGCCCCGCTGAGGTGACGCGCCGCCTGCACGAGCAGGCCGCTGCATTCGCGAGCGCCCTGGAGGCGGTGGCTGGCGCGGTCGAGTACGGTGTGCGCATCGCGCGGCCCGGCGCAGCCGAGCCTGCTGGCTCCGACACGGCGCCGGCGCGGACCGGACGACAATACCTCGAGGTGGCGGCAGCGCGGCTGCGTGCCGAGCAGGAGGCGGAGACGGTCGCGGCCAGCGTCGCCGACACGATTGCGACGGAGGCCGGGCCCGCAACGCGCCGCGTCATCGTGATGCCGGCGACAGCCCACGGCGCCACCTCGATCGCGGCCCTGGTCGAACGCGACGCCGAGCCGACGTTCGATCTCGCGATGGACGCGGTCCGGCGCCGCTTTCCGGACCTGCGGTTTCTGGTCACGGGCCCGTGGCCCCCGTACTCCTTCGGCGTGTGAGCGGCGACGAGCCCCTGCGCCCGCGCATCGATGCGGATGATGCCGAGCTGTTCACGGCGCGACTCGGCGACCTCGCACCCGCCCTGCCCGCACGCCTCGACGCCGACCCGGCCTCGCTCGATACTGGGTTGGCCCGATTGGTGCTGACATTGATCGAACTGATCCGCCAGATTCTCGAGCATCAGGCCGTCCGACGCATGGAGGGGGGCACCTTGAGCGATGATGAGGTCGAACGACTGGGGCTCGCCTTGCTACGCTTGCAGGAGCGCATGCGCGAGCTTAAAGATGTGTTTGATCTGACGGACGAGGACCTGAATCTGGACCTCGGCCCGCTCGGCCGGCTTCTCTAACGCCAGCTCAACGTGCCTGAAGCATACCAGCTGGGTCCGACACGATCGCAAGGCCTGATCGACATCCTGGATCGAATCCTGGACAAGGGCCTCGTGATCGCGGGTGACATCCGCGTGCACCTCGCGAATGTCGAGCTGCTCACCATTCAGATCAGATTGCTGGTGTGCTCCCTCGACAAGGCGGACGAGATGGGCATGAACTGGTGGCGCAGTGACCCGTACTACGGCGGGACCGAGCAGGTCACCGCACTCAATGACGTGACCGCTCGGCTGGAGCGGATCGAGCAGCGGCTGCAATCGATCGAGGCACCCAAGGCGAGCCGCCGCAGCCGTACACGCCGCGAGACTTCGGATCAGGGGTAAGGGGAGACTGCTATGGCTGTTGAAAGGGCAGGTGCGGGTTCGAGCCTCATCGATGTTCTGGACCGTGTACTGGACAAAGGCATCGTCATTGACGCCTATGTCCGCGTTTCGCTGGTCGGCATTGACCTCGTCACGGTCGAGGCGCGCATTGTCGTGGCATCGGTTGACACGTACCTGAAGTACTCCGAGGCGATCGGCGTCACCGGTCTGGCGTCACGACCGTCGATCGGCCCAGGCGCGACGTCCGATCTCGACCGGGTCATGGCCGAGAACGTCGAGCTGAAACGAAGGCTCGAAGAGCTGAGCTGAGGCCGTGACGGTTGACGAGCGCACGCATGACAGCGCCGTCGCCGATCTGCTCGAGCGGCTCGCTCGGGCCGCCACGTTCGACGAGGCCTGCCAGCTCGTGATTCGCGAGGCGCGGCTCGGGGGTCAGCTCCCGGCCGCGCTCTGCGTCGTTTGGCTCGACGCCGGTCCCGTGGCATCCGCGCAGCACATCACCCAGCAGCACGTCGACGAATTCCTCCAGACATACCGGGATCCGGAAACCCTGCTCGGCGCCGAGCTCGCGCGCGAGACAGCGGGAATCGGACCCGCCGTCCCGATCCCCGAGCTGCGCCTCGGTGCGGCCCGGGTCCTGTCATTCGACGCCGGCCCGCAGGCCCGCGCCGCCGTCATGATGATCGTGGCGGGCGACGCGGATGCGGAGTCCGTGAGTCGTCTGCAGCGATTCCTGCGGCGCTGCGGCGTCGCGCTCGGCCGGACGGCGTTTCTGGACGTGTTCGGCGCTCTGCGCAAGACACAAGGCGATCAGCGCGAGTTGCTCGTCCTGTTGGTGAATACACTGCCGGATCCGGTGATCCTGACCGATGGGGCGGCCGAGATGTTGTTCAAGAACGCGCGTGCCGAGCTCCTGTTTGGCATGGAGGAGGCTGACAGTGAGGGCCGGCGGCGCGCGGTCGAGATCAATCATCTGCTGTTCGGCTCGTATGTGGCCCAGAGCGTGGCCGGCGTAGCCATTACGCGCGAGCTCAATCTGGTCGACCCATCGGACGGGTCCGATCTGATGTTCGAGGTCATCGCCGCGCGAGTGCCGGACGCGGTCGAGGCGAGCCGCTTGTGGATCCTGCGCGACATCACGGATTTGCGCCGCGCCGTTGGCGAGCTCGAGGAGCAGTTCTCCCGCTCGCGAGCGGCGGAGCATGGGTCCCGGCGAGAGCGCGACCAACTGAATGTCGTACTCGAAAACGTCACCGATCCGATCCTGGTCACCGACGACAAGTCGAACATCATCCTGCTGAACCGGGAAGGCGATCGGCTGTTCGTTGCGCCCGAGGAGTCGGTCGCGAGCGCCAGCCGTCGGATCGTCCGGACCAACGATACCCGCTACACGACACTGATCAGCGATTTCCTGTTGCAGCCGGCGCGTCGGAGGGTCGGGCACCTGGAATTGACGGACCCGGACAGTGGACGGTCGTTTCCTGCGGAGGTGGTGAGCAGCAAGATCCTGAACGCGCGCGGCGAGCCGACCGCCGTCGTGAGCGTGGTCCATGACCTGACGCAGGTGGTCGAGAACCAACGGCTGGCCCGCGAGCTTCAGGAGCTGAACGAGGAATTGGAGGCGCGGATCGAGCGTGCAACCGAGCAGCTGGCGGAACGTAATCGTGACCTGGAATGGCAGCAACGGGAGCTGGAAAAGGCCTCGCGCCTGAAGAGCGAGTTCCTGGCAAGCATGAGCCACGAGCTGCGCACGCCGATCAACGTGATTCTCGGCTACACGTCGCTGATGCGCGAGCGGATCTATGGCGACCTGACCGAGCAGCAGCAAGAGGCGCTGGGGAAGGTGTACAACACCTCGCAGCACCTGCTGGAGTTGATCAACGACATTCTCGACTTGTCGAAGATCGAGGCGGGTAAGATGCCCGTCCATGTCGAACCGATCGCCGTCAATGAGCTGGTCGAGGAACTCTCCGAACAGGTACGGCCGCTTCTCCAGCAGCGTGCGTTGAGCTATCGCAGCGAGCTCGATCCAACGGTCCCGACGATCCGTAGCGATCGGACCAAGCTGAAGCAGATCCTGCTCAATCTGCTGTCCAATGCGATCAAGTTCACGGCGGAGGGCAGTGTCGTGTTGCGCGTCGTGGCCACCGATGGCGGCGAGCGTGTGCGCATCTCCGTCGCCGATACCGGCATCGGCATCAAGCCGGATCACCTCAAGACGATCTTCGAGGACTTTCGGCAGGTCGACCAGTCGGCGACCCGCGAGTACGGCGGCACTGGCCTGGGTCTGAGCATTACGAAGAAGCTCTTGTCGCTGCTGGGTGGGGTGGTGGCGGTGGAGAGCACCTACGGCAAGGGGTCGACGTTCAGCATCGAACTGCCCCTGAAGCTGGAGCCCGAGGTGGTCGAGCAGCAGGCCCAGCGGGCAGGGCTGAGCGACGAGGACACGGTCATCGCGGCGGACCGCGATGGCGATGGAGCCGCCTCATCCCTCGCGCGCAATGTCGAGCGGACGCGCGATGCGGTCTCGAAGGTGGTCAAAAGGCTCGGCGGGAAGTGATCGAGCCGGGCACGCGCGGTAGCTCCAAGCGCGTCGAAAACGCGTCGCGTTGACGGGGTTGCGTCGCCCCTGACGCCCCCCCAGATTCCCGCCCGCCGCGGTGCCGTCGGCGAACGGTGCACGCAACAGTAGTCCCGTCGCGCGAACTCGCCGTCGGGCAGCAACGACCTGCTAGAGAGGGAATGCGGCGCTCAACGCTGGCATTGCTGGGGGCGGTCGGGGTCGTCGTTCTGGCGGTCGCTGGTATGCTGGCCTCTGGCTTTCGTCCTCCCGGCGTCGACCTGTTCGACCGCGGTGTCGAGCAGCCGATCGCTTTCCCTCACGACCTCCACGCCGGCGCCAACCAGATCCCCTGCATGTACTGCCACTACACGGCGGACCGCTCGCTCGACGCGGGCATCCCGTCGGTGCAGCTGTGCGTCGGCTGCCATGCGCCGGGTGCGCAAATGGCAATGGCCCAGCCGGCGCGGGCAATGGTCGCCGCCGACCGGCCTGGCGTCGAACAACTCATGCAATACTGGAACGAGAAGCGGCCCATCGAGTGGGTGCGGATCTATGACCTTCCGGACCACGTTCATTTTCCACACATGATGCACGTGAACGCCGGTCTGGAATGCCAGCAGTGTCATGGCGCCGTCGAGGAGATGGTCGAAGTCGAGCAAGTGCCTTCGCTGCAGATGGGCTGGTGCATCGACTGCCATGAGCAGCGCCAGGCGCGCATCGACTGCTTCGTTTGCCACTATTAGTCGATGGTTGATGGTTGATGGTTGATGGTTGGCTGAGCGGCGCGGGCGCATGAGCGCCTGCCGACGACGCGGAGCGTCTTGATGTCCAAGGGCCTGGAGCGACGCGAGTTCTTGAAGGTGCTGGGCGTCACGGGCGCCGGCGCGGGGCTGGCCGGGTGCAGCGGCGGTCAGGCGGAGAAGCTGATCCCGTACGTCGTTCCGCCGGAGGACATCGTGCCGGGCGTGGCGACATGGTACCGGACGACCTGCCGGGAATGTCCCGCGGGCTGTGGCATGAGCATACGCACGCGTGAGGGACGCGCGGTGAAGGCGGAAGGCAATCCGCTGTCGCCGATCTCGGGCGGCAAGCTATGCGCCCGGGGGCAGGCCGCGCTGCACGGGCTCTACGATCCGGACCGGATTCCACGGCCACTCGCCCGCGAAGTCTCGGTCGCGGACTGGCAGCCGCTGAGCTGGGACGCGGCCGAGCGCCAGCTGACGAACGCGCTGGCACAGCACCGTGGTCGGACCGCGTTCCTGACGCAGACCTTCACCGGGTCGCTCGACCGACTGCTCGATGACTGGTGTGCCGCCGCCGGCATCACTCGCGTCCGCTACGACGGATTCGGCTGGGAACCCGTGCGCGCGGCAAGCCGGCTCCTGTTCGGGTTCGATGCGGTGCCAGTCCATGATTTCTCGAACGCCGAGGTCGTCATCACATTCGGCGCGGATTTCCTCGAGACATGGGTGTCGCCGGTCGATTATGCGCGGGGCTGGGTGCAGTCGCACGCGTACACGAACGGCCGCCGGGGCACGCTGATCTCGGTCTCACCGCACCAATCGCTGACCGACCTGAACGCGGACGAGTGGTTGCCGGTGCGGCCGGGGACCGAACACCTGGTGGCGCTGGCGATGGCGCAGGTGATCGCCGAGGAGCGGGGCGGCGCTGTGGGTGTGGCAGCAGATGCGCTGAGCGGAGTCGATCTGAATCGCGCCGCCGAGCAGGCCGGCGTACCGGCCGAGCGGATCAGGGCGGCCGCGCACGAGTTCGCGCGCAGTGGCCGTTCGCTCGCGGTCGGACCGGGCGTGAGCTCGACGCACCAGGCGGCGACGGCGGTCGGCGTGGCAGTCGGCATTCTGAACGCGGTGGCGGGCAACATCGGCACCACGGTCCGCTACGATCGCGTCGAGACCGGGGCGGGCGCGGGCAGCTATGCTCAGCTTCAGGGGCTTCTCGAGAATATCCGGGCCGGCCGGGTGGGCGCGTTGCTGGTCCACGGCCCGAACCCACTTTATGAGGTGCCGGATGGTGCGGCTTTCGCCGAGGCGCTGGAACAGGTGCCATTCATCGCGTCGTTCTCGCCGTTTCTGGACGAGACGAGTGCACGCGCGCACCTGCTGCTGCCCGACCACCACTTTCTGGAGAGCTGGGCGGATTACGTACCTCGTACGGGTGTCCAGACGCTCGTCCAGCCGGTCATGTTACCGGTTTTCCGCACCAAGCAGACAGGCGACGTCCTGCTCTCCGTCGCGCGTCGCGCGGGACTGGCACTGCCGAGCGATGCGTCCACGTTTTACGACTACCTGCGCGAGCACTGGCGAACGGAGGTCTTCCCGACCGCGACCGGCGCGGTCGTGACCAGCGCGGCGGCGAGCACGGGCGATGGCTTCGAGGACTGGTGGCGTGGGGCGCTGCAGCAGGGCTACGTCTCAGCCGAGCCGAGTGCGCCCGGCGCAGCACCGGTCATGGCCGGCGGCGCGCTGGCTCGGCTCAGGCTGGGCGAGCCGGCCTCGTTCGCCGGCGCGGGCGGGGCGGCCGAAGCGGCGGACGGCACCGACGAGTTCTTCCTGGTCATCTACCCGTCGTCCCGCTTCTACGATGGCCGCCAGGCCAACCGGGCCTGGCTCCAGGAGCTGCCGGACCCGCTGAGCAAGATCTCCTGGGGCTCCTGGGTCGAGATCCACCCCAACGTCGCGGATCGGCTCGGCCTCGACATCGGCCATCAGGTACAGGTTTCCACCGCGGCTGGACGCCTCGTCCTGCCCGTCTGGCGCCACCCGGGCATTCGCGAAGACTGCATTGCGATTCAGCTCGGCCAGGGCCATCGCGAATTCGGGCGCTACGCACGCGACCGTGGGGTCAACGCCGTCACGCTCCTCCGGCCGCAGCGCGAGGACCCCTCGGGTGCGCTCATCTATCAGCAGACCATGGCGCGCCTGAGCGCGACCGGCTCGTGGGAGCGGACGGCCTACACCGCAGGCGCCGCCACGCAGGACGGGCGCGACGTGCTGCAGCACGTTTCGCTGCCCGAAGCGCGCGCGGGCGATCGCGCGCGCGGCATCGCGCTCGGTGTGCTGACCGCGGAGGAGGCTCAGAGCACGACCGCGCCGAGTGCCGGCAGCCCCGACACACCCGCCGTCCCGCCAGGCGTCGTACCCATACAGGCACCTGCCGCCGACGAGCACGGCGCGGCCGAGGACGAGCACGCAGCGCCTGGTGCCCACGGCGAGGTGCACCCCAGTGAAGCGGTCGTATCGCAGCTCCAGGAGTCGGGCGGCTTTGCGCCCACCACGTTCCCGGCCGGCCCGGCCGGCTATCCGCCGCCGGGCACCTACTACGGCGAATACTCTCACGCCCAGCCTCGCTGGGCGATGGCGATCGACCTCGAGCGCTGCATTGGCTGCAGTGCGTGCATGACGGCCTGTTATGCCGAGAACAACATCGGCATTGTCGGACCGGAGCTCGTGGCGAACGGGCGGATCCTCAGCTGGATCCGCATCGAGCGGTACTTCCGCGAGGACGGTGAGGCGCACCCGGGCGAGGGCGGGCCGGGCGCCGACTTCCTGCCGATGTTGTGTCAGCACTGCGGGCAGGCACCGTGCGAACCGGTATGCCCGGTCTACGCCGCCTATCACACGCCCGATGGACTGAACGCGCAGGTCTATAACCGCTGCGTCGGTACACGCTACTGCGCCAACAACTGCCCGTACAAGGTGAGGTACATGAACTACTTCACCTACGAATGGCCGGAGCCGTTGAACTGGCAGCTGAACCCCGACGTCACAGTGCGTGAGAAAGGCGTCATGGAGAAGTGCACCTTCTGCGTGCAGCGTATCCGCGATGCCGAGCAGCAGGCACGCGTCGCCGGGCGAGGCGTCAGCGACGGCGAGATCGTGCCGGCCTGCGCTCAGACCTGCCCGGGTGACGCGATCGTGTTCGGTAACATCAAGGACGAGAACTCACGAGTCGCACGCATTGCAGCATCGGGACGAGGCTACCGTGTGTTGGAGCACAGTAATACACAATCGGCGATCACCTACTTGAGGAAAGTGGTCCCGGCCACGGTGGAGGGCTGAGCCAGCATGGCCACGGCGGTCCGATCCGAGACCCACCCGGGAATCACCTCCTACGAGGAGGTGAACCACGACGTCCTCCGGATGCTCACGCGTCCGGGTCGAACGTACTGGCTGCTGCTGTCCGCAGCGATCTTCGGGACCGTCTTGATGTTCGGCGCTTGGGGATTGCAGATCGTGCTCGGCATCGGCGTGAGCGGGCTGCGCAACCCTGTGGGGTGGGGTGTTTACATCACGACGTTCGTCTTCTGGGTCGGCATCGCGCACTCCGGCACATTGATCTCGGCCATCCTGTACCTCTTCCGTGCGCGCTGGCGCCAGTCGATCTACCGCGCGGCGGAGGCCATGACGGTCTTTGCCGTGATGACCGCCGGCCTGTTCCCGGTCATTCACATCGGCCGCGCCTGGCTGCCGTATTGGCTGCTGCCCTACCCGAACCAGCGCGGGATCTGGCCAAACTTCAAGTCGCCGCTACTCTGGGACGTGTTCGCAGTGGGCACGTACTTCATCGTCAGCGCCACGTTCTTCTATGTCGGCATGATCCCCGACATCGCCGCGGCGCGCGACGCGACGACCGTGAAGTGGCGCAAGCGGCTGTACACGATTCTATCGCTCGGCTGGCGCGGCACGCACGACGAGTGGAAGCACTTCTCGCGCGCCTATCTGTACCTGGCCGCACTGGCGACGCCACTCGTGCTGTCGGTGCACTCTGTCGTGTCGTGGGACTTCGCGATGTCCATCGTGCCGGGCTGGCACACCACGATCTTCGCACCCTACTTCGTGGCCGGCGCGATCTTCAGTGGACTGGCAATGGTGATCGCGCTGCTGATCCCCATGCGCAAAGCCTTCGGACTGGAGAATTATTTCACGATCCGGCACTTCGAGTCGATGGCAAAGCTGATCCTGCTCACGAGCATGATCGTCGGCTATGCTTACGTGACCGAGTACTTCATGGCCTGGTACAGCGCCGAGGTCGCCGAGCAGCAAAGCTTCCTGAATCGCGCGCTCGGCGATTACTGGTGGGCGACCTGGATCATGATCACGTGCAACGCCTTCATCCCGCAGCTTCTGTGGTTCCGTAACGTGCGACGCAGCATACCGGCGCTGTTCGTGATCTCGATCTTCATCAATATCGGCATGTGGTTCGAGCGGTTCGTGATCATTGTCGTCAGTCTGTCGCATGAGTACATGCCGTGGCAGTTCGGCAACTACCGGCCGAGCTGGGTGGAGATGACGATCCTGATCGGCAGCTTCTGCTGGTTCTTCATGTGGTTCCTGATCTTCATCCGCGTGCTGCCAGCGGTCTCTGTCGCGGAGCTGAAGGAGGTTCTGCCGACGCCGTTGCGGCGGCTGGGTCGCAGGACCAGTGAGGTGCGGCCATGAGTCCGCGTTACCGTCAGGGCGTGCTGGGCGTGTTTCGCGAAGTGGACGCAGCGGTCGCAGCGATCGACTCGCTGCGTGCGCGGGGCATCCGCGACCTGACGGTCTTCACGCCGTTTCCGCAACACGACCTCGAGCACGCGCTGCACGTGCCGCAGAGCCCGGTGCGTCTGTTCACGCTGGTTGGTGGACTCACGGGCGCGGCCACCGGATTCGCGTTCGGGACCTGGACGTCGCTCGACTGGCCGCTGATTACGGGCGGCAAGCCGATCATCTCGCTGCCGGCATTCGTGATCATCGCGTTCGAGCTGACGATTCTCTTCGGTGCGCTTTCAACCGTCCTCGGTCTCTTCATCACGGCACGGCTGCCGAAGAAGTGGAAGGCATCGGTCGCGTACGACGCGTCGTTCTCAGCGGGTCGTTTCGGCGTGCTGGCAGGGGCGCTGGCGGGCCGGGAGGCAGAGGCTCGCGAGCTGCTGCGCGATAACGGTGCGCTGGACGTACGCGATGTGCGCGAGGAGGTGGCTGGTGTCGACTGAACGGGCTGCCCGGCCGCGCCTGAGTGGCGTGCTGCTCGCCGCAGGGCTCGCCGCCGTGGTAGCGGGATGTACGGCTCTCGACGACATGCTGGCGGCGGTTCCGTTCCTGACATTCATGCGCGAGTCACCGGCTTTCGATCCGTACGAGGCACCCCGGAATGCGCCGCCGAACTCGGTGCCATTCGGTGCGCCGAACGGCGATGTGCCGCGCTTCGGCGCGAGCGTCGCCGGACTCGACTCCCTGGCCGCGGCCGTGGCGCCGGTGGCGGCTTTCACGCCGGATCAGATCGCGCGCGGCCAGGTGCTGTACGACCGCTACTGCTCGGTTTGTCATGGGGCGCAGGGCGCCGGCGACGGTCCGGTGATCGGGCCCGGCAAGTTCCCCTTCGCGCCGAGCCTCCATCTGCCCATCACCGTGCAGCGCACCGACGGCTACGTGTACGCGGTGATCCGCCAGGGCCGCGGGCTGATGCCGTCGTATGGCGAACGGCTGACTCACGATGAGCGCTGGTACGTGGTCGGCTATCTGCGGCAGCTGCAGCAGGCGGTGGGTGCGCAGGCCGGAGCGGCCGCGACGATGCCGTCGGCGGCCGCCGACACCGCTGCAGCAGCGACGTCGCCAGGAAGGGATTAGTGCACGAGATCGTCGACACCGAGATTCCGCTCCGCCGCTTCGAGGCGTTTCCGCGGCTGGGGCTGCTGCTCGGCGGAGCGCTGGTCGGGCTCGGCGTGGTCGCGTTCGTCGTGGCCGTCGGTCAGGATGCGGAGCGAGCGTGGCGGGCATACCTCGTCAACTGGCTGTATTTCACATCGATTGCGCAGGGTGGTGTGATCCTCGGCGCAGCGATGGTGATCACGAAGGCAATATGGGCACGCCCGGTGCGCCGTATCGCGATTTCCATGGTCGCATTCCTGCCCGTCGCGTTCGTGCTGATGCTGCCGATCCTGGTTGCGGCCGAGCACATCTTTCCCTGGGTCCACGAGCCGGTGCCGGCGAAGCAGGCGTATCTGAATGTGCCATTCATGGCGACGCGCGTCCTGGTGGGTGTCGGCGCGCTGTTCATGCTGTCGCTGGTCTTCGCCTACTGGGCACTGCGCCCGGATGCGGGATTGCTGAAGGCGAACGGCCACGCGCGGGGCGGCATCATCGATTTTCTCACACGTCGCTGGCAAGGCCAGGAGGTCGAGGAGGCGCGGGCGACACGCAAGCTGTCGCGGCTCGCGCCCGTGCTCGTGCTCGTCTTCGCCGCCGGGATGAGCTTCGTCGCCTGGGACTTCGTGATGTCGCTGGAGCCCGAGTGGTGGAGCACGTTGATCGGGCCCTACTTCTTCATGGCGGCGTTCCTCGGCGCCGTTGCCGCGACCGCGATCGGGGCAGCGTTCTATCGCCGCCGCTTCGGTCTGGAAGAGATCATTCAGCCGCCGCACCTGCACGACCTGGGCAAGCTAACATTCGGATTCTGCGTCTTCTGGGCGTACCTGTTCTTCTCGCAGTACATCGTGATCTGGTATGGGCAACTGCCGATCGAGCAGGACTTCGTGATCCATCGGCTGGAACCGCCGTTCAAGTGGCTGAGCGTGGCGGTGCTGTTCGGGCTCTTCGTGGTGCCGTTTTTCGGTTTGCTCGGCGTCGCGCCGAAGAAGAACCCGCTGATCCTGATCGGTGCGGCAATCGTCGTGCTCGTGGGCCTCTGGATCGAGCGCTACTTGCTGGTTTATCCCTCGTTCTATCATGGTGCGAGCGACGCGCCGCTCGGCTGGCAGGAGCTGGGCATTGCGCTGCCGTTCGCCGGCTTGTTCAGCCTCGCCCTGGCCTGGATGGCGACACACTTCCCGGTCGTGCAGCTCTGGGAGCCGCTGTGGGAGCCCGAGCTGGAGGAGCGGCCGGACGCGTTCCTGACGGCGAGCTGAGGCCAGCCTGCACTGCGAGCTGAGGCCAGCCGCAGCACTCAGCGGTCGGCCGTTGCGTGACCGGTGCGGCGTGCCTCCAGTGCCTCGAGGTACTCTTCCACGCCGACGCACATCGGGTTCTCGCGAACCAGATTCTGATGGATGGTGAGCGGGTGCGTGCCGAATGCGCCGTGCAGCAGGACGGATCCGCTCAGCAGCTTGATGTCGTACAGGCAGATCACGATGCAGGGAAACATGGCTGCGGCTCCGGTGACCTTGGCCTCGAACCGCAGGATATCGTGCTCGTCGGGCCATTCGGGTCGGCCCCAGCCGATGTTGCCGAGTAGCCGTATCATGCCGGCACCCGCATCGACCGCCCGCTGAAACGTGCTTTCGATCTGCGCGAGCATCAGCTCTCCTGTCGACTCCGGGCCCAGAATCGACAGCCGGCCGGCCGCCTCGAGTACATCGCAACTGAAGCCCTTGGCCTCCAGCGCCTTGCAAACGCTTTGATTGGCGTCATCATGCCCGAAGATCACGCTGTGCTCGTCCTGGATAATACCGGCCGCGAGGAAGCCGACCGCCTCATCGAACTCTTCGGGGGTCTCCCAAAAGTACGCGATGTGATCGCCGACTGCGGCACTCATGTCACGGATTCCCAGCGGAACCGATTTTTCGGTGCGCGGCATTACACGACCTCCGGTATCTTCTCTCTGCAGGCCCTCGGACGTCTCACCCGACGCAAGAACGCTGCCCCGCGGCGCGTGACGCCCGGCGCGTCCGGGTGCAGTCGCGGGCGAGGCGAGCATCCCAGGTGGCTGACCAACGACTCAGTCGAGGCCGCGCGCGCGCCGCACGACCTTCCGCACCTCGATCGCCATGGCACGCAGCAGCTTCGCCTCGCGCTGATCGAGTACGGCCCGGCGAAGGGCGGCGCGAACGGTACGCATGATGGCCGGTGGCTGTCGCGTCTTGAAGAAGTCGATGGCCTCGAGCGCGTCCTCGACCGCCGCGAACAACTGCTGATGCTGATTCCAGTCGGCGAGCGGCGCGGTCTTGCGTGCGCGCGGCAGTGGCCGCGCGGCGCCCCCAGCGGCCAGGAACAGGTCGTAGGCGACGATCAGCACCGCCTGCGCAAGGTTGAGCGATGTCGCGTCGGCAGCGGTCGGAACGTTGAGGATCCGATCACAGAGGTCGAGCTGCTGGTTGGCGAGGCCCTTGTCCTCGCGGCCGAACAGGATCGCGACAGTGGCGCCCGAGCGGGCGAGCGCGAGCAGCTCGGGTGCGGCAGCGCGCGGGTGCTGCCAGACGAACTGGGAGGTCCTGCGCCGTGCGCTCGTACCCACGACGTGAGCCGTGTCCGCGAGCGCACTCTGCAAGCTCTCGTGCAGCTCGATACGCTCGACGACGGGGCCGCCCTGGTGAGCGATCCCGAGGATGCGGAAATCATCGTAGGCCGCGGGCTCGACCAGCCGCAAGCGCCGCAGGCCCATGTTCGCCATCGCGCGCACCACGCCGGCGACATTGACGATGTCCTGCGTCTGGTGGAGCACGACGACGACGTGCTCGGCGAGCGCGCGCTCGGCTTCCCGGGTGTGGCTCATCCGCGGAACCTGCCGGGGCGCGGAGAGGAGCGTCAAGCGAAGGCCGGACGTGGCGGCGCGGGTACGAGTAGAGTCAGGAAGGCCGCGGCGAGGAAGGCGAGAACGGCGCCAAAGCCGAACGCCGCGGCGGCGCCGGCCCACTGCCAGAGCACCCCGAAGATCAGGCTGGCGGGTAGTGCTGCGAGGCCGACTGCCATGTGGTAGGCGCCGAAGCGCGTGGCCCGGCGGCCGGCCGGCGCGAAGGCCGCGACGAGGGCCTTCTCCGGTGCCTCGGTCATGCCGTAATACAGGCCGTAGACCAAAAACAGGACCCAGGCCATCCACGCCTGATCCGCGGTGGCGAAGCCGAGGTAGACGAGCGCGTACACGCACCAGCCGCCGATGATCACCGGTCTGGCACCGATCCGATCGCTGAGCGCGCCACCGACCACATTGAACGCCATCTTGCTGACGTGCAGGGCGGCCCAGAGCAGCGGGATCAGCGCCGTGGCGACGCCGAGCTGCTGTGCGCGCAGCAGCAGGAACGCGTCCGATGCATTGCCGAGCGTGAAGATGACGAGCACGAAGAGGAAGCGGGAGAAGCCGGGGGCGGGGGCGGGCGCGGGCGCGGGGGCGGGGGATGGCGCTGCATGGTCCGCGGTGACGTCAGAGACCTCGCGGACCTTCCAGACGGCGATCCCGACGGCGATCAGACCGGGCACCAGCGCCACCGCGAACAGTGGGCGCAGCTGGCCCGGGTAGAGCAGCAAAAAGGCGGACGCCAGTAGTGGCCCGATGACGGCGCCTGCGTGATCGGCGGCGCGGTGAACGCCGAACGCGGTGCCACGCCGCGCTGCGGGCACGGACTCGGCGAGCAGCGCATCGCGCGGCGCCGTGCGCACGCCCTTGCCGACACGGTCCGCGAAGCGGATTGCCAGAACGTGCCAGGGCGCAGTGGCTGCGGCGATCAGCGGCCGGGCGATCGCGGCGGCACCATAGCCGCCGACGACCAGCGGCTTGCGCCGGTGGAACCGGTCGGAGAGCCAGCCGCCGAGCAGCTTGATCAGGCTGGAGGTCGTCTCGGCGACGCCCTCGATCAGCCCGAGCACGGCCGGCCCGGCGCCGAGCGTGCCGACAATGAACAGCGGCAGGAGCGGATAGATCATCTCGCTCGCTGCATCGTTCAGCAGCGAGATGATCGACAGCCACAGAACGTTGCCCGCCAGAAGGTGCTTCAGCCGGCGGCTCCGGCGCTCAGCCGTCGGACTTCCTCGAGCGTGCGGTCGACGTCGGCGGTGAGCGTGTAGACGTGGCAGCACTGGCGCACGACTTCGTTGCCAATGCTGCGAACACGGATGCGGGCACGGTCCCAGAGCGCGTCCATCGTCTGCGTGCCGGTCATGCCCTCGATGCGCCAGATGGTGGTGGCGGTGACCAGCTCGGGATGCACCGGTGAGCCGATGACCACGCCCGGAATCTCATGCAGCCCGGCGCGCAGTCGGTCGGCCAGGCCGACGATGCGCTGCTGAACCCGGCCCGAGCCGATCCGCTGGTGGAAGTCGATGGCGCGGTCGAAGCCGACGAGCAGTGACAGGTTGCCGGTGCCGTACTGGAACAGCCGATAGGCGGCGATGTCGTAGTTGTTCCACTCGCCGCTGGCGAGCGTGGCCCAGACGCGCGGCAGCAGATCGCGGCGGATGTAGAGGAAGCCGGTGCCGACGGGCGAAAGCAGCCACTTGTGGGGCGAGGAGTAGAAGACATCGCAGCCCATGGCGTGCAGGTCGAGCGCCAGGTGGCCACAGGTCTGCGCCCCGTCGATCACGCTAAGGATGCCCCGTTCGCGGGCGCGGCGGCACAGCTCCTCGACCGGGAACAGGATGGCGGTGCCGCTGGTCAGGTGCGGGATCGCCCAGACTCGCGTCTGCGGCGTCGTCGCCTGCTCGAAGATGGCGATGAGCTGAGCGGGCGTCTGCGGCGGAATCGGTGGCCGGACATAGCGTACGTGCATGCCGTAGCGCTTGCCGCGCAGCTCCCAACCGCCGCGGCCACCCGAGTGCGCGTTCTCCATGATCAGCACCTCGTCGCCTGCGCCGAAATCGAGGCCGTTGGCGATGAAGCTCATGCCGAAGGTCGCGTTCTGGGTCAGCGCGATCTCATCGGCGTCGGCGCCGACCAGCCGTGCGAGCTTCTCGCGCAGCGCGGTTTCCGGGAAGTAGCCGGTGAAGTACTGCTCGTGCTCGGGCTTGTAGTCCCAGTGCGCAATGTCACGCTCGACGTGCGTCATATGCTCGATCACGGCGTCGAGCACGACGCGAGGCGATGAGCCGAGTGTGCCAGTATTGAAGAAGGCCTCGTTGTCCGGGATCAGGAACTCGCCGCGCAGCGCCCGCCAGAACTCCTCGCCCAGCGCGCCCTGCGGCACGATGGGCAGGCCCGCGGCGTCGCGCGGCAGGCGCGGGGCGACGACGCCCCGAGCGTTGGCGGCCGTCGACGAGCCGAGCAGCCGCTGCGGCGCGGCGGCCACGGCGCCGGCGGCGGCGGCGAGTGCTCCCAGGAAGCTGCGGCGGGTGGTCGCCATCTCGGTGATCCGGTCAGAAGGGGCGCTGGAAAGCCGCTGGCAAATGTAGGCGGTGCAAGCCAGGCTCGGAAGATCGGCAGTGGCACCGTACGCGCCCCCGGCATATGCTGCCGCCCCATGCCATCGAACGCGTTGTTTCGTCGCTTCCCCGCGCTCGCGGGACGCCTACCCTGGGTGCCGCTCGGCCGCTTTCCGACGCCGGTGCACCGCCTACCGCTGCCGGGCCGTGACGACACCTGGATCAAACGCGACGACCTCTCGGCGCCACTCTACGGCGGCAACAAAGTGCGCAAGCTGGAGTTTCTGCTGGCGGACGCGCGACGACGCGGCGCGACACGCCTGATCACGATCGGCGCGGCCGGCTCGCACCACGCGCTCGCCACGACGCTGTACGGTTGTGAGCTCGGCTTCGACGTGACGCTGGTGCTGTTCCCGCAGCCGCCGGCGGATCGGGTGCGGCGAGTCCTGCGGCTCGATGCGTGCCTGGGCGCCAAGATCCGCTGGGTCCCGGCCACGGCATTCGTGCCACTCGGCGTGCTCGCGGCACGGCTCGCGCACCAAGGTGAGCGGTTGTACGTGGTCCCGGTCGGTGGATCCAACGCGCTCGGCACGCTCGGCTACGTGGCCGGAGCGCTGGAGCTCGCCGAGCAGATCGAAGCCGGCCAGACGGACGCGCCACAGGTCGTGCACGTGGCCGCGGGCACGCTCGGCACCGCTGCCGGCATTGCGATCGGCTTCGCGTTGGCCGGCATCGCCGCGCGCGTCGTCGCCACTCGCGTGGTCAGCCCGGTCGTGACGAACGAGCGCCGGCTGGGCAGGCTCGTGCGAAGCACTCTGCGCCTGCTGGCCGACGCGGGCATGCGGGTCCCCGTCACCACGCAAGTGCTCGCGCGCATCGAGCTCAGCGCGAGGCAGGTGGGCGCCGGGTACGGGCACGCCACGGAGGCGGGCGAGCGAGCGCGCGAGGCGCTGGCCGTCGCGGGCGTCTGTGTCGATGACACCTACACCGCCAAGGCGGCGGCCGAATTGCTGCAGCCATCGAATACGGCCGGTCCCGTGTTGTTCTGGCATACCTACAGCGGTGTCCACCCGCTGGACCTGCGTCCTGTACCGCGGCTGCCCCGAGGTGCGGAACGGTACCTGCGCGCGCTCGCCGCGTGTGGACCCGTCTGATACGTTTCCGGCCACCCAACCGCCAACCCACGGAGCCGCCTGATGTCGAAGCTGGATCGAGCGTTGTTCACGGTCTTGGCGACGTCGCTCGTCGCCGTGCTCGCGGCGTGTGCGTCCGCGCCCGCCTCACCTCCGTCGCCGGCGGCC
>JBOHRE010000020.1:0-42243 GCA_050732635.1 Longimicrobiales bacterium | reverse complement strand
GCTCCGTCCGCGCTGCGGTACAGCGCACCGCCGGCGGTGGCGGCGAAGATCTCACCCGCGACCGGTCCGACGGTGAGGCCGTTCACGTCGGCGGCGGGCGCGGCGAGCCGTTCCCAGGTGGCCCCGCCGTCGCGGCTGCGGAAGACCGCGGCGGGGCCGGCCGCGTAGACGTTCTCGGGCGTGCGCGGGTCGACAGCCACGGCCGACACCTCGGCCGAGTCCCCGGGGAGCTCACCGGACCTGCGCCAGCCGCAGAAGCAATCCATGGCGCGGTAGACGCCCTCGGCGGTCGCGGCGTAGAGCCAACCGGTGTTCATGCTCCCGGGCAGGTCGGAGTGCATGAGCTGGCGGACCTCGGGCTCGGGACCGGAATCCATTCTGCGCCAGCTCTCGCCGCCATTTTCCGTGCGCAGCACGCCGGCACTGGGCGCGTATGCGAACGCAATGTGCGCGGAGTCCGCGTTGGCGGCGAGCGCGACGATCGCCGCCGGCGCCGGCGCTTCGTCGGGCGCCCGCCAGCTTCGCCCCTCATCGTCGCTGAACGCGATGCCGGACGGCCCGCCGACGTAGAAGGTGCCGTCGAGCGCGACGTCGAACGCGCCCACCCCACGCTCGAGCGCGCGGGGCGGGAGCGGCACCGCGGTCCAGGTCCGGCCGCCGTCCGCGCTGCCGTACACGCCATCCGCGTGCACGCGGTAGAGCGCGCCGGATGGCCCTGCCACCAGCGGCGGCAAGTGGGCTCGAGGGAGTCGAGTCCGACGCGACGCCGGGTTCGGCGCCGTCGCACGCCACGGTGGCGAGGACCAGCGCAGCGAGCGTCGGGAGTGTCGCGAGTCGCATGTGCGGTTCACGTCGGGTTCACGGTTGCTCCACGCCTGCGGGCCATTCCCACAGCGCGTCATTGATCGGGCCGCGGATGGCCTCCGAAACCGGATCGATCTCGCCGATCCAGCGTTTCAGGAGCCGTCCGTCGCGGCCGATCAGGTACGTGGCCGGAATCCCGGGCGCGCCGAACATCTCGGGACTGCCGGCAGCGGGGTCCAGCAGGATCGTGTAGGTGATGCCCAGTTGCGCGATGAAGGCGCGCACCTGGTCCTCGGCCTTGGCGTCGTCGATGCTCGCGCCCAGCAGGCGCAGCCCGGCCGGGGCAAGGTCGCGGTGGAGCTGCTCGAGCGCCGGCATCTCGTTGCGGCAGGGCGGGCACCACGTCGCCCAGATGTTCAACAGCACCACCTGGCCGCGCAGCTCCGACAGCGCGAGCGTGTCCCCCTCGAGCGTCGGCGCGGCGAAGTCGGGCGCCGGATCGCCCGCCATCGGCGGGGCGGCGTCGCCAGGAGCGGCGCAGGCACCGCCGAGTGGCAGCAGCAGCGCGAGAAGCATTGCGCGCATGCTACTCCTGGAGGAGCCGCGCCACGTCCGCGGTGATCGTGGCGACGATGTCCGCCTCCCGTCCGTCGTAGAGTCCGCGCACGCGACTGTCTCCGTCGACGAGCAGGATGCGCGGCGAGTGCATGATCTGATACCCCTGCGGCGGGTCGTCCGGCGTGGCGCCCGGATCGACAGCCGTCAGATGAAAGCCGCGCTGGATCAACTCCCTTATTGCGTCGCCTGGCAGGCCGCTCAGGAACGCCCACTGCTCCGGCGGCGGATCTCCGAATGGCTTCGCGTACGCCCGCAGCGCGTCCGGCGTGTCGCGGTCCGGGTCCACCGTGATCGAGACCAGCCGCACCCGCCCGGGCAGCAGCCCTTCGGCCGCGAGCGTATCCCGCAGTGCGGCCATGCGCGCCGTGAGCAGCGGGCAGACGCCCGTGCAGTTGGTGAAGAAGAAATCGACCAACCATGCCGTGCCGGCGAGATCGCGGCTACGAGCGGTATCTCCGTGCTGGTCGATGAGCGTGAACTGCGGTACGCTCCAGTGCACGGGCAGCGGCGGC
Organism: Longimicrobiales bacterium; assembly: GCA_050732635.1. Classification (GTDB taxonomy): domain Bacteria; phylum Gemmatimonadota; class Gemmatimonadetes; order Longimicrobiales; family RSA9; genus JBOHRE01. Next base: position 40,309 of record JBOHRE010000020.1, on the reverse strand, counting down.
GGCCGCCGCGCCGCGTACACGGCCAGGCCGACGCCGAGCAGCATCGCGAGCGCCACGACCGCGAAGATGAGCGAAGGCTTGACGCCTCGGCCGCTCATCGCAGCGCCGACCTGCCTTCCTGACCCGTGCGGATCTTGACCGCCCGCTCGATGTCTGACACGAAAACCACGCCGTCACCGGGCTCGCCGGTGCGGCCCTCGCGCTGAATCAGGCCCACCAGCTCGTCGACCTCGCCCGCCGAGCAGACGAACTCGAGCTTCGCCTTTTCCGTGTACCAGCCGCCGGTCTCGAGCGACATGCGGCGCTGGTGCGGGTCCACGCCGGTGCCGGCGGAGCGGACGTGCGTGATCGTGAAGTGCGGCAGCCCGGCGTCCCGCAGCGCGTTCACGACGTTCTCGACGCGCTCAGGCCGGATGTACGCCTTGATCTCCTTCACACTTCAGGCCGCGCGTGCTCGCCTTCTCGCCGGGTTCCGCTGCCTTCCACGGCCGCCAGGCGCGCCTTCAGCGTAGCCACCTCCCGGGCGAGGGCGTCCGCATTGCCGGCCGTCTGGCCCTCCTTGGGCTCGGCCGCGCCCGCCTCGTGGCATTTGCCGCCACCCCTCCCCCGCATCATCCACCACATCACCGCCGGACAGGCGAGGATCAGCAGCCACGGCAGCACCGCCGCGATCATCCATTCCCAACTCATGAAATCTCCCGGGCTGTAGGCTCAGTTCGCGGAGCTCGCTGAAGCGGCCGTGTCTCGTGACATACCGCGCATCATCGGGCACTCGCGCATCATCTCCATCATCTCGTGCATTCCCTGCATCCCCTCCATGCCGCCCATGCGCTGCATCCCACCTGCGGAGTCGCCGCCCATCATCATGCCCATCATGCGCATCATACCCATCATCCCGGACATCATCCCCTGGTTTAGCTCCCGCAGCTCCGTCTCCTGCTCCTCGCTCAGGATCTCGCGCACGCGCCCACGCTCGCGCAGCATGCTTACCGCCATGTCCGCGTGTACATCAGCCATACGCCGAAACGCCGTACGCGCCGCCGCTTCGTCCAGGATTTCGGACTCCGCCGCCGCGGCGGCCGCGCCGTGCGCTTCCCGCATGCTCCGCATAGCCTCCGCACGCGACGCCTTCGAGTCCTCACGTACGCGTTCCAGCGCCGCCACCTGCTCCGCGCTCAGATCCAGCTCCTCGCGCTGCCGCAGCGTGCGCTCGGCGCCGTGCATATGGGCCGCCATCATCGGGCAGCCATGCATCATGCCCATCATCTCCGTTCCGGGTTCGGCAGGAGCGCGCTCGGCGCGCTCCTGGGCATAGAGCAGCCCGACGGATCCCAGCGCAGCGGCCGCGGCCACCGCCAGTAAAGCCTTCCGATTCATGTTGCCTCTCGTCTCGCTCGTGACTACTGTGCCGTTTCAGGATCCGGCCTTCCGCTGGTGCGGATGCTGCTGGAGTTTAGTAGACAATGTGTAGTCATGGCAAGCCCAGAGCCCAAATCGCGCGCGGCTGGCGCGAACGCCCGAGCTCGGCGGGGAAGTGGATGCGGCTCGATACAGCTGACTGGGCGCACGGAATCACGCGACGGGCCTTCCTGCGCGCCGGCGGCGGTGCGCTGGCCGCACTCGCCGCGCCGGGCACGTTGTTCCTGTCCGGCTGCGACGATCCTGCGGCGGATCGGGCGCTCGGCATGGGCGCTCCCGCGGCTCCCTTAGGGAACGGCGCGCGCGAGCTGCGGCTGGTGGCCGGTGTCGCCGAGGTCGATCTGGGGCCGCTCGGCCCATGGCGGACCTGGACGTACAACGGGCGCATCCCCGGCGAGGAGATCCGGGTGCGCGAGGGCGAGCGGCTCCGCGTCGTCATCGACAACCGTTTACCGGAGGCCACGACGGTGCACTGGCATGGCGTGCCGGTGCCGAACGGGATGGACGGCGTACCGGGCGTGACGCAGGAAGGGATCGGACCGGGTCGCACGTTCATCTACGACTACGTGGCCGAGCCGTCCGGGACGTACATGTACCACAGTCACGTGGCGCTGCAGCTCGATCGCGGTCTGTTCGGGCCGCTGATCATCGAGGAGCGAAGGCCGCACATCGAGTACGAGCGCGAATACACAATCGTGCTGGATGACGTGCTGCTGGCGGAGCCGCGGATGGTCGAGGGCGGGCACATGTCGATGATGATGGGCATGGGCGCCAGTGGCCCGAAGTACGACGCGTTCGTGATCAATGGCCGGCCCGCCGCCGATCCGGCCGTGCTGGACGTCCGGCGGGGCGAGCGCATCCGGCTGCGGCTGATCAATCCGTCGAGTCAGAGCACGTTCCGCGTTGCGCTCGCGGGCACCGCATGTGGGTGACGCACGCCGACAGCCGGCCGGTCGAGCCGGTCGAGGTCGATGCTGTGCTCATCGGCATGGGCGAGCGCTACGACCTGCTGGTCGAGGCGGACAATCCCGGCGCCTGGAATCTGCTGGCGTCGAGCATCGAGCGGCAGCGTGGGTCGGCGCGCGCCGTGCTGCGTTACACCGATGCCGCGGCGGCCGCGCCGCCGGAGGGCCAGGTGCCGGAGGGGATCACCGGCGGGCGCCTGCTGCAGGTGGATGATCTGCGTGGCATCCAGCCGGAGGCAACGAACGGTGCTGCACCGGACCGGACGTTCGACCTGAGGCTGTCCAGCCGCATGATGTCGAGCGGGTGGATGATCGACGGCCAGCGCTGGCCCGACGCCGACCCGCTCGAGGTCCACGAGGGCGAGCGCGTGCGTGTGCGGCTCACGAACATGAGCATGATGGTCCATCCGATGCACCTGCACGGGCACTTCTTCCGGGTCGGGAATGCGCTCAAGGAGACCGTGATCGTGCCGCCGCACATGGGAAGCCTCAGCTTCGATTTCACCGCCGACAATCCTGGCGACTGGTTCTTCCACTGCCACAACCTCTACCACATGGAAGCGGGCATGGCCCGGGTCTTCCACTACGCTTGAAGTCCGACGAGGCGTGAGCGCCACCCGACGTGATCAGGAGCGCGCTGCTCACACCGGTGTCCGAACCTGAACAGGAGATCTGACCGTGAGAACGATCCTGAGCAGTGCTGCCCTTCTCGCTGCCACTGTCCTAATCGCCTGTGGCGGCCCCGAGGCAGACACGGATACCGCCGCGGACGCACAGGGAACGGCGGATCAGGCCGACCGAGGCATGGAAGGCATGCGTGGCATGGCCGGGATGGAGGGAATGCAGGGCATGGGCGGGGGCATGATGGAGCGGATGCAGGCGCACATGCAGATGATGCAGGGCATGAGTGGCGACAGCATGATGGCTATGATGCCCCAGCACCGTCAGATGGCGGCCAACATGATCGCCCAGTTCAACCGCGAGATGCGGGAGATGAACATGGCGACCGATGCGGAGTGGAACGCGCTCGTCGACTCGTTGCGAGCGGACCTGACCCGCATGCCGGAGCTGAGCATGGCGGAGATGCAGGCGCTCATGCCGGAGCACCATGCGCGCATGCGCAGGCTCATGCAGATGCACCAGTCCATGATGGATGACACGCAGATGTGAGTCGGAGCACCTGACGTGGAACAGCGGGGCGTCACCCGCCCGGTGATGGACGGCCACGGCGAGGGTGCGGCGGAGAACCGCGGTGGCGAGCGGCGCGGTGGCATGGGTGAGATGACGCCCGCGATGCGCGAGCGGATGCTCGAGCAGCATCACGACCGCACGCTCTGGGTACACCTCACGGTCGTGGCGCTCGGCTTCTGGCTCATGACGAGCCCACTCACGTTCGGCTATCAGAGTGCGGCGCTGCTGTGGAGCGACATCCTGAGCGGCGCTCTGCTCGTCGTCTTCGGCGCGCTCTCGTTCGCGCCGCGGCGCACGTGGGCGCCCTGGGGCGCCTGCTTCGTGGGCATCTGGCTGCAGTTCGCGCCGCTGGTCTTCTGGGCGCCCACCGCTGCCGCCTACATCAATGACACAGTGGTGGGCGCGCTCGTCATCGCGCTGACCGTGCTGATCCCCGGCATGCCGGGGATGATCCGGATGATGGAAGCGGGGCCCGAGATCCCGCCCGGCTGGACGTACAATCCCTCCTCCTGGCCGCAGCGCGCGCCGATCATTGCGCTGGGCTTCGTCGGCTGGTTCGCCTCGCGCTACCTCGCCGCCTACCAGCTCGGCTACATCGATGCGGCGTGGGATCCGTTCTTCGGCGGCGGCACCATGCAGATCCTCGACTCGGAGGTCTCCCGTGCGTGGCCGATCTCCGACGCGGGGCTGGGCGCGGCCGCCTACACGTTCGAGGCGCTCATGGGCTACATGGGCGGCACCAGCCGTTGGCGGACGATGCCCTGGATGGTGACGTTCTTCGGCATCCTCGTCGTGCCGCTCGGCGTGGTCAGCATCATGCTGGTGATCATGCAGCCGGTCATGGTCGGCACCTGGTGCACGGTGTGCCTCTTCACCGCGCTGGCGATGCTGATCATGATCCCACTCACGGTCGATGAGGTCGTGGCCATGGCGCAGTTCCTGACGCGCAACCGGCGCGAGGGCAAGCCATTCTGGCGCACGTTCTGGATGGGCGGCACGGTCGAGGGCGGCTCCGCCGATGAGCGTTCACCTGCGCTCCGGTCGCCCCCCAGACGGCTGGCCCCCGCAATGGTCTGGGGTGTGACCGTGCCGTGGCCGCTGCTGGCGAGTGCGCTGCTGGGCATGTACCTGATGGCGGCGCCCGCGCTGTTTGGAACTGAAGGCACGCTCGCTGACAGCAGCCACCTGGTCGGTGCGGTGGTCACGACCACCGCCGTCATTGCGATGGCGGAGGTCACGCGTGCCGCCCGCTTCCTCAATGTGCTTCTCGGCGTCTGGATCGCTATCGCGCCGCTGGTGCTCGAGGGCGCGAGCGCTGCGGCGATCGCGAGCGGCGTGGTAACAGGTGCGCTGATCGTCGGCCTCAGCATCCCCCGCGGCCCGGTCGAGGAACGCTACGGCATCTACGACCGCTTCATCCTGTGATCATGACCGGCAGGTGCGGTAGCCGCGCGATTGGGCGGCAGAGCGCTATGGCTGTCGGGGACGGTGATTCGCGGCGGGGTTCTCGGCACGCGCTGACGCAGTCGGACGAGGATCACCGCCGCCGCAGCTCGAACCCGCAATGCGGGCGACCGCTGCGATCGCAGTTTTCCTGCACTGCCATCCCCGTTGCCTCCGCCAGCATCCCCCCAACCACCTGGCAGGCGAGCGGGTGCGTCGGAGTGATCCGCGCCAGCGGACAGCATTCGCCGCGCAGCAGGAAGGCGCCCTCGCGCTCAGCCACCACCGGAATACCGCCGAGATCGCGGAGCCGTGCCACCGCCGCGCTCACGCGGCCCTTTGCACCGTCGGCTGTGCGCGGCGAGGCCGTTACGAGCGAGCCGCCGCACTCGAGCAGCCACGCCTGCAGCCGATCCCGGGAAACCTCGCGCTCGAGCACCTTCAGCAGCGCCCGTAGCACCGCGTCATAGGCGCGCGACAGCAGCAGCTCGCCCGCAGCAGCCAACTCATAGACGTGGGCTGGCTTGCCGACCCCACGCCGTTCGACTCGGTACCGCACCAGGCCGTCCCGTTGCAGCCTTCCCAGTTGGGCGCGCACTGCATTGCCGGTGAGGCCGAACCGCTCCGCCAGCTCCTGCGCCGTGGAGTTCCTCTCGCACAGCGCTCCCAGGATCCGTCCGCGGGTCCCGCCGACCAGAGTGCCTGCCGCGCCTCGCTCCCCCATCGCCCCTCCTCGCCGCATGTGCCCGGTGGAATAAACCAACAGATCAGTTGGCATATGTTTGCTCGCAGATACCGTAACACGACAGCTGGTCTGACGCATCACCGAACACGGCCATCCAATGAGCGAGCTGAACGCGCATCTGCGGGGGCGAGACTCCGCGGTCGCGGATGCTGTGACGTTCGAGCGGCTGGTGCGTGCGCGGACGGAACCGCACAACTGGCTGACGTACGACGGCCAGCGCTTCAGCGCGCTGGACCAGACCAACACGGCCAACGCAGCGAGCCTGCCCACAGGTGAAGCGATCGCGCTAGACGCGCGAACCGGGGAGCAGCTCTGGTCCTACCAGACCGGCAGCGGCATCCACAGCAATCCGATCACGTACAGCGTGAACGGCAAGCAGTACCTCGCCGTGCCGAGCGGCTGGGCGGCTGGGTGAAGGGCTTCGCGCCCGAGCTGTATGGGGCGCCGCGCGGCATCACGCTGTACGTGTTCGCGCTGCCATGAACCGCGGCGGCTCTGCGGGGCCGCCAGAACTCCGGGGAGGTCACTATGTCGCGCCGAAACCGCGGTCTCGCCAGCGTCGTGCTCCTAGCCATCTTCACGGGCCTCGGGATCAGGTGCGGTAACGGTGATGACCTGACGGGCCCTGACCTCGACCGTCCGCTCGATCCACAGCTCGTCGCGGAGGGGCGGGAAATCTTCCGCTTCGACACATTCGGCGATGAGGTGTTCTGGACGGACACGGCGCGGCTGCACGAGGTGATCCAGAGCGCAGTGAGTGCGAACACTGCTCTGGACGTCGGCCTCAAGGTCGATGCGGACGCGTTGCCGCAGTCGGTCAAGGATGCGATCGCGGCAGGAGACGTCGATCTCGACGATCCGGCAACGACGGTAACACTGCTGAAGTTGGGTGCAGTCGTAGGCGTGATCGGCACGGTGAACACGGTCAATGGTCAGGACACGCTTGCGCGTGTCGGCATCACCTGCGCGCTCTGCCACTCGACCGTGGACAACTCATTCGCGCCGGGAATCGGCGCCCGGTTGGACGGCTGGCCGAACCGCGATCTGAATGTCGGCGCGATCGTCGCGCTGTCACCGGCAATCCCAGCGGATCAGAAGGCGGTATTCAACTCGTGGGGTCCGGGCATGTACGACCCGCGCTTCAACTTTGACGGCCAGAACCTTCCGGTCGTAATCCCGCCAGCCTTCGGGATGAAGCTGGTGCTGAAGGAGGTCTACACCGGTGATGACACGATTTCATACTGGAACAACTATGTCGCCGTCACCCAGATGCATGGCTTGGGACCGTTCGTGGATCCACGTCTGGGCATCAATATCGACAAGGCGCCCGACCTGGTGAGTGCGAAGCTCCCCGCACTCCGCGAGTACCAGCACAGCATCGACACGCCGCCTCCCGCCACGGGCAGCTTCGACGCGACTGCGGCGGAGCGGGGCCGGGCCGTCTTCGACGGCGTGGGGCGCTGTTCGACCTGCCATATCCCCAGCGAAGCGTTCACCGACGTCAACCGCGGACGGCTGCACGCGCCGGCAGAAACGGATCAGGAGCCCGTTTACGCATCACGAAGCGTGACCAAGCGCTACCGGACCACACCGCTGCGCGGACTCTGGCGGCCGCCCCAGCTCGATGGGCCGTACTTCCATGACGGCAGTGCCGCAACGTTGGACGCCGTGGTCGAGCATTATATTAGCGCGCGCGGCTTGAACCTGAGCGTCCAGCAGAAGCGAGATCTGGTCGAGTATCTGAAGACGCTGTAGCGGATGTCGCCGCAGACGGAGTACTGGCCGAGGCCTCGCCTGCCGTTGCGCGCCCTCGGACCGTACAAGCCCAGACGCCGCGGCCGGCTCACGGCATTCTAAAGTAACAGCTGGATCTCGCCGCCCACCTCCGTGAGCCGGTAGGTCGAGATCGGCTCCTGCGCGGGCCCCGCCCGAACCGCGCCGCTGCGGCAGTCGAACTGCGAGCCGTGCCAAGGACACTGCACGGTGCCGCAGATCATCACACCATCGGCCAGCGACGCCCCACGGTGCGTGCAGTGATCATCGAATGCGACGTAGCCGTCCTCTGTCCGACCCAGCACGATGCGCCGCCCGTCGACGTGCAGCAGCTTCATCTGGTCGACCTCGAGCTCGCCTGGCCGCGCGGCGACCAGCGGCTGGCCGGGCGCGCTCTGCAATGTCGCCTCCTTCCATTTGCCGGCCCCGGCATAACGGTGGTCCACACTGATCTGGTTGCGGCTCACCAGCGTGCCACCCATCCAGCCGCCGATGGTGATGAGCGTGACTCCAGCCGCCTCCAGGAGAAGCACCATCGCGCCGGGACTCGACTCGGAGCCACCGCGGAGCCACCAGGCCACGGCGAACAGCGCGAGGGCGGAAGCGTTGGCCAGCGCATGCTTCAGCGCTCGCGTCTTGCCGGTGCTATCGGGCGGCACGCTGGACCGGTAATCGACCAGCCCCGGGACCGCGGCGATCAGTCCCGTCACCACACCTGCGAGCGCGAGGTGCGATCCGGTCATCCAGAAGCCCGGCCGATCCATGAGCCGACCGACCACATCAGCGACGAACGCGCCGTACAGAAAGGCCAGCGGGAAGGGGATCAGCGCGGGATGGATCGGGTGCCCGCGGATGCTCGCTCTGCTTCTCATCGCTTCCCCTCCTCTTGGCTCCGCTCCTCGGGTGGTGACCGTAGTTCCGTTCGTATCATTCGGGAACGGTTCTCGGCGCGAGACGTCGGGCCGGTCAATTATACCGGTTTGCCGAAAACCGGAAAGCCGGGGCTGAAGGGTCGGGCTGATGCGCCACCTTGCCACATCGTCCGGCGCGCGTAGTCTCAGCACCATGCCGTCGATTCGTCTCGATCCCGAGCTGCTGCCGTTCGCGCCATTGATCTATGTGGCGTGGGCCGATGGCGTGCTGAGTGACGCCGAGATCGCCGAGATCCGCCGCCGTATCCGCGAGGAGGCGGAGCTGGGCGACGCCGCACGTCGAGCACTCGACCGCTGGCTGAACCCGGCGCGACCGCCGGCGCCGTCCGAACTGGCGGCGTTGCTCGCGTCGCTGCGTCGCGCGGCGCGCAGGCTGCCCGCAGATGCACGGGGCTCGCTCGCGTCGCTCGGCGTGGCGCTGGCCGCCGACGGCGATGCTGCCATATCCCCTGCGGTCAGGCGCGCCGTGACCGCGCTCGAGCGGGCGCTCGGCGTGGTCCCGAGCGAGGCGGTGCGTGGCATGCTGGCAGAATCGACGGCGCCGCCGGGCACCGATACCGCTGAGACCCCACCGCGCATTGACACAGCGCGGCTGCGTGCGCTGCTCGACGCCGATCACCTCGAGCTGCGCGATCAGGTCCTCGAACTGCTCGCCACGCCGGCGTTCCGCCTCCGGCATGGCCTGCCGGTCGACGAGCACCGTGCCGTCGTGATGGACTGGCTGCGCTGGCTGGCCGAACGAGGCTGGGGCGCGCTCGGCTACCCGCCCGAGTACGGCGGCGCGGGTGACATCGGTAAGGCGATCGCCGTCTTCGAGACCCTCGCCTTCCATGACCAGAGTCTGGTCGTGAAATTCGGCGTCAACTTCGGGCTCTTCGGCGGCAGCATCCTGCACCTCGGCACGGCCCACCATCATGAGCGCTGGCTGAGCGCTGTCGGCACGCTCGCGCTCCCCGGCTGCTACGCCATGACCGAGATCGCGCACGGCTCGAACGTGCGCGAGCTGGAGACGCTGGCCCGCTACCTGACCGCCGAGCGCGAGTTCGAGATCCACACGCCGCATGACGACGCCCGCAAGGACTGGATCGGCAATGCCGCGCTGCACGCGCGTATGGCAACGGTCTTCGCGCAGCTCGAGGTGGCCGGCGAGCACCACGGCGTGCATGCGCTGGTCGTTCCGCTGCGCGACGCGTCTGGCGCGACGTTGCCCGGCATCGTCATCGAGGACAACGGCCTCAAGCAGGGGTTGAACGGCGTCGACAACGGTCGCATTCGCTTCGACCGCGTACGCGTGCCACGTGACCATCTGCTCGACCGCTTCGGCACGGTGAACGCGGCGGGCCAGTACGAGAGCTCGATACCCAGCGACGGCCGCCGCTTCTTCACCATGCTCGGCACGTTGATCGCCGGTCGCATCAGCATCGCGACGGCCGCGATCAGCGCCAGCAAGCTCGGCCTCACGATCGCGCTGCGCTACACGGAGCGACGGCGGCAATTCGGGCCGGAGGGCGGCCCCGAGATCCCGGTGCTCGACTACCTCGCGCAGCAGCGCCGACTGCTGCCCCGCCTGGCGACGACGTACGCGCTGCACTTCGCCGCGCGCGACCTCGTGCGCCGTTACGCCGCGCTCCAGCCCGGCGATGACGTACCCCGCGAGATCGAGGTGCTGGCTGCCGGCATCAAGGCATATGCCTCCGAGCACACTGCGGCTGGCCTGCGCGACTGTCGCCAGGCATGCGGCGGCCGCGGCTACGCCGCCGACGCCCGGTTCGGCGCGCTGCTCGCCGACACCGATGTCTACACCACGTTCGAGGGCGCGAACCTCGTACTCTGGCAGCTCGTCGCCAAGGGACTGCTCACCGAGCTGCGCGAGGAGTTCGGCGAGCTGCGGCTGTGGGCCGCCGTCAAGTACTTCGGCCGCCAGGCCGCGGGCGCGGTCGCCGAGCGCAACCCGATCGCCGTGCGCCGAACCGATCCCGAGCACCTGCGCGACAGCGAGTTCCAGCAGGCCGCGCTCGAGTACCGCGAGCAGCACCTGCGTGTGACCGCGGCGAGGCGGCTGAAGCGCCGCATTGATGACGGGATGGATTCATTCGACGCGCTCAACGACGTGCAGGACCATGTGATCGCGCTTGCACAGGCGCATATCGAGCGCGTGCTTCACGATTGCTTCACGGACGGCGTCGAGACGGTGCGTCGCGAGCTGGGCGCGGACGATGTCGCCACGACCTCCCTCATGGCCCTGCGCGCCCTCTTCGGCCTCGCCTGCATTGAGGCGGATCGCGGTTGGTTCCTCGAGAGTGGGTTCCTGGAAAGTCCGAAGTCGAAGGCGATCCGGGCGGAAGTGAATACATTGTGTCGCGAGTTGCGCCCCCACGCGGCGGCGCTTGCCAATGCGTTTGGCGTGCCCGATGCATTGGTCGGCTCGGCGCCATTCTGAGCGGGGCTCGACCCTCATGCCGGCTGACGCCCTTTCTCTTGACAGGAGCACGTAATGACGGCTGCTACGGTGTTACTGATGCTGGCAAGCGCACTGCCACAGGAGCGGCCGACGCCGGCTCGTGTGCAGATCGAGCCGGAACGGCTCGGGCTGGAGGTCGGGCAGACGCGCGCCCTCGAGGTCGTGGTTTACGACAGCAGCGGCGCGGTCGTGCAGGAGCCGAGTGTGATCTATTTCAGCCAGGATCCGTCGGTGGCCAGCATCGACGGTGCGGGCGCGGTCACGGCGTTGCAGCCCGGCAGCGTCCGCGTCGGCGCGATCGCCGGTGATGTATCCGAGACCATCGAGGTACTGATCGCGGAGCTGCCGCCGGCGGCGATCGACGCGCGCCTGCCCGCCGCCGCGCTGCCGGCCGGCACCAGCGCGGCGATCGGCATCGTGATTCGCGACCGCGAGGGCACACCACTGGCGCACCACCCGGTGCGTTTCGCGAGCGCAGACACGACGATCGCCGCGGTCGACGACGCCGGCCGAGTCTTCGCGCGTGCACCGGGTGCGACCCGGATCGACGTGACCTCCGGTACCGTCGGCGCCACCGTTGCGGTCGAGGTGCAGCCGAATCCGGCGCGTACCTACACGATCGAGCCGGACCGGGTCGGCGCACGGACGGGAGACGTCGTGCGGATCCGCGTGCGCGCGCAGGATGCGAACGGCGGCGACGTCGCCCCGCTGTATCCGGCGTGGAGCGTCGATGCGTCGGGCGCGCAGGTCGATGCCGAGGATGGCGTCGGCGTGTTCGTTGCCGAGCAGCCGGGCACCTACCGCGTCAGCGCGCAAATCGGCGAGGACCTGGTGCGCACGGCCGTCATTGAAGCCACACCGCGTGAGCCGCAGGGTCGCCTCGAGCGCGTCGGCCACGGTATGAACAGCAACCATCATCACTTCGGCGACACCTGGGCATTCGAGGGCGTCGATGGCCGCGATTACGCCTACATCGGCACCTACCTCTACGACTGGATGAAGGTCTGGGACATCACCGATCCGGCGAATCCACAGCTCACCGACTCGCTGCAGCTCGACGCGCGCCGCATCAACGATGTGAAGATCCACCCGAACAACCGGCTTGCGATCCTGACCCGCGAGCAGGCCTCGAGCCGGCGCAACGGCATCGTCATTCTCGACCTGGCCACGCCCGCACACCCACGCATCCTCTCGGAGTACACCGAGACGGTGACGGGCGGCGTTCACAACGTCTGGATCGATGGCGAGACGGACCTGGTCTACGCCTGCCACAACGGCACATCGGAGCTGCACGTCATCGACATCGGCGATCCGCGCAACCCGCGCGAGGTGGGGCGCTGGGGCCTCGACAAGGAGAACAAGGTGCTGCACGATGTGATCGTGCAGGACGGCTACGCCTATGTTTCGTATTGGGACGACGGACTGATCATCCTGGATGTGGGCGCGGGCACCCACGGGGGTACGCCGACGACGCCCGCTTTCGTCAGCCAGTTCAAGTACCCACAGGGCAACACCCACGTCGCATGGCGCGCTGGTCGTTACGTCTTCGTCGGCGACGAGATCTTCCCCCCCGACTGGGATCCCGACCGGCCCATCGAGACGCGCGGTTACATCCACGTGCTCGATGTCAGTGACATTGACAGGCCACGTGAGGTCGCGAAGTACGAGGTGCCCGAAGCCGGCACCCACAACGTCTGGGTCGAGGACGACCGTCTCTACGTCGGCTACTACCAGGCTGGCCTGCGCGTCGTCGACATCTCCGGCGAGCTGCGCGGCGACCTCTACCGCCAGGGTCGCGAGATTGCGGTGTTCAAGACCTACCACCCCGAGGCGGTCACGCCGAACTGGTCGATGACCTGGGGTGCACAGGTCTTCAAGGGGAACATCGTTTCCTCCGACCTGAATTCCGGGTTGTGGGTCACGCGCCTGGAAACAGGTGAGGTGGTGTTCTGAGCTGAGAGGCTGGGCCTGGCGCGAGCGGCGCCTGATGCCACGGAACAGGATGGAATCTTGCGGCGCCGAGCGTGCGCCGCGAGCACGCAGCAACCGCGAACTTCAACACACGAGGACCACATGCCGTATCCGTTCCAGCTGCCCGAGCTGCCATACGACTTCGACGCGCTCGAGCCGAACATCGACGCGCGGACTATGGAGATTCACCATGGCAAGCACCACAAAGGCTATACGGACAAGCTGAACGCCGCTCTCGAGAAGCACGCAGCGTGGCAGAAGAAGGAGATCGAGGAGATCCTGCGCCAGATCGACCGTGTGCCCGAGGACGTCCGCACGGCCGTTCGGAACAATGGTGGTGGCTACGCCAACCATGACATGTTCTGGCAGATCATGGGTCCGGACGCCGGCGGGCAGCCCGGCGGCGAGCTGAGCCGCGCCATCAATCAGGCATTCGGCTCCTTCGAGGCCTTCAAGGAGAAGCTCAGCACCACGGCGGCCGGCCAGTTCGGGAGCGGCTGGGGTTGGCTCGTCCTGGCCGACGGCGGGCTCCAGATCTACTCCACACCGAACCAGGACAGCCCATACATGAAGGGCCACACGCCGATCCTGGGCGTGGACGTATGGGAGCACGCCTATTACCTGAAGTACCAGAACAAGCGCGACGAGTACCTGAAGAACTGGTGGGGCACCGTGAACTGGGCGGCGCTCGAGGCGCGCTACGGGGCGGCCGCGTAGCGGCCGCCCCCTTAATGCCTAACGCGCCCCCGCTGGCCGGACCCACACGTGTGGACCCCTACTGCCTAACGCGCCCCCGCTGACCGGACCCAGGCGTGTGGACCCCTTAGAGCCGCGGCCTCACTCCTCCTCCCGCATGGACCCCTGCGAGCCACGCCGCAGCCGCAGATCGCCCTCCACCGCTTCCACGCGCCCGAGCAGGCGCGCCAGCAGGATGCGCGTGGCGCGCAGATCATGATTGGATTCGATCAGCATGAGCGCGATGTCGCCGGCGCCCCAGAGGAAGCCGGCGAAGACGATCAGGCGCGTCGCCTCGATCATCAGAAAGGTTGCCGCGGCGCGCCCCTCCTGCATGAAGCCGACGATCAGCTCGGCGATCAGGAGGATTACCAGCAGCGCGGCAAGCAGCTTGAACAGGCGGGCGATGTAACGCAGCCCGGCATGGGGCTCGAGGTCGTCTTCGCGCACCGGGATCCCGGAGGCTGAGCGCGGCACCGGGAACGGCTCGCCATCGTGGTGGGCCTCATCCTCCAGCTCGACCTCGATGACCGGCTCCTCCAGTCCGCTTTGCCGCCTGTCACGGTCCATGATCACCCCTTTTGTTCCGCGTTGCTGCAAACCGCGAACCGCCAGCGGCGGAGGACGAGGCGCGAACTGCGCTCACCAGCGTGCGCGGTAGCCTCGCGTGTCGATATGGACGAAGCCGGCGTGTGCACCCGGACTGGGCCGGTAGAGACCGATGCCGCCGACCAGATGCGGATAGCGCGCCTCCACGCGCTCGGCCGCCCCCACGATGACCCGTGCATCCTCGACATCGACAGCGCCGTCGCCGTTCAGGTCGTCCATCGAGCCGTTGCCGTCATTGTCCACGAACCAGTCCATGGCATCGCCGTACATGTGGCGTGAGAAGCTGCCGCGGCCGGCAGTGCTGCCACCGTGGGCGTTGTACTGCGGCGTGCGAAAGCCGCTGATCACGCCGACGCGCCCGACGGCGTGGCCGTCGCGCTCGAGCTGCTGGATGGTCAGCTCCAGTTTGTCGAGCAGACGTGGCGACATGACGACGTACTTCGGCCATACGCCGGCCTGGCCCTTCGTCAGGAAGTCGCCCAGACGGAAGTGCTCGGAGACCTGCAGGTCGATCTCATCCTCGTCGACCCGGATCAGGCCGCTGGGGGCGTCGTAGTGCGCGGTGCGGAACCGCGCGGGGCGTTCGCCGCGAGCGGGCCAGCGACCGATCAGGTAGTCGCCGATCCGGCCGCCCTGCAGCGTGCTCGCCGGCACCATGGTGAGGATGTTGAAGTCGGCCAGGTGGCGCACCGCGCGGCCGCGGCGCAGCAGGATGCGCCATGCCCCGGGCTGCGCGGGAGGCTCGCCGCGACTCGCCGGCGCGGGATCGAGCGTGTCCCTGGGCGCCACGAACTCGAGCTGCACGCCGGGCGGCACTGTGTCGCCGAGTTCCAGCGTGTCGCCCGGCTCGACGACAGCGACGCGGACGGCGCCACTCTCACCGCGATAGACCTCGAAGTCGTCGCCGATCAGCTCGCGGTTCACGACGTCGACGAGGACGGCCGCCTCCGGTGGCGCCGCGGGCGAGAACGGACTCATCGTCAGACGGCCGCCGAAGCGGAATGTGGTCTCGCCTGCCGCCGTCGCCTGGAACGCGACTGCCCAGCCGACGAGAAACAGCGCGAGCACGCCGCGAGCGGCGAGGTCGAAGCGAGTCATGGTGTCCTGGCCGCGTCCCTGGGAACCGCGCGGCGTTCCACCCGGACCGTCGCCGTGGGCCGCTCGCCACGGCGCGCACCCGGCGCACCCGCCGCCTTCGCGGCCGTGTCCTCGGCGGCCTCGGCGCGCACGTCCTGCTCGTCCAGTGCGCTGATCCAGCCCTGCTCGGCCGCGTGCTCGGCCAATGCCGCGGTGTCGTCCGCCAGGACCAGTGTGCTGCCCGCACGCAGGATCTCGTCCGCCAGCGACTGGATGCGCGACGAGCGTTCCGCAGCCTCGGTCACGTTGCGAATGTAGACCGCAAAAATGCGGTCGGGGAAGTCGTGCACGACCTCGTGATAGATCTCCGGATCCTGCTGACCGCTGTCGCCGATGAGGATGAATGGCAGATCCGGATACGTCGCGAGCACACGCTCGATTGCCTCACGCTTGTGCGCGCGGTGGCGGAACGGTACACCGGTCAGCTTGCGGATGCCCCAATCGCGCAACTCGAGCGGCCCGACCGGGATCCGGTGGATCTCCAGGAACTCGAACACGATGTCATACAGGTTCCAGGGCGAGCTCGAGACGTAGAAGATCGGATTCACAATGCCGCCCGCCGGCTCGTGCGTGCCCGCGTGCAAGGCGCGGTAGAACGCGGCTACACCATCGAACGGCAGTCGCGTGTGCACATTGCCGAACAGGACCTCGCGCAGCATGCGCAGCAGATCGGTCGCATGCGTCCGGATCACCGTGTCATCGAGGTCGCTGATCACGGCAAAATGCGCCCCGCGTGGCGGTACCAGCACGCGGCCGTGCGTGCGCGCGTGCGCTGCGCCGGCACGCACCGGGTGCGTCAGCTCGATTCCCACATCGTGCCACAGGAGATTCGCGTCCAACGGCGGCGCAGGCCGGATCCAGCCCTCGAAGAACCCTTCGGCATCCGACACGAGGTCGAGCGTCGCGTCGCCCGCCGAGACACGCACGCCGGCGCCCGGAATCTCGTCACTGTCGATCCGCTTGTACGTCGAAATCACGTTGCGCCACCACGGGTCACCTTTGCCGGCTGGGCCGATACCCGGATCCTCCAGCACGCGACCGCGCACGAACAGGCTGTCGGGTCGGCCGTAGCCACGATACGGCAGGATGTGGATCGGCGACTCGCCCCCGAACTGCCGCAGAGCGCGCAACGCAGCGCCCGCAGCTCGTCCGAGCGCCGACGCCCGAGGCTCCGATCGTGCTCTCTCTTCCGTCATCCACTGCTCCTGAGCGCCATGCATGAGGCGCGCCGTCCCCAGCCCTGCCGCCTCCCCCATCCCTCCCCCCGTTGATGGTCGATGGTTGGTGGTTGGTGGTTTTGGCCGGGAAGCTGCATCGCGGGCCACCGGCGCACCATCAACCATCAACCATCAACCATCAACGTTTCAATGAAACCGTCTCTGTTCGAACGCCGCACTGCCGCGTTCACGACGATACCGCTGCTCATGGCCTGCGCCGGACTCGGCCTCGGTGATGTCATCCGTGCGCCGATCTTCGAGGTTGCCGATGGGCGCACCGCCGAGCTCCGTCTGCTGGGGCCGTCGGCCGACCAGCCGCTGGGCGGCGCTGCGCTGCGGCTGTGGGCGCGAGTGCAGAATCCGAACCCGCTCGGCATCACGCTGACCGCGCTGGACGGTACGTTATACATGGAAGGGACGCGAGCCGCCGCGGTCGATCTGCCGCTGGGTCTGCCGCTGCCGGCCGCCGGTGACACGGTCGTGCCGCTCGACATCCGGCTCGGCTTTGCCGATCTTCCCGACCTGGCCGACCTGGCGCGACGGTGGTTCGCAGGCTCCACGCTCGATTACCGGCTGGACGGCACTGTCACTGTCGACGCCGGCGCGCTCGGTCAGCCCACGTTCGGGCCGGAAACGCTGCTCCGCGGGGATGTGGCTGTGCGCCGGTGAGCGTTCCGCGCGCGCCTCGCTCCCCAATGCCTTGGAGGCTCGGAATGTCGAAGCGGACAGGTCGAGGGTACGCGTTCCGGCGCGTATGCGCCATCGTGCTTGCGCTGGGCAGCGGCGCGTGCGGGAGCGATGCCGATGACGCGAGCTGGCGCCTCGTGATGACCGTTCCCGGCTTCGACGCGCCGGAGTCCGTGATCCACGATCCCGAGCAGGACGTCTACTTCGTCAGCAACATCGCAGGCGACGCTGCCGAACGGGACAACAACGGATTCATCAGCCGCGTCAGCCCCGACGGCACGATCGACTCTCTCGGCTTCGTCCGCGGCGGTCGCCACGGGGTCGACCTGCACGCGCCCAAAGGCATGGCGATTGTCGGCAACACGCTCTGGGTGGCCGACCTCGATGGCGTCAAGGCCTTCAGCCGCTGGTCCGGCGAAGCTGCGGGCGGCTTCGATCTGAGCGCGACGGGCGCGGAGTTTCTCAACGATCTGGCGCTCACGCCCGACGGTGCCCTGTACGCGAGCGATACGCGGCTCGAGCGGCTGTTCCGAATCTCGCCCGGGCGGGAGGTCTCGACCGTCGGTGATTCGGAGACGTTGAGCTCGCCGAACGGGTTGCTCTGGGATGAGGAGAGCGAAGGGCTGCTGATCGCATCATTCGAGGACAGCACGATCGCCGTCTGGGACCCGACCTCGGGCGAGCCGCCGAGCGTGCTTGCGACCGGAGTCGGCGGGCTGGACGGCCTCGCGCGGCTCGGTGACCGGCTCTTCGTCTCATCTCTGTCCGACAATGCCGTTTTCATGGTGAGTGGTGACCGCCTGCTGCCGGCATTCCAGACCCCCGGTCCTGCCGACATCGCGGCGGACCAATCGCGTGACCGCCTGCTCGTGCCGCTACTGCGCAACGACCAGATCCAGTTCTGGCAGCGGGGCGGCTAGAGGGGTGGCCTGGGCTTACGCCCAGCGCACTGACCAGCTCGTCGTTCAGCTCGAGGGTGGCGTGTCCTTGCCGCTCCTGAACAGCTTTCGGCCGATCAGGTACGCCACGCCGAGCTTCGCCGCCTTGATCGGATGGAACAGGGCGAATGTGCGGCGCGGCATCTTGGCGTACGCGACCAGCTTTGCGAGCTTGCCGAGCATTGGACCTCCTGCGTCCGGGAATCGCCGCGTCGGCCGTGCCGCCACGGTCGACGGAGTCCTGAAGCAAACAGTGTGCGAGCTTGTCCGAACGACCTTGCCGACACATCTTCTGGCGCCATGAAACGCTCGTCACTGTGGAGGCTCAGCGCCATTGTTGTCGGCATCCTGCCGGCAGCCGCCTCGTACCTGCTCGTTTTTCCCGATCCGAGGCTGCCTCTCGCCGCTGAGCTCGCCTGGCGCATGGGCGCGGTGGTGCTGATGTACCTCGCTTTCGGCGCCGTATTCGGGTTCCTGCGCCCGGGCCGCGGCTGGGAGTGGGGCCTCGAGATCGGCGTGCCGGCAATGGTCATTCTCGGATTCGTCGCGCCCATGTCGCTGCGCTACGATGTGCTCAGCGGCTTCGCCATCGCGCTCAGCGCGCTCGCGCTCGCGCTGATCGGCGGCTGCGCCGGCGGCGCGCTCGGCAGCCGGCTCGCCCTCAGGCGTGACCCGGCCGCGGCCGGTCGCTGAGCGGCCTACCCCACGCCCGGCTGCGCACCGCGCAGGCGTAGGCGTCGGTCACCGCTTCCGCGAGGCTCCGCCGTACCTCATGGGCTAGGCGCCTAGCGCGCGCAGCCGCTCGCCCGCCTGCTCGAGCGTCTCCAGCCGCTTGCAGAACGCGAACCGCACGCGACCACGGCCGGCCGCCGGCTGACTGTAGAAGCTCGAGCCCGGCACCGGCGCGACACCGACTTCCCGCGTCAGCCAGCGGGAGAACGCGACGTCGTCGAGATCCGAGATCGCCGAGAACTCTGCCAGTACGTAGTACGCGCCACGCGGCGCGGTACAATCGAACCCCGCGGCCTGGAGCGCAGCAACCAGTAGATCCCGGCGCTCGCGGTAGGCCTCGGCCAGCGCCGCGTAATAGCGCGCGTCGAGCTGCTCGACGCCCGCCGCACATGCGTCCTGCAGCGGCGCGGGCGCGCCCACGGTCAGGAAGTCGTGCACCTTCCGGATCGCGGCCGTCAGCGCCGGTGGCGCGAGCATGGTACCGACCCGCCAGCCGGTCACGCTGAACGTCTTCGAGAAACCGCTGATCGTGATCGTCCGCTCACGCATACCGGCGAGGGACGCGAGCGGAATGTGCTCGCCGTCGTATAGGATGTGCTCGTAGATCTCATCCGTGACCGCAATGACATCATGACGCAGACACAGCTCCGCGATCGCCTCGAGCTCCACTCGTGAGAACACCCAGCCGCCAGGGTTGTTCGGTGTATTGATGATGATCACGCGCGTGCGTTCGGAGAACGCCGCGCTCAACCGCTCCAGATCCGGGCCGCTCGACGGATCCAGTGGCACGTACACGGGACTCGCGCCGCAGAGAATCGCGTCCGGACCATAGTTCTCGTAGAACGGCTCGAAGACGATCACCTCCTCGCCCGGGTCCACGACCGCGAGCAGCGCCGCCGCCATCGCTTCGGTCGCGCCGCACGTGACCGTCAGCTCCCGCTCGCCGTCCACCTCCAGCGCGTAGAAGGCCGCGTACTTCTCGACCAGCGCCCGCCGCAGACGCGGCGAGCCCCACGTCACGGCGTACTGGTTGATGTCGCCGCGGATCGCCGCGCACGCGGCCTCCTTCAGCAGCTCCGGCGCGGGGAAGTCGGGGAAGCCCTGAGCGAGATTGATGGCGTCATGCTCGACCGCGATCCGCGTCATCTCGCGGATCACGGACTCCGTGAAGCTCTCCGTACGCTGCGCGACGCGCCGCGCGCGGCGGGAAACATCAGAGGTCATGCGCTCTCCTCGACATCCACGACGCAGGGAGCAGGACAGGGGTCGGGAACCTCTTTTGCCCCGACGCCCAAGGACCCGCATTATACGACCGATCCAGCAGTGAAACAGCCACGGGATGCAGACATGTCACAAACCAACAGCTTCGGTAGCCGCGACACGCTGCGCGTCGGCGATCGCGCCTATGAGATCTTCAGGTTGGACGTGCTCGAGAAGGTCGGTCTGCCGGTCGCGCGGCTGCCGTACTCGCTCCGCATCCTGCTCGAGAACCTGCTGCGGACCGAGGACGGGCGCGTGATCCAGGCTCGCGACATCGAGGCGCTGGCGCGCTGGGATCCCACGGCGGAGCCGGCGACGGAGATCGCGTTCACACCCGCGCGCGTCCTGATGCAGGACTTCACCGGCGTGCCGGCGGTCGTCGACCTGGCCGCCATGCGTGATGCCATGGCGGCGATGGGCGGCGAGCCGGGTCGCATCAACCCGCTCCAGCCGGCGGAGCTGGTCATCGATCATTCCGTACAGGTTGATGAGTTCGGCACGCGCATCGCGTTCGACGTGAACGCCGACATGGAGTATCGCCGCAACCACGAGCGTTATGCCTTCCTGCGCTGGGGTCAGAAGGCCTTCGAGAACTTCAAGGTCGTGCCGCCGCAGACCGGGATCGTACACCAGGTCAACCTCGAGTACCTTGCCCGTGTCGTGTTCGGCGACGAGCAGGGCGGCGGCCAGGCCTACCCGGACACGCTGGTCGGCACCGACTCACACACCACCATGGTGAACGGGCTGGGTGTGCTCGGCTGGGGCGTCGGTGGGATCGAAGCGGAAGCCGCGATGCTCGGTCAGGCGATCTCGATGCTGATCCCGCAGGTAGTCGGCTTCAAGCTCACCGGGGAACTGCCGGAGGGCGCCACGGCGACGGATCTCGTCCTGACGGTCACGCAGATGCTCCGCAGACGCGGGGTGGTCGGCAAGTTCGTCGAGTTCCATGGCCCCGGCCTGGCGCACCTGCCACTTGCCGATCGCGCGACGATCGGCAACATGTCGCCCGAGTACGGCGCGACCTGCGCCATCTTCCCGGTCGACGAGGAGACGCTGCGCTATCTCGCGTTCACCGGCCGCTCAGCGCAGCGCATCGAGCTGGTCCGCGCCTATACCAGCGAACAGGGCCTCTTCCACACCCCGGACACGCCCGAGGCGGCGTACTCCGACACCCTCGAGCTCGACATGTCCACTGTGGAGCCGAGCCTCGCCGGGCCGCGCCGCCCGCAGGACCGCATCGCTCTGTCCGGCGCGAAGGTCGCCTTTACTGAGGCGTTCAACGCCTTCGCGGCCGAGCGCGAGGCGCGTTCGGGACGGGCGACGTCGCCCGTGGAATTCACTGGCGGTATCGACCCGCGCAGCGGCGGCGCGCCCACGCGGCTCGAGCGCCGCCGCAGCCGCCTCGTCGCCGAAGCACCGGTGATCCGACAGCGAACCACCCGAGCCTCAGCCCCAGCCCGCGCCCGAACGATCGAGGTCCGCGTCGACGACACGCACTTCGAGCTATTCGACGGCGCCGTTGTGATCGCCGCAATCACCTCCTGCACGAACACCTCGAACCCGGCCGTCATGGTGGGCGCCGGGCTGCTCGCCAAGAGGGCGGTCGAACGCGGGCTCCGCAGCAAGCCGTGGGTGAAGACGTCGCTCGCGCCCGGCTCGAAGGTCGTGACCAACTACCTCCAGGAGGCAGGGCTGGAGCAGTACCTGGACCAGCTCGGCTTCAACCTGGTCGGGTACGGCTGCACCACCTGCATCGGCAACAGCGGCCCGCTCTCGCCCGAGATCTCCGCGGCCGTCCGCGAAGGCGACCTCGTCGTCTGCTCCGTGCTGTCCGGCAACCGCAACTTCGAGGGCCGGATCAATCCCGACACGCGCTTCAGCTACCTCGCGTCACCGCCGCTGTGCGTCGCCTACGCGCTGGCCGGCCGCATGGATCTGGACCTGTTCAACGAGCCGATCGGTCACGATCACGACGGCCGCTCGGTCTTCCTGCGCGATGTCTGGCCGACGCAGCACGAGATCCAGGAGACGATCGCTCGCGCGGTGCGCTCGGAGATGTTCCAGACCGAGTATGCCGGCGTCTTCACCGGCGATGAGCGGTGGCGCGGCCTGCCCGTGCCCGAGGGTCAGCGCTTCGCCTGGGACCCGGGCTCGACCTACGTACGGCAGCCGCCGTACTTCGAGGATATGGCTGCGACGCCTGCGCCGATCCAGGATATCCGCCGCGCGCGCGTGCTCGCGCTGCTGGGCGACAGCATCACGACCGACCACATTTCGCCGGCCGGCAGCATCGCCCGCAACTCGCCCGCTGCCGAGTACCTGATGCAGCACGGTGTCGAGCCCAAGGACTTCAACTCCTATGGCTCACGGCGCGGCAACCACGAGGTCATGATGCGCGGCACATTTGCCAATATCCGGCTGCGCAACAACCTCGTGCCGGGTGTCGAGGGCGGCGTGACGCTGCACCTGCCGAGCGGCGAGCAGATGAGCATCTACGCCGCCGCGATGCGCTACAAGGCCGAGGGTGTGCCCGTCATCGTGATCGGCGGCAACGAGTACGGCACCGGCTCGTCCCGCGACTGGGCGGCGAAGGGTCCGGCGCTCCAGGGCGTGCGGGCGGTCATTGCCGAGAGCTACGAGCGCATCCATCGCTCGAATCTGATCGGCATGGGCATCCTGCCACTGCAGTTCCGGCGTCAGGAGAGTGCGCAGACGCTGGAGCTCACCGGCCATGAGGTCTACGACATCGTCGGTCTCGCTGATGGGATGGCCAACGACTTCGCTGCCGGCCGCAAGGTCCGAGTGCGCGCGACGTACAACGGCCGCACCTGCGAATTCGAGGCGCACGTGCGCCTCGACACGCCACAGGAGATCGCTTACTACCGCCACGGCGGCATCCTGCACTATGTGCTCCGGCAGATGAGCCGCGTGTGAGACCGGATCGGCGACGCTCGTACCGCCGGCCGCGCACGCCCACCGCCGGGCGCGACCGGCACCCGTCCCGCACCGCGCGTACTGCGCGCCGACGCCCGTACCGCTTCGGCGTCTACGAGCGGAGCGCCGCGTTCGCCGAAGACGAGCGGATCATCCCCGCCTACCCGCGCCAGCGCGTCGAGCTGGTCCGCGAGTGAGAGAGCGCCTCGCTTTGTTGCGTGCGCCTGTCACGCCCGATACGATTCGGCCGTTCTGAACCAGGACACGCGGACACCCTCGGTCCGCGGCAGGTATCTCCGTGGCATTGCAACACCTCACCGAGGAGTCGATATGATGGGCAGAGGAAGCTGGCTGCGCCGTGGCGCAATCCTGGCCGCGACTCTTGCCTGTGTGGCGCCGGCGGCTGCGCAGGACCAATACACGATCTTCGGCCGGGTCCGCGACGCGGCCAGCGGCCAGGGCATTGCCGGCGCGCAGGTGGTCGTCGAGGGCACGGAAATCGGCGCCTTCTCCGACAATAACGGTGCGTATTCGCTGCGCGCGCAGTTGAGCGCCGGCACCTACACGGTCATTGCGAGCTTTATTGGTCGCGGCTCCGCCAGTCAGCAGGTCACGCTCGCCGACGACAGGCTGGTCAACGTCGCGGACATCCTGCTGCGCGAGACCGCGCTGGAGCTGGAAGCGGTCGTCGTGACCGGCACGGCTGCGCCGACGGCCGTCCGCGCGCTCGGCAACAGCGTCTCGCAGGTGAGCGGGCAGGATCTGACCGAATCTCCCGCCGTCACGATCGATCAGGCCCTCCAAGGCAAAGTTGCCGGCGCGTTCATCACCTCCAATACCGGCACACCCGGCGGCGGCGTGAGCGTGCGACTCCGCGGCACCAGCTCGATCACGGGCGGAGCCGAGCCGCTCTACATCGTCGATGGCGTGATCCTCGACAACAACGGCGATCAGCAGATCAACTTCGGCTACCGCTCCAACCCGTCGAACCGCCTGGCCGATCTCGATCCCGACGACATCGAGCGAGTCGAGATCCTGAAAGGCGCAGCCGCGGCCGCGTTGTATGGCTCTCGCGCCAACAACGGCGTGATCCAGATCTTCACGAAGCGCGGCATTCCGGGCGCGACGCAGGTGACGGCCTCGACGCGGCTGAGTCACAGCGAGCTGCCGACCCGCCTCGATTTTGCACTGACCCCGGTCAATCTCGATGGCACCCCGGTGGAGCGGTTCGATCACCAGGACCTGCTGTTCCGCGACGCCTGGAGCACCGACAGCTACGGCTCGATCGCCGGCGGTTCCGCCGATACCCGCTACTATCTCTCCGCCAACTGGGTCGATCAGGAAGGCATCATGATCGGTTCCGGTCATGAGAAGTTGAACACCCGACTGAACCTCGATCAGCGTCTCGGTGAGTGGCTCGACCTCTCCGCGGGGGTCAACTACATCCGCAGTCACACCGATCTCGTGATCAACGGGGAGCAGGGCGGCGGCGGCTTGCTGACCGCGATCGTCTTCACGCCCACGACGGTCGATCTCCGCGAGCGCGACCCCGAGACCGGCCGCTTCATCCAACAGGGTCTGATCTTTCCGAACCCGCTCACGGTCGTCAACGAGTGGCGCACGCCGCAGGATGTCGATCGCTTCGTCGGCTCGCTGCAGGGTCGTGCGAACCCCATCGAAGACCTCAACCTCGAGTACCGCTTCGGCTACGATAAATACGACATGGAGACGGCTCTGTTCATCCCGCGCGGGCCGCTCTCGCCGACCGGCAGCTCGAGCTCGATCAACCGCCGGAGCATGCTCATCAACAACGATCTGGTTGGCAGCTACGCCTTCGCGCTGGGCGAGCCGATGCGCTTCACGACCTCCGCCGGTCTGAACCACACCTACCAGAAGGCGCAGAATCTGAACCTCGCGGCCAGCGACCTGACACCGCTGACCGAGCTCGTCCGCGGCGCCGTACAGAGCGCATCGGAGTCGCTCGTGGAGACAGTCACGCTCGGCTTCTTCGGCCAGCAGCAGATCGGCTGGAACAATCGGCTGTTCCTCACCGGTGCGCTGCGCTGGGATGCCTCATCGACGTTCGGCGAGGACGAGCGCTGGCAGCTCTATCCCAAGGTGAGCGGCTCCTGGGTCGTGTCCGAAGAGCCGTTCTTCGAGGGCTTCGACCTGCCCTGGCTGGCCGAGCTGCGCCTGCGCGCAGCGCTCGGCTATGCCGGCAACCAGCCGCCGCTCGACGCGGCGTACGCCCGCTTTTCACGCTACGTCAACACCGTGAATGTCGATCGGCTCGGTCTGCTGCCCAGCGGCCAGGTCGGCAATCCCGAGCTGCGCCCCGAGCGGCAGCGCGAGATCGAAACCGGCTTCGACATCGCGGTGCTGGACCAGCGTTTGGGCCTCGGCTTCACCTATTACGATCAGCGGACCGAGGACCTGCTGCTCTCGCGGCCCTTCTCGCCGAGCAGCGGTTTCGCGTCGATCCTGGACAACGTCGGTGTTCTGAGCAACAAGGGGATCGAGCTCGAGCTCAACACCGTGAACCTAAACCGTGACCGCTTCGGCTGGACGTCCGCCCTGATCTACTCGAAGAACGAGAACGTCATGGAGGACATGGAGGGCGATCCCCTCACGTTCGGCTACAACAACCGGGTTGCGGAGGGTCACCCGATCGGCGTGTTCTATATGTCGGCGTTCGAGCGCGATGCGTCCGGGAACATTCTGGCCGACACGTCACAGGCGTGCCTCGGCTGCCCCGTCCGCGCCGCCGCGCCGAATTACGTCGGCAGCCCCTGGCCGGACTTCCAGCTCTCACTCAACAACGAGATCCGCTTCTTTCAGAACTGGACGGCGTCGATTCTGCTCGATGGGGCATTCGGCCACAAGGTGTGGAACCAGACCCGGCGCATCATGGACATCTTCGCTGCCGGGCCGCTGTACGACCAGCTTCTGCGAGGCGAGGTCACGGCCGCCGAGCGCACGCGGATCCAGAGCATCTTCGAGGCCTACCTCGAGGATGGCGACTACATCAAGCTGCGCGATCTGTCCGTTCGCTACAACACGAGCGCGGACTGGATCCGGCACATCGGCGCCCGCAGCCTGCAGCTCGAGCTGCTCGGCCGAAACCTGTACACCTGGACCGACTACACCGGCTACGATCCCGAGGTCAACATGTTCGGCCTGAGTACCGTCGCTCGCGGTGTCGACTTCGCCGTGTATCCGAACCCGCGCACGCTCAGCCTCGGCGTGCGTCTGAGCTACTGACGCTGACGCACGAAACGGAGCCAGAGAAATCCGATGAAGATCCATAGATGCTGCACGTCGCTTCTGGCGCTCGCTGCCGTGTTCGCGCTCGGCGCCTGCGACCTGGACCTGGTCGATCCGAATCTGCCGCCCGAGGAACAGGTCATCTCCGATCCGGAGGGGATTCGCCGCCTGGCGATCGGGCTGCAGGCCGAATGGGGCAACGAGCTGGTCGACCCGGTCTACGTCGTCGGATTGGTGACTGATGAGATCGGCGCTGGTTCAGCAACCTTCGATTCCTACAAGAATGTCGACGCAGGTGTGGAGATCGATAACAACCTGGATCCGTCCGAGGGGCCGTGGGCCGCTATGTACGACGTGGTACAGGTCGCGAATCTGCTGATCGACAACGCGCCGGATGTGCCGCTGGAGACGGCGACCCGCAGCGGCATCATTGCACTGGCGAGGCTGTTCAAGGCCATGGCGTTCGGAAATCTGCTGCAGATCTTCGAGCGGATTCCGCTCGCGCCCGGCCCGGACAACACACAGCCAGAGTTCGCCAGCCGAGCCGAGGCTGTCCAGGCGGTGCTGACACTGCTGGACGAGGCGCGCGCACAGATTCAGCAGACGCCGCCATCCAGCGACTTCGACACGCAAATTCTTGCGCCCGGCTTCGACCTGGCCAACACCATCGAAGCCATGGACGCGCGCTTCAGCCTGATGTTCGGTGATGAGGCGCGCGCCATGGCGGCCGCCCAAAACGTGGATCCCGATGTCCTCTCCGAGTTCCGGTTCACGGCCACCGACCCCAATCCGCTGTGGGTTCTCTGGTACGCTTCCGGCAATGCCTTTCAGATGCGGCCGGAGGATCGGTTCCGTCTCGACGCCGAACCCGGCGACGAGCGCGTCGACTACTGGGTGACGCCGGCCGATATCGCCGGCGCGCATGGGCCGCTCGATCATCACACCAAGTACTTCATACGGGACGCGTCCTTCCCCGCCTACCTGCCGGACGAGATGAAGCTGATCCGGGCGGAGATCCATGCGCGACAGGGCAACCTGGCCGCCGCGATCGCTCTCATCAACGAGGTGCGCACGCAGTGCTCGTCCGTTCTCGACGAGCCCGTGGCATGTCTGCCTCCGTATGTGCCGCTGCTTCCGACCCAGCAGCAGGTGCTCGATCAGATCCTGTACGAGCGCGAGTACGAGCTGTACCTGCAAGCCGTGCGCTGGTCCGACCTGCGCCGCTTCGGCGAGCCCGTCAAGTACGAGTTCATGATGGTGCCGCGCAGCGAGTGTGATCGAAACGCGAATGCGCCGACCGATATCTGCCAGTTGAGCACACCACCGGCATCGTGAGCCGGCCCCCGCCGCCAGCGGAACGCTCACACGTCCGCGGGCGTCGCCAGACGCCCGCGGCGCGTTTCGAACGCCGCGAGTCCGAGACATGTCACGGAGCGTGGTCCTGACGATCTGCGTGCTGCTGGCCTCGATGGTTCCAGCGGTGCACGCCCAGCAGCTCGAGCGTCTGTTCTACTACCAGGACAACGAGCAGAGCTGGCAGAGCTTTGCCGCGCATGTCGAGCGCGTTGATGTGGTCGCGCCGACCGGCTACTCGGTCAACGAGCAGGGCGTCGTCTGGGGCGACATCGATCCGCGCCTGATCCGGCTGGCTGCCGAGCACGACGTTGCCGTCATGCCGTTGATCGTGAATCCGGGCTTCGACCAGGAGCTGCTGAGCGCACTGCTCGCCGATGAAACAGCACGGCGCAGGGCGATCGGCACCCTGGTCGAGCTGTGCTGGCGCCACGGTTACGCCGGGATCCAGTTCGACTTCGAGAACATCGCGATCCAGGACCGCGATGCGTACACCCGCTTCTTCGAGGAGGCCGCGGCGGCACTGCACGACGCCGGCTACAGCATCAGCATGGCGGTGGTGCACCGCCCGGATGCGCTGCCCGGTCCCACGCGCTACCACGGCTGGCTCTTCCAGAACTGGCGCGCGGGGTACGACCTCGAGGCGATCGGCCGCATTGCCGACTTCATCTCGATCATGAGCTACTCCCAGCACACGCGCCGCACGCCGCCCGGGCCTCAGGCCGGGCTGCCCTGGATGGAGCAGGTCGTCGAGTACTTCCTGCGCAGCGTGCCGGCCGAGAAGCTCTCGCTCGGCATCGCCACCGGCTCGCAGCACTGGTATACCTCGCAGGAGGACCGGATCCTGCCCGAGCTGGCGCGCTCTTACAGCGAAGCGGTCAGCCATGCCCGCGCTCGCGCGCTCCTCGAGCGTTACGACGCCCGCGTCGAATGGCTCGAGGACCAGCAGGTCACCTATGGCGTCTACGCGCGAGGCGGCACCTTCGAGTGGATCTTCCTCGAGGATGCGCGCAGCTTTTCCGCCCGCCTCGAGCTCGCGCGCCGCCACGGCCTGCGCGGCTTCTCGGTCTGGGTCCTGGGCAACGAGGACCCGGCGATCTGGGACGGCCTCGCCTGGTGAGCATGTCTGTCCACCACCGAGGACGCCGAGTGCGCTCCCTGGGGGTCATTCCGCCATCTCGAATCGGCCCGGCAAGAGCCGCGTTCGTCGCGTAACCGCGCGGAATTCTGCGGCCACGTCGATCCGGGCCCGGATCCTGACTTCGTCCCTGGGTGGTTGGATTCCTCAGCGACCGCATCGGAGGTCAGAATCGATGAGACGGCTGAATCTCGAGATCGTGCTCGCCCTCTCCCTGCTCATCGTCGCGGCGCCGACCCTGGCACAGGCTCAGTCGATCCCGTTGGCGGAGCTGGAGCGCGCCCTGCGCGGCGCTACGCTGGACCGCGACAGCGACCGCGGCCGCGATTGGGACGACGACGACTGGGACGACGATGACGACGACTGGTATGACGACGAGCGCCGGGGCGGCGGCCCGCCGATCGGCGGGCGTGACCACCCCGGTCAGATCGGACTCGATGTCGCGGCGCGCGCGGCGGGGATCGGGTTGGGCCGCGGCCGCAGCAACGATCGCAGTGCCCGGGCGTGCTACCAGCGGATCGAGCGGCGCTACGACCAGCTCGAGCGGCAGCACGAGCAGTGGCACCGCACGCATCGCAACACGCACGCCCGCAACTGGCACCGCCAGCACGACCAGTTACACGCGCGTCTGGATCGGCAGGCGCGGCAGCTGAGCCAGGAGCGGCGCCGGTGCGGCGATGACCGCGGCGTGCTCGGCCGGCTGGACCCACGCGACCGCCGCGACGGCGGCGTCTACGACCGCGATCGTGACCGTCGTCGCAACAGTGGTGACTGGGAGTCCCGGCGCCGGGGGAACCGCTGAGGCGCAACGCCGACCCGTGATGCTGCAGGCAGCGGAGGCGACGGGGCTCCTGAACGCAGACGGGCCGCTCGGAGAGCGGCCCGTCGCTGTTTTGGTACCGCGCCGGCCGAGGCGCGCCGACCGTGAGGCTCAGGCGCTCGCGCCGCCGACGTCGGGCGTGCTCAGCTCGGTCTCCGTGAGGTGGCGTTTGGCGAACTCGCCGACCGATGCGGTGCGGGCGTAGATCACCTCCGCCAGCCGAACAGCCTTGAGCACCCAGATATAGATCCAGCCGATGTCGAGCTCGAACCAGCGAGCGCGGAACCTGGCCGAGCGCGGATCGGCGTGGTGGTTGTTGTGCAGCTCTTCACCCGCCACGAACAGGCCGAGCGGAATGATGTTCCGGCTCTCGTCCTTCGTGGCGAAGTTGCGATAGCCGAGCGCGTGGCCGATGCCGTTGATCACATTGCCGAAGATCGGCAGCCAGATGGTCATCGCGCTCCACACGAAGAGGCCGAGCACGGGCCCGAACAGATACAGATCGATCAACAGCATGAGCACGATGCCGAGCCAGGTGACCCGGTTGTAGACATTGCGCTCGATCCAGTCGTTCGGGCAGCCCTTGCCGTACTTCTCCAGCGTCTCGTCGTCCTTCGCGGCTTCACGGTAGAAGAAGACGCCGCCGAGCACGATCTCCCAGAAGCCCTCGTTCGACGGGGAGTGCGGATCGCCCTCCCGATCCGAGAACGCGTGATGCTTGCGATGCACCGCGACCCACTCGCGCGTGTTCATGCCGGTCGTCAGCCACAGCCAGAAGCGCATGGCGTGCTCGACGATCGGATGGAAGCGGACGCCGCCATGCGTGGCGGAGCGGTGCAGATACAGCGTCACGGCCGTACTGGACAGATGGCCGACCGCCGCGATCCATATCGCGGCGACCCACCACGGCTGGGAGAGAAGACCGAATCCCGGCATGAATGAGCGGCTCCGTGCCCAAGAACTGAAAAGGCCCCGGCGGGGCTCCACCCCGCGGGGCCACGTTGCCTAACCTTGAAAGGTCGCGCGATCCACAGCGTAGCGCAACCCCTGTGCCGCCCAGCGCCGCCCTCTATCTTGAGCCTTGCCTCCCCGGCATCCCTCACGTTCGCCGCAGATGCTCCTGGCCGTTTCCGGTATGGTCGGCACGGGCAAGACGACTCTTGCCCGCGCGCTCGCGCGCTATTTCGGCTTCGCGGCCGCGCTCGAGAACACCGGTGATGACAATCCGTGGCTCGGCCTGTTCTACGGCGACAGCGACGGCACGCGCCGCTACGCCCTGCCGCTGCAACTGCATTTTCTGGCCAGGCGCATGGAAAGCATGCGCCGCATCCGCGCGGAGGGCGGCGACTGGATCATCGACCGCACCTGGTACGAAGATGCAGAGGTATTCGCGCGCGGACTCTACGAGCGGGCGCTGCTCTCGCCGCTGGAATACGACCTCTATCAGCGGCTGTACGCGGAGCTGACGCATGCGCCGGCGGCGCGCCCGCCACGACTGATGATCTACCTGCACGGCCCCCTCGAGGATGTCGTCGGGCGCATCGCCACGCGTGCCCGCAGCGAGGAGCGCAGCGTGCCGTACGGCTACTGGGCAGGCCTGCACGACCGCTACCGCCGCTGGATCCAGGGCTTCCACTTCTGCAAGGTGCTGGCGCTCGACTTCCGCCACTTCGACCTGGTGGGCGACCCGGCCGCGATCACCCGCGTTGCAGAGCTGGTGGCCGCCGCCCTCGGCACCGAGCTGGAGCGCACCGGCGTCCAGTTCCGCCTGCGAGTCTGATGCGCCCCTACGGCCTAACGCGCCCCCGCCGCCCCCGCAGAAGCGCCTGGACCCCTAAAGCCTAACGCGCCAACGCCCGCCCTACCCGCGCGCCTGGACCCCTCCCCCCACCGTCCACCCCCGCGCCGTGACGTCCCAGCGCGCGACCACGTCGTCGCCGTCGACCCCCCAGACAACCTCCTGCAGATTCACCGACACACAGACGTGGTTGGGCACGACGCGCACGCGCTCGCCGACGCGCGGCCGCCAGCCGGCCTGCGACAGGTCGAGAATGCCGTGCTCCTCGGATGTGGCGCGCACGCTGATCTCCGGCCGATCGAGCAGCGCCGCCAGCCCGCTGGCCGGCGTCGCGCGGCCGTGGCCGAGGTCGATCGTCTGACTGGCCGGGCCGCGCAGCTCCTCGCGCGCCAGCGCCTTCGACCCCGCATCGATCACGGCCTGACCGGCAACGCCCGTGCTGACCACCGTCGCCAGCACCGAGTACGCGCACTCGTCCCAATCGCAGGCACCGATCACGGCGGTCGTGCGGTCGTTGAAGATGTAGGTGCCGGGGCGGACCTCCGTCTGGGCCGGGACGCGGTGGGCGTTCCAGGCGGTGGGCGTGGAGCCGCCGCTCACGACCTCTACGGTCACGCCTGCGTCGCGCAGGCCGTCGAGGAATCGGCCGAGCTCCGCGTTCAGCCGCTCGAGCGCGGCGTCCTGCGCGTCGACGTGCTCGCGGATATGGCCGGGGTAGAACATGACGCCGCGGAACGCCAGCGCATCGTGCTCGGCGGTTCGGCGCGCCACAGCGAGCGCGGCGTCGACCGTCTGCACGCCGCAGCGCTGCATGCCGACATCGACCTCGACCAGCACGCCGACCGTCCGCGACGCGCGGGCTGCGGCGCCGGCGAGCGCGTCGACTGCCTCGGTCGAGTCGAGCGCCACGCTCAGCCGCGTGGCCGCCGGCAACGCGCCGACCACGGCGAGGCGGCTGTGACTGACGGTTGGATAGGCGAGCAAGATGTCGGTGGCGACGTCGCTCATCACGACCGCCTCGCGCCCGGTGGCAACGGTGACGCCGAGCGCGCCTCGCTCGAGCTGCTCGCGCGCGAGCACCGCGCTCTTGTGGGTCTTCACGTGCGGCCGCAGCCCCAGTCCGTGCGCGAGCGTGTACGCGGCCATGCGGTCGAGGTTCGCGCGCATGCGCGGCACGTCGACGACCGCGCACGGCGTGGGCAGCTCGGCGAGCGAGCGTGGCCCGCCCGTAGTCGTCCCGGCCGTTTGGGTCACGGTGCTCATGCTACTGCGGCGTGGCGACGTCGCCCGCAATGCTCAACCCTGCGGCTCGACAGTGAGGGATTCGATGTGCACGTCCAGCCGGTGGTTCACGCGCAGCCCGACGACACCATCGGTGTTCGCGTAGGCCGGCCGCTCGAGCCGCTCGACTTCCTGCCCGTTCACGTAGAAGGCCAGCTCCGACGGACCGGCGTCGATCGCGAGCACGTTCTTGACCGAGCCCTCGGTCGAGCCCTTCACCACCGCGGGGTGATCCGTCCAGTCGACGATCGTGTGCGTCTCACTGCCCGCGCGGTGCTTGATCAGGTACTTCCCGTCCTGGCGAACCAGGAAGTAAAGGTAGTCCTGGTCATCCTGATCGAGGTTCCGGCCACCGATGAAGAAGCCGTACGCTTCGGCGTGCTCCGAGGGCTTCATCAGATGGATCGCCGCCTGCGCGCGGAATGCGCCGCTGGCGGTCGATTCGGCGCGGTAGAAGATCGCGGCAGGCCCGGTCGTGACGTGCCAGCCCGGATCCATTGTGGTAAAGCGGACCTCGGCCGGATTCGCGTTCGCGCGGTCGAGTCGCATGCGCCAGCCTTCAGGCAGGACCGACTGCTGTGCCGCGTCGTCGGCTGCGGGCGGGGCGTGCTGCGCGTGGTCCTGCTGCGCGGCCGCGGGAGCGGCCAGCGAGAAGAGGACGAGACCCGATGCAATGCTGCGCATAGGTGCCTCCGGTGCGCTGAGGGGGAATGCACGGCTTGGGTGGGAAAACCTAGGCTGCGGCCGCCGGCCGGTCCAGTCGCAGCAGCGAGCTAGGGCGCCTCGAGGGGCGCGCCCGCCGGCCCGTTCAGCACCTGACCGAACGGGTCGAAGCGCGAGCCGTGGCACGGGCAGTCCCAGCTCCGTTCGGTCGCGTTCCAGTGCACGACACAGCCGGCGTGCGTGCAGATCGCGGAGCGGCGGTGCAGCTTGCCGTTCTGGTCGCGATAGACGGCCAGCCTCTCACCGTCACGCGCCACGACCGCGCCGGCCTCCTCGGCGATCTCGTCCTCGCTCTCCACCTCGCCGCCGCGCAGCCGCTCGGCATAATGCCGCAGCACGTTCGCGCCACCTCGGAGGTACTCCTTCGCGGCGTGCATCGAGATGCGGCCCGGGTCGTAGAGCTCCGCCCACGGATTCGGGCGGCCGGCGATCAGGTCGCGCAGCAGCGCCGCGCCCAGCGCACCATGCGTCATGCCGTGGCCGGAATCGCCGGTGATCACGAAGATGCGGTCTTTGCCCGATTGACGGCCGATGAAGGCGAGGTGGTCGAACGGCTCGAGCACCTGCCCGGACCAGGCGTAGCGAACAGTGTCGGCAGTGGGGAAGCGCTCGCGCGTCCACCGTTCGAGCCCGGCGAACGCCAGCACGCCATTGCCGGCCTCACCCGTTCGCTCGTCCGCGCCGCCCACGATGAGGTAGTCGGTGTCCGCAGGCCCGCGCTGCAGCCGCACATAATGGTACGGGTCGAGTGTGTCCCAGTATAGCCCGGCGGGGACGCTGCCGTGCGACACCTCGAAGGTGACCACGTAGGTTCGGTACGGCTCGATCTTGCTCGGCGTGATGATCAGGTCGGTGACGGGCGAGTTGGTCGCGATCACCGCCCATTCGGCGACCACGCGCCCGCCGTTGCGCGTCTCGAGCTCGACGCTGAGCTCGTTCTCGCGCACTGCCGAGACGAATGTGTCGGTGTGGAGCAGCACGCCCAGCCGCTCGAGCGCGATCGCCAGGCCGGCAAGGAAGCGAACCGGATGGAACTGCGCCTGGTCGGGGAAGCGTAGCGCGGGCCCGTCCCACAGCCTCGCCGGTGGCGCCTCGACCAGCTCGACCCCGGTCAGACCAGCGCGGCGCGCCGCCTCGCGCTCACGCTCCAGGAACGCGCGGTCCGTGCCCGGGCCGGCGAAGAGGTAGCCGTCCAGCCGGCCGAAATCACAGTCGATCGATTCGCGCGACGTCGCCTCCTCCAGCAACCGGATCGCTTCGCCGTGACTCGCAGCCGCCAGCCGCGCGCCGTCTGCGCCGTGCACCTTCTCCAGTCGGGTGTAGCGGTCGTCGAGCGCGTTCGACAGATGCGCCGTCGTGCGACCGGTCTCGCCGCTGGCGATCTCGCCATCTTCGAGCACTGCGACGCGCAGCCCCTCACGCGCGAGCAGGTACGCGCTCATCATGCCGGCAATGCCGGCGCCGACCACGCAGACGTCCACATCGAGCGGTCTCCGGCTCTTCTGCAGCGCCGCATAGCGCGGCAGCTCCGCCTCGCTCCAGAGCGGCAGCGTCTGCCGCGTCTCCTCTGCCATTCTCACCAGACCATGCACGTGAAAAACGCCGACGGCAGCCTGCCGTCGGCGATATCTGCGGGCTGCGCAGGTGCAAGTCGTATTCCGTGTTATGGGGCTGGGGCTGGGGCTGGGGCGATCGGCATTTGGGCTCGCGACCGACCCCTTTGCCATACGCGCGTCCGTTTGACAGCGGCACTCCGCTGCTCGACTGTACTTCTCGCCTGCGCCATTCTCGCCGCGCCCGTGGCAGCGCAGGACTCGCCGAAGCCGAAGATGAAGGCCACCGCAGCGAACACGCTGGAATGGGTGGATCCGCAGGTGCCGGGCTTTGCGCCGGGCATGATGCTGACCGTCCAGGGTGACCCCAGTGTGGCGGATCAGCCGTACACGCTGCGTCTGAAGTTCCCCGATGGCTATCGCTTCCCGGCGCACTGGCACCCGAAGGCGAGAATCTCACCGTGCTCTCGGGCACTTTCCTGCTGGCCATGGGCCGGGTCGAGAACGAGGAGCTCACGGAGTACACCGCGGGCGACTACCTCTTCGTCCCGCCGGAGATGCCACATTACGGCGGCGCGAAGGGCGAGACCGTGATCCAGCTTCACGGCATGGGCCCATTCACCATCGAGCTGGTGAATCCGGTGGCGGCACGGGGCAACTAGCGAAGTCGGCGGCGGCCCGGCGAATCGTCTCGCCGGGCCCGCTCGCCACGCTGTGCTTTCGGACTCGCCGGGCGGCGACGGTACGCGATGGCGTCAACGCCTCCATTCCAGCACTCCGGCAGCGATCAGATCCTCCAGATAACGCGCCACGGCCGCCGTCGGCAGCGGCTCGAACTCGGCCGCCAGCGCGTCGCGTATCTCGCGCACACTGCGTCGGCCGTCGATGAAGTTGACGAGCTCGAATCCGATGTCGCCGCGAATCGGATTGTCCGCCGACGCGTACCAGGCCGCGCGCTCCGCCGGCACCGCGCTCGCTGGCAGCCCGAAATCGAGCGGCCCGCGCGTGCGCCGGACCGGGATCCGTGCGTCATCCGCGGCGCTCGCGACTGCCGTGCGCGGCAGCGTCGCCAGTAGCTGCTCGCGCAGGCCCGCGTGCTGCGACTCCAGCAGCGCGACCTGAGCGGCGACCGCTGACTCTGCCTCCGTGTCGTCATTGTAGCTGAGAATCGATTCCAGCGTGGCGCGCTCCCACTCCAGGGCGTGGGCCAGCCGATTCTGCGCGTCGCGCGCGTCGCCCAGGGCCGCCGCACTGCGCGCCGCCAGTGCCAGACGCTGGGCGGCATTGGCGCCCGCGAGCCAGGCCAGCTCGGCGGCCCGGGCAGACTCGAGGTTCGCCAGGTACCACAGTGCGCCTGTCGCCAGCAGCTCGCTGCGCTCGAGCTCGACCGGGTCGACCTTGTCCGGCGTGTCCTCCGACGTGTGGTGCGTGTAATCGGGGTCGTGCACGATCATGACGCCCGGGATCTTCCGTTCGATGAACATCATGTGGTCGCTGCCGCCGCTGTACGGCGTGATCCGATAGTTGAACGCGGATAGACTGCCACGCGGCGTGCGGATCTCCGTCGCATCGACCAGCCGCGCCATGTCGGCGACGA
This sequence comes from Longimicrobiales bacterium, assembly GCA_050732635.1. Classification (GTDB taxonomy): domain Bacteria; phylum Gemmatimonadota; class Gemmatimonadetes; order Longimicrobiales; family RSA9; genus JBOHRE01. Next base: position 3,633 of record JBOHRE010000020.1, on the reverse strand, counting down.
CGTCGTTCAGCACCGAGGGAATGGACGCCGGCGTGCGCGTCAGGATCATGCGCGAGTGCAGCAGCTCCAGGTGCTCGCCGACCATGTCCATGTTGATGTTCGCCAGCACCGAGCCGCCCAGCGCGGGCCCGCGCAGCTCCGGGTGCGCGTCGATGTACGCCATCGTGCCGTACCACTCCGGCACCCACATGAAGCGCAGCGTGCGCTTCGGCGCCGGCAGCCGGCCGGCGTCGATCAGCTCGCGCAGCGCGCGTGCGATGTCGAGCAGCGCGGCCGAGCCCGATGCGTTGTCGTTCGCCGACTCCTTCGGGTGGTCGAGGTGTGCGCTGAAGACGAGCACCTCGTCGGGCCGCTCCGCGCCGCGGATCTCCGCCACCGGCACATCCATGAAGAACGGCTCGAGCCCCGGCCCCTCGACCCGGCCGTGCAGCACCACTCGCTCGCCGGATTCGAGCAGCGCCCGCAGCCGCTCACCCTGACGATTCGTCAGGTTGAAGCCGAAGCGCACGCGCTCCAGCTCCTCCGTCAGCGGCCACATGCCCGTGTACTGCAGCATGTCCGGGTACTCCTGCGCCCGCTCGTCGTCGAGGTAGCAGACCACGCCGGCCGCGCCGTGCTCCAGCACCGCCAGCCGGTGCACACTGCCGCCATACCCCGTGCACAGCACGAACCTGTCCCGCACGTCCCTGCCGGCGTAGTCCTCCGGCCGCGTGCCCGGGCCCACCCAGACCAGCTCGGCCGTCGCCTCGCCCGCGTTCGAGTACGTCATCACGCTCATGGCGATCTCGGGATAACCCACAATGCGCTCGGCGTGCGGCTCGACCATACGCAGCTCGGCGGCCTCGATGTGCCAGCCGGAGGGCGACTGCCAGGTCTGATAGTGCACGCGCCCATCGGACGGAAACGACTCGATCCACGCCCGCTCCCCGCCGAAGCCCGCCGCGCGCAGCGACGCGAGCACGTAATTCGCCGCGTCGCGAAACCCGCGCGAGCCCTGGATCCGATGATGCCGCGTGATCTGGATCACGTGGTCCTTCGCGCGCTCGCCGCTCAGCGCCTCGTGCAGCAGTTGCCGCGTTTCGGCATCGAGCAGGAACGGCTGCTGTGCCGCGGCTCTCCTGCCGTTGGGCAGGGCGCTGCCGCACAGCGCCAAGGACAGCACGACGACGCGCCAGCGCGCCACCACGCGGAATGCGAACTCCATGGTCGGCTCCAGGTAGAAAGGCGATGAGGCCGGAAAATACGACCCGCGGCGCGGCCGCACACGGCCGCCCGCGCTACCGTTCGGCCCGGAAACTCGCTAAACTAAAGGTCTATGTCGGGGCTGTAGCTCAGCTGGGAGAGCACCTGCTTTGCAAGCAGGGGGTCACCGGTTCGATCCCGGTCAGCTCCACTCGACGTAACGAGCCCCATCGGCATTCGGCTGGTGGGGCTTTACTGCTATGCTTGCGGATTGTGCCGATAGATGATGGAGCTCTCCCCTGGCAATATACACGAGCGGCCGGCTGCCGGGCCGGTCGCAGAACTCTAGCCGGAGGCAGCGATGTCGAGTATCGCGAAGGTCATCGAGGTGATCGCGGAGTCCGACAGCAGTTGGGATGATGCGGCCAAGAGCGCTCTGGCCGAGACATCCAAGACGGTCGACAACATTCAGGAGATCTGGATCAGCAGTATGAAGGCAGTGGTCGAGAACAACCGCATCGTACGCTATCGCGCCACCTGCAATGTCACCTTCCTCGTGAAGGGACACTGAGGTCAGCTCCACTCGATCAACGAGGCCCCGGTGGCAGTTATAGCACCGGGGCTTTGTCGCGGGCGAGGGCGTTGATCAGCCGGCCCTCGCCGGCGCGCATCGCTGGTCGGGACGCCGTGCTAGAGTGCGACGAGCCCGGCCGCGGCTCGGGCATGTTCTCAAGGCGAATCCAGTCTCTGCATCAGTGCGGTCAGCTTTGTCTGGCGCACGTGACAGCTGTCGTCCGTTCCTGCTCACGCGCACGCCGTCGCGCACCCACGGCTGGTACCCGGTCGCATTCAGTGCTCCTCCTGCCCAAACATCCTCGCGTCGTAGCAGCTCCGCAATCCGCGGCGAGTTCGCGATCACCTCCGCTGCGCGTCTCGGGCCAGCGCGAATCCTCTTGCGCGGCTGTATCGACAGGCGTAGTATTACAGCCGTAGAAGTCAGCCCGCCACCAAGCAAAGGACGACCATGGCCGAGTTCGCACTGACCGAGCTGCAACTGGAGATTCTGCGCGTGTTGTGGCGGCGCGGCGAAGCGACCGTGGTGCAGGTGCAGGAGGCGCTCCGGCCGGAACGGGAGCTGGCGCAGAGCACGGTGGCGACGCTGCTGTCGCGGTTGGAGAAGAAAAGTGTCGTCGCCCACCGTACCACAGGCAGGCAGTACGTGTATCGGGCCGCGGTGGAGCCGCAACGCGTGCGGCGCTCGATGGTGTCTGAGCTTTCGGAGCTGGCGGATCGGCTGTTCGAGGGGGACGTCGCGGCGCTGGTGAATCATCTGCTGGCCGAAGGCGATGTGGACGCGTCGGATCTGGCGCGAGTGCGGAAGCTGATCGAGCGCAGGGAAGCCGAGCTGCGCGAGAAGGGAGGCGACTGATGGGCATCCTGGACGTTCTGGTGCTACCGGCATCCGCCTGGCTGCTCACGTACCTGGTGCACAGCACGGTGCTGCTCGGCGCGGCCTGGCTACTCACGCGGCGGCTGACGCGTTCGGAGGCGTTGAAGGAGACGCTGTGGAAGACGGCCCTGGTGGGCGCGATCGGCACCGCCACGCTCCAGGGCGTACTCGGCTGGGCGCCGCTCACAGGTGGGTTGGAGCTGGCGTCGACGGCCGTGGGCTCGGTGAACTCCGCCAATGCGAGCGCCGCGCGCCAGCCCGAGTCCCGCCGCGTGGGGTTGGACGAGGCGGCGCCTGCCGGGGCGTCGGCTGAGGTGACGGAGCCGACGGGCGACGTCGCCACTCGGACCTCCTCGCCGCTCCCGACTGTCCGCGATCGCCTGGTTCCCGGCCCCGGAGTGCTGCTGGCGAGCTGGTTGGTCGTGGCGCTGGCGCTGCTGCTCCGCCTCGGGCTGCGGCACGTGCGGCTGCAACGGTTGCTGTGCGATCGCCGGCAACTCGACGAGGGCGGGCTGGCGGCGGCGCTGGCGGAGCTCCGTCGCAATGCGGGTCTGTGGCGGCCGGTCTGGCTGTCGGCCTCGCCGCGCTGCCCGAGTCCGCTCGCGCTGGGCACGCGCGAGATCTGTGTGCCCGAGCGCTTCGTGAGCGAGCTGGAGCCCGAAGAGCAGCGCGCCGGGTTGGCGCACGAGCTGGCGCACCTCGCGCGGCGCGATCCGCTCTGGCACGTGCTGGCGGGCGTGATCGAGTCCGTCTTCTTCTTCCAGCCGCTGAACCGGGTCGCGCGGCTGCGCCTGCGCGAGTCGGCGGAGTACCTGTGCGACGACTGGGCGGTGCGGCAGACGGGCTCGCAGCTCGGCTTGGCGCGCTGTCTGGCGCAGGTGGCGTCATGGGTCGGGCCAGTGCGCGAGCCGGTGCCGAGCGGCACCATGGCGATGGCGGAGGGCGGCTCGCCGCTGCTGCTGCGCGTGCAGCGGCTGCTCGACGGCCGCACGGGCGAGGCC
>JBOHRE010000019.1:0-44632 GCA_050732635.1 Longimicrobiales bacterium | reverse complement strand
CCACGCGGCCTGCTCGGCGGGCTCTGGGAGCTGCCGGGCGACGTCGCCCCCGCAAGCCGCTCCACTCGCCAGACCGCCGTGCGCGCCGCCGGCGCCCTGCTGGGCGAGCCACCCGCACTCGCGCACAGGGGCGCCATCACACGCCTCACGCACACCTTCTCCCACTTCCGCGCCCGCTACGACGTCTACGCACTCACCGCCACGACCGACGCGCTGACCCCAGGCGCGACCGACGCCGGCTGGTTCGACGAGGCAGCCTTGCGTGAGGCAGCGCTGCCGGTCGCCCAGCGCCGGATCCTGTCAGCCACGCTCGGCCCTCCTGGCGGACCGTCGGCTGCCTGCCCGTCTAGACCTCGAAGGGTCCGATCGGCCCCTTCGGCGGCCGCGCGCGCGGTGTCCGCTGGTACGCGCCCAGGTCGGAGCGGCTGATGCGCCGCTGTGCGACCAACGCCTCCAGAACCAGCTCGCACGCCGCGGCGGTCACGCCCGCGCGTTCACTGCCGAGCCCGAGCTCGGCCACCACGGTCAGCAGTCCAGAAACCGTGCGGAACCCTTCGAGGCAGGCGTCGCCCGAGGCGCTGTCGGAGAGCTGCAGCACGCCGCCGCTCTCGAAGTAGTCGACGACCTCGTCGGTGGCGTCACCCACAGCGTCACCGCCTCGCGCGCGATACGTCTCTTCCGCCGCCTGCGAGACCAACTCGCGCGCGATCGCGTCGGCGCCGACCAGCTCGCCTTCGTATTCCAGCTCGAGCTTGCCGGAGATCGCCGGCAGTGCGGCGTACACGTCACCGATGCGCGGCACGATCGGCGTCTCGCCGGTGATCGCGCTGCGGCGCTCCGCGTTCGAGATCGCATTCTCCAGCACTGTGATCGGCAGTCTCTGACTGACGCCGGACCGCTGATCGACGCGCTTGTCGGTTCGCGCCAGGAATGCGATCCGCTCGATCGTCTCGGCGACGAAGTCGGGCACCTCGAGCACCGGCCCGCGCGCCACCCAGGCCTCCTGCTTCGTGATGGCCATGCCCGTATCGACGTCTTCCGGATAATGTGTGGCGATCTGCGCGCCGATCCGATCCTTCAGAGGCGTGATGATCTTGCCTCGAGCGGTGTAGTCCTCGGGATTCGCGGTGAAGACGAGGAGTACATCCAGCGGCAGCCGCACCGGGTAGCCTTTGATCTGGACGTCGCCCTCCTGCATGATGTTGAACAGGCCGACCTGAATCTTTCCGGACAGGTCGGGCAGCTCGTTCACTGCGAAGATGCCACGGTTCGCGCGCGGCAGCAGCCCGTAGTGGATAGTCAGCTCGTCGGCGAGCACGTGCCCACCGCGCGCGGCCCGGATCGGATCCACGTCGCCGATGATGTCGGCAATCGTGACGTCCGGCGTCGCCAGCTTCTCGACGAAGCGCGCCTCCCGAGGCAGCCAGTCGATGGGAGCGGCATCGCCGCACTCCTCGAGCAGCATACGTCCCTGCTTCGAGATCGGCCGGAACGGATCGTCGTTGACCTCACTGCCCTTCAGGATCGGCATCTCGGCGTCGAGCAGCTCGATGAGCTGGCGCACGATCCGGCTCTTCGCCTGCCCGCGCAGCCCGAGGAGGATGAAGTTCTGCTTCGCGAGCACCGCGTTCACGATCTGCGGCACGACTGAATCATCATAGCCGACAATACCCGGAAACAGCGTCGAACCCGCGCTCAGCTCGCGCAGCAGGTTCGCGCGCAACTCGTCCTTCACGGAGCGGCGCGGATAGCCGCTGCGCTTCAACTCTCCAACCGTACGCGGTAAGCTCATCGATCACTCCTGCTCTTGCGGGCTGTCCTCAGCGATTACGATCCCGACACCCTCGGGGGTCCGCACCAGCGTGGGCAGGATCGACCGCACCTCCGCGCCCCGGAAGGCGTCCAGCGCGTCCGCCACGCGAGCGTACGGTGCCAGCGCCTCCAGCGTTTTTACCGTCGGGAAGACCATCGGCAGCCCGCCCACCGTGAAGCGGCGCAGCGCCTCCGCCGGCGCCAGCCACAGCGCGTCCGACATCTCGCGCGGGTCGGGCGCTGCGGTCACGCCTTCCGGTAGCGCAGCGAGGAAGGAGTGCGTGTCGTAACGCCGCGGCTCGGCGATGGGCGTGATCCAGTGGGCGGCGTGGACCATACCCGCGACGTCGAGCCGCGCGTCCAGCGCGCACACCACGTCGTGCAGCGTCGCGCCATCGCTCATCAGTCGCTCGCGCCACTGCTCCAGCCGTGCATCCGATGCGGCGTCACGAATCCAGCCGCCGCTGACATCGCGTGCCAGCAGCACGCCCGCCTCCTCGAGCAGCTCGCGGGCGGCCGCCATCCAGAACGCGGCGGGCGGCCGGCGGCCCAGTCCCCGTGCGCGAGCCGCGAGGTCGGGATCCGCGTCCGCGGCATCGACCTGACCACCCGCGAAGACCCAGGCGCCCGGAACGAACGTCGTGCCCTGGTGCCGCAGCAGCAGCAGAACCTCCATGCCGGCGTGGCCGTCGCGCAGCAGCACCACGGTGGCGGCCGGGCGTGGGGTCGCCGGCTGCGCGGGTGGCTCGCGCACGCGCTCGGCGAAGCCCGGCGGCAGGCGCGTGGCCGGAATGATGAAGGCCGGCGACACCGCTCCGCCGCCACCCGGCTGATCCGGTGACCGCAGCGGGCTCGCTTGGGCAGCCGCCGCCTGCTCGCTCGCGCGCGCCGCATTGCGCAGGAACCAGCCAATGAAGATCAGCCACATGCCGCTGATCAGCGCCCCGCCCATGATCACCTGCAGCGCGCCCAGCGCGATCAGCAGCCAGCCCAGAGCGCGGCCCGAACGCGCTGCCCAGCGCGTCGCGCGCAGGTGGCTGCCCGTGAACTTCCACGCAGCCGCACGCAGGATACGTCCCCCGTCCAGTGGGAATCCGGGGAGCAGATTGAAGACGGCGAGCAGGAGGTTGAACTGGCCCACGTGGGCGGCAACCGAGTACGCGATGGCGCTCTCGGCGCGAGTCAGCCAGGCGACGGCGCTGAAGCCGGCGGCCAGCAGGAAGCTGCTGAGCGGCCCGACCGCCGCGATCGCGAACTCGTCCCCCGGCGTGGTGGCCTCACGGCGCGTCAACGCCATACCGCCGAAGATGAACAGCGTGATTCCCTCGACCGGCACACCCCGCGCCCGCGCCACCACGGAGTGTGATAGCTCGTGCGCGACCAGTGACGCGAACAACAGTAGTGTCGCCGCGATTCCCATCAGCAGGTGAGCCCAGGACGGCAGCGACGGCAATTGGGCCGGAAACAGACCAGCGGCGAACGTCCACAGGATCAGAAAAAACAGGACGAACCACGACGAGTCGATCCGGATCTCGACGCCGAGCAGCGAACCAATACGAAAATGCCCCATGCATGCCGGCCGTTGGAGTTCGTGTCATCCGGGGGAACAGCCAACATAGACCGTGCCGTCGGGAATGCCAGTGCGCGGCTCACTTCTTGAACAACGATGGTGCGGCAACGAGTCCCGACGAACGCAGCACCAGCGCCACGATGGGCATTTCACTCGACCCGCGGCACCTCAGGCGGTACGGCGAGATCGCGCGCCTGCTGTACCGCTACGGCCGCTCCGACCTCGTGCAGGCGGCCGGGCTGGAGCCGGCGCTCGACGCGGCGGCTGAGCCCGCACCGTCACCGACCACACGTGCGCGTGACCGCCGCGGCTCGGTCGCGCGCCAACGGCAGAGCGCCGCCTACGAGGCTGCCGTCGGTGCCGGCGCAGCGATCGAGCGGCGCACGGGTGCGGCGCTGTCGGTGGGCAACGGCGAGCCTCCTGGCGATGCGCTCGCCCGTGATCTGGAGCAGCTCGGGCCGACCTTCGTGAAGCTGGGGCAGCTGCTGTCCACGCGCGCCGACCTCATCCCGCCGGCCTATCTCGACGGGCTCGAACGCCTGCAGGACGACCTGGAGCCGATCCCCTTCGCCGCTGTCCAGCGCATCATCCAGCAGGAGCTCGGCACGCGCCTATCCAGGGCGTTCTCCAGCTTCGAGCCGACACCGCTCGGCTCCGCCTCGCTCGGGCAGGTGCACCGCGCCCGGCTACGCGATGGGCGAGCCGTCGCGGTCAAGGTCCAGCGACCCGGCATCCGCGAGCAGATCGCGGATGACCTCGAGGTACTCGGCGAGCTCGCCGAATTCCTCGACCAGCACACCGATCTGGGCGAGCGGTACCGCCTGACCGAGACGCTCGAGCAGCTCCGCGCCGCACTGGTGCGCGAGCTGGACTACCGACGGGAGGCGCGCAACCTGGAGCTGCTCGGCGAGAACCTCCGCGATTTCGAGCGCATCGTCGTACCGCTGCCGATCGAGGACTATACCACCGGCCGTATCCTCACCATGGATTACGTGCGCGGCCGCAAGATCACCGCGGTCAGCCCGCTCGCTCGCCTGGAAATCGATGGCGACGCGCTCGCCGACGACCTGTTCCGCGCATACCTGCGGCAGATCCTCGTGGACGGCTTCTTCCACGCCGACCCGCACCCGGGCAACGTGTTCCTCACCGACGATCGACGGCTTGCGCTGCTCGACCTCGGCATGGTTGCCTATCTCGGCTCCGAGATGCAGGAGCACCTGCTCAAGCTGCTTCTCGGTGTGGCCAATGGCGAGGGTGAGCAGGTGGCAGATCTGGCGCTCGAGTTCTGCGAGCGAACGCAGGATGCCGACCCCAAGCAGTTTCGCAGTCGGATGGTCGAGCTGGTCGCACAGCAGAAGTCGGCTGACTTCGGCGATCTCCAGGTCGGCGCCGTATTCATCTACCTGAATCGGCTCGCCGCCGAGAACGGCATTGTCGCGCCACCCGAGCTGGCGATGCTGGGCAAGACGCTGCTCAATCTGGACGAGGTCGGCCGCACGCTGGATCCCGATTTCGATCCCAATGCCGCGATTCGCAGACATGCGGCCGCCGTGCTGCAGCGACGGATGCTGAAGCGGCTCGCGCCGACCGAATTGTTCTCCACGATGCTCGAGCTGAACGAGTTCGTGCAGCGCTTGCCCGGCCGTCTGAATCGTCTCTTCGATGCGGTCAGCCAGCAGCAGCTGCGCCTCAAGGTCGAATCGATCGATGAGCGCCTGCTGATCTCCGGCTTCGAGAAGATCGCGAACCGCATCACCATGGGCCTCGTGCTCGCCGCCCTGATCGTCGGCGCCGCCATGCTGGCACGCATCCCCAGCGACCGCTCGATCTTCGGCTACCCCATCGTCGCGACGCTGCTCTTCATCCTGGCGGCTGCCGGCGGCGTCGCGTTGCTCATCAGCATCATCCGCGGCGACCGGCACGACCGGCAGTGATGCGGCACGGGCTCGCGGCGACCGCCGCGAGCCCGTGTCCCTCCACCATACGCGCGACCGTGCTCAGTTGCGGACCAGACGCACTCCGCCGGATCCCGTGTCTACGACGATCCGGCCAACGCCATCGCCGATTCGACCGACGAACGAGTTGCGGGCCATGCGCGCGACCTCGACCGGCACATCGACATCGATCCCGCCGCTCCCGGTTTCGATCTCGAGCTCGGCGCCCAGCTCCGCCGGCACCCGCAGGCGGACGGAGCCCGAGCCGGTATCGAGCCGCGCGCTCTCCACATCGCTGAGCAGCCCCAGGTCGATGCTGCCGCTGCCGGTGTCGAGCACCAGGCGGCGGGCGCTCACGGCGCTCAGCTCGATGCGACCGGAGCCCGTATCCACCGACAGGTCGTCGGTCGTCAGGTCGTTGCCCCGGACGGAGCCGGAGCCTGTGTCGACCCTCAGCCGGGAACCACGGATGACGCTGACCTCCACGCTGCCAGACCCGGTGTCGATACCGACTTCCCCCTGCACATCCGCCACGGTGATGCTACCGGACCCCGTGTCCACCAGCAGTGCGCCGCGCACGCCGCGCACCTCCACGCCTGCGGCCGCGACATCCACCACCAGGTCCCCGACCACGTTGGCCGCTTCGACGCCGCCGACGCCCAGCAGCACGGCGACCCGCCGGCCGTCCGGGATCAGAATCCGCAGGTCCGCGTGCGCCTCCAGTCCACCGCGGCCGCGACTGCGCACGTTCACGCGCCGTCCGCCCGCGCCGAATGTCCCGTCGGACCGAACGCGCATGCTGGTGTTGCCGCCCCAGCGGCGCTCGTACCTCACCTCGTCGTCGGGATAGATCACGCGCAGCGTGTTGCGCCCGTCGATCTGACCCGTTGCGATCCGAAGCTGCGCCGCATCACTGCCACCACGACTGACCAGGACCTCGACGGCGTCGCCCGTGCCGCGCTCGATCTGGACCTCGCCGGCGATGTTGTAGATCGCGATCTCCTGGCCGGGCAGCGCGAACCGTTCCGCTTGCGCCAGCAGCGGCAGTGGCGCGCTCGTCAGCGTGAGCGCGATCAGCGGGCCGGCGTATGGCAGCGCGGCCCCGGCACGCATCGGCTTCCGTGTCATGTCTGCTTGCCTCCTGCCTGATGGGAGCTCCTGCGGCCCTACGGCACCAGGGCCGAGGGGGTTTCCGGCTCAGCCGATCACGCCCGCGAGCCAGCGCACCAGTGCCACGCTCACCGCGATACCGCCGATCACCAGCGCCGCCAGCACGACGATCACCGCCACGACGAAGTGGCGGCTCGAGCGCCGGGCCGCATCCGGCGCGTGCACGTAACGGCGCAGCAGCGCGACGTTCCGGGTATTGGCCCGCCACGCGACATCGAACAGGTCACCCAGCACGGGGACCGCCCCGACCACCGCGTCGATGCCGACGTTGAACAGCATGCGCAGCAGCAGCCCCCGCGGTGCACCGAGGCGAGCGCCGACGAGCACCACGTAGGCCGAGAGTGCCCCGCCCAGCAGATCGCCGGCACCTGGAATCAGGCCCAGCAGCGGATCCAGCCCGAACCGGATGTCCGTCCCCGGCAGCCGGAACACCCGGTCCAGCGTCTGCGCGAGCGCATCCAAGCGCCGTAACTCCATTTCCCGCGGACTGTCGTACGCCTCGCTCACGCCTCCCTCGACACTCGCTTGGATACGCGCTGGAGCTCGATAGTTGTAATTCCGTCCAGTGCGTGCTGTCGGTCGCTCACCCGCGCGACGCCGCCGACCCACACATCGCTGACCACCTCAGGGCCCACGCACAGCGCCAGCAACGATGGCAGCGATTCGGTGGTCCAACCCGCGAGCGCTGGATGGCTCAGATCCAGCGCGATCAGGTCCGCCAGCATGCCGGCTTCCACTTCGCCCGCCTCGAGGCGCAGCGATCTCGCGCCACTCCTCGCCCCCGCCGCCAGCAGCGCGGGCGCGACGTACAGTCGTTCCTCTTGGTCCTGCGTACGCTGCAACAGCACGTTGCGCCGCAGCCGGCGCAGCCGCTCGTGGTACTCGAGCAGCCGCAGCTCCTCGAACGGATCGAGACGCGTCTGGCTGTCGCTGCCGATGCAGATCGGCACGCCGCTCTCCAGCAGCTCCAGCCCGGGCAGAAACCCATCGGCCAGGTCGCGCTCCGTGGTCGGGCAGGCGCACACGTTGGCTCCGGCGCCAGCGAGCAGCGCGATCTCGCGCTCCAGCACGTGCGTCGCGTGCACGGCAGTGAACGACGACGATAGCACCCCCTCTTCAGCGAGCAGCTCGACAGGGCGCACGCCCCAGGCCCGCACGGCAGCCTCGACCTCCGCCGGCTGCTCGCTCACGTGCATGTGGCACGGCGCGTCCCGCCGCCGGGCCCAAGCAGCAAGCTGCGCCAGCCACTCGCGTGGCACCGCGCGCACACTGTGCGGCGCCACACCGACCTCGACGAAACCGTCGGCCCGGTACCGCTGCGCCAGACCCTCGGTCGCTGCCAGGAACGGATCCAGCTCCGGCGTCGCGAAGCGGCGCTGCTCGGGCCCCAGCGGCGCCCCCATGCCGCCCCGCGCGTAGCACGCATTCAGCAGCACGATTCGGATGCCGACAGCACGCGCCGCGGCGATCACGCGCTGCGCGAGCTCGTTCGGATCCGCGTAGGCCGCACCCTGCGCGTCGCGGTGCAGGTAGTGGAACTCGCCCACGCTGGTATACCCGGCGTGCAGCATCTCGAGAAAGCAGTGACGGGCCGTGATCTCGATCTCGTCAGGCGTCAGTGCGAGCGCCACGGCGTACATCGCGTCGCGCCAGCCCCAGAAATCCGAGTCGGCGCGCGCTGTTCGCCACTGCGTCCGGCCGCGGATCAGCCGTTGGAACGCGTGCGAGTGCGCATTGACGAAGCCCGCGATCAGTGCGCGCCCGGGGAGCGGGACCACGCCGGCGTCGCCCGATTCGAGCGCCTCGGACGAGTCGACCGCGGTGATCACGCCGCGCTCGGGGTCGCACCCGACCGCGCGACCGGTGACGAATCTGCCCCGCTCGTAGACCAGCTCGGGGATGAGCGTGGGCAAGGTCAGCGGGCCGCGCGGCGCAGACGCAGCACATCCTGCTCGGCGGCGATGTACCCGAACGCGTTCCAGCTGTCGCCCTGCTCGACGATCTGCTCGAAGATCGCCCGCGCGCGCGCCGTGTCACCCTCGACCAGGTGCCAGTTCCCGACGGCGTAGCCGACGGTCTCGTAGGTGTTCGCGCCGCTCGCGTCGGCGGCCCAGATCTGATCGGCCGTGCGCAGCCCCTTGTAGAACAGCAGCGCGTCGTAGTAGGCCTGGTTCTCCTCCACACGCATGCCTTCGTGGATGCGGTCGAGCAGCCGCAGCGCATCGGTGTGCCGGCCCGCGCGGCGCAGCGCTCGGTAATGCCAGTCGGCGATCGCGACCAGATCCTCATCGTCGGCCGCCATGGCCATGCAGGTCCGGTGGTCCGCCGGCAGACTGCCGCTCTGCTGCAGCGCCAGCGCCTCGGGCGACTCCGCCAGCCGCATGCACCGGCCGTACACGGCCGCCGCACGCTCGAATTCACCACTCAGATAGTGGGCGAGGCCGAGGTGATATGCGACGTCGAACCCGAGCGTATCCAGCGCCGCTGCGCGCTCGAGATCGCTCACCGCCCGCGGCAGCTGGCGCGTGGAGATATAGCGGTGACCGCGAAACCGGTACGGGCGCCAGTCGCCGGGCGCCAGCTCGACGGCGCGCGAGTACAGCTCGATCGCAGCGCCGTAACGCCAGCTGGCCGACCGTGCGTGACCGGCTGCCAGGACGAGCTCTACACTGTCGGGCGACGACGCGAGTGCGGCGTCCGCGGCGGTGATCGCGCCCGCCGTATCCGGCAGTGGCAGGAACGCCGCGCCCGTGATCGGTGAATGCAGCACGGGCGAGAGCGGCGCCGGCGCCGGCCCTCCGCCGCACGCCGTCAGCGCGAGCAGCGGCAGGGCCGCGATCGCGCTGCCGTACCATGACCGCTGCCCCAGGGCTGCACCCATCGCCGCCTCCTAATGGTTGTCGATCTCTGAGCCGTGCTTGATGATCCGTCCGACCAGTCCGTACTCGATCGCCGCCTGCGCGTCCAGCCAGAAGTTGCGTCGCGTGTCGTCCTCGATCCGCTCGAGCGGCTGGCCGGTCCGCTCCGCGAAGACTCGGTTCAGCCGCTCTCGCATCTTCAGGATCTCACGCGCCTCGATCTCGACATCGCTGGCCGTGCCGCGTGCTCCGCCGGCTGGCTGGTGCAGCAGGAACCGCGTGTTCGGCAGGCAGAAGCGCTGCTCGCGCGGCACCGACACGTAGATCAGCGCGCCCGCGCTCGCGACCCAGCCCGTCCCCACCATGCGCACCTGCGGTGTGATGTAGCGGACCATGTCGTGGATGGTGTCACCCGATTCGACGTGGCCGCCCTGCGAGTTGATGTAAACCGTGATCGGCGCGTCGGATTCCGCCTCCATCGCCAGCAGCTGACCCATGACGTTGGCCGCGAGCTTCTGGTTCACTTCGCCACTGATGATCAGCATCCGCGCCTTGAACAGCCGGTCGCGGATCGTGTCGGTCATTGCCGACGCGGTGGGCCGCGGCGGCTCCTCCGCGCTCGGCTCCTCCTCGTCCTCCTCCTGTAGCCGCACCCACTCCGGCACCACCCACCGATCGAATCGCCTCATGTATCTCTCACTTTGACCGTTTCGTTGGCTCGTCATCACTGCGCCCTGTGTCGACCATCGGCAGCCGGATTCCGTGCCGTGCCGCCGTCTCGATCGCCCGCTCGTACCCGGCGTCCGCGTGGCGCGCAATGCCGAGGCCTGGATCGTTGGTCAGCACACGCTCGATGCGTACGCGCATCTCCTGCGTGCCATCAGCAACGAGCACCTGCCCCGCGTGCAGCGAGTTGCCGATGCCGACACCGCCACCATGATGGAACGAGACCCAGCTCGCGCCCGACGCCGTGTTCAGCAGTGCGTTCAGGATCGGCCAGTCCGCGACCGCATCGCTGCCGTCCTTCATGGCTTCCGTCTCGCGGTAGGGGGACGCGACCGACCCGGTGTCGAGGTGGTCGCGGCCGATCACGATCGGCGCCTTCACCTCGCCGCTCGCGACGAGATCGTTCAGCGCGGTGCCAAACCGCGCCCGCTCCCCCTGGCCCAGCCAACAGATCCGGGCTGGCAGTCCCTGGAATGCCACGCGCTCGCGCGCGTACGTGATCCAGCGCCGCAGATGCTGGTCCTCGGGGAACAGCTCCAGCACCAACTCGTCCGTGCGGTGGATGTCGGCCACCTCACCGGACAGAGCCACCCAGCGGAACGGCCCCTTCCCCTCCTCGAACAGCGGCCGCACGTATACGGGCACGAAGCCTGGAAAGGCGAACGCATCGTCGTAGCCTGCGTCCTTCGCGTGGCCGCGCAGGTTGTTGCCGTAGTCGAATGTCACCGCGCCCCGCCGCATCAGCGTGACCATCGCCTCGCAGTGTCGGCGGATCGAGATCATCGAGCGACGCAGGTATTCGTCACGGTCCCGGCCGCGCAGATTCTCCGCCTCCCTCAGCGATATCCCCGCCGGGATGTAGCCGTTCAGCGGATCGTGTGCCGACGTCTGGTCCGTCAGCACGTCCGGCGTGATGTTGCGCTTCACCAGCTCCGGCAGCACCTCGGCGCAGTTGCCCACCAGCCCCACCGACACCGCCTCGCCCGCCGCCGCACCGTCGCGGACCCAGTCCAGCGCCTCGTCCAGGCTGCGCGTCATCCGGTCACAGTAGCGGGTTTCCAGCCGCCGCTCGATCCGGGCCGGATCGACTTCGACGACCAGGATCGCGCCCTCGTTCATCGTCGCGGCCAACGGCTGCGCGCCGCCCATACCGCCCATACCGCCCGTCAGCACCCACTTGCCCCGCAGCGAGCCGCCGAAATGCTGGCGCGCGACGGCGCCGAACGTCTCGTACGTGCCCTGCAGGATCCCCTGCGTACCGATGTAGATCCACGAGCCTGCCGTCATCTGGCCGAACATCATCAGACCCTGCCGCTCCAGCTCGTGGAAGTGGTCCCACGTCGCCCAGCGACCCACCAGATTGCTGTTGGCGATCAACACGCGCGGCGCGCTCGCGTGCGTCCGGAACACGCCCACCGGCTTTCCCGACTGCACCAGCAGCGTCTCGTCGTTCTTCAACCTCTTCAGCGTGGCGACGATCGCGTCGAACGCGTCCCACGAACGCGCCGCTTTCCCCGTCCCACCGTAGACGATCAGCTCATCCGGACGCTCGGCGACGTCCGGGTCGAGATTGTTCATCAGCATCCGCAGCGCGCCCTCCTGCTGCCAGCTCTTGCAGGAGAGCTTCGTGCCGCGCGGCGCGCGCACCTCGCGCGCCCGTGCTTGTTCGACCGTGGTCGGGCCCGGAATCGTCGTGCTCATTGTGCCTTCACTCGGATTGAGCTTCGGCAGGATGGGGAGCCGAGAGCGAGGCGGGCAAGGGCGGGCGGCGGCGCAGACGCGCGGTTTCGTGCCGCACGGCGCGGCGGCAGAGGCCGCCCTCCAGCGCCCCTATCGTTTTTGGTACAACATGTACAGCCCGCCGCCTGCGCAACCCGCCCTGGGACAGCTGCCGCCGAATGTGTCGTACTCCCCTTAAGGATTTGCTGTCCGTGGGGAACGGGGTGATCCTCGCCGTCCCATCCCTGCCGGAACGGCAGAGACTGCGCCGGTGCCGGTTCCAGCGCTGCCGCCGCGGCATGCCCAGAATCACGTAAATGGCAGCAACTCAACACGTTACGCGGTGTACCAGCGCGCGTGGCAAGCATGATGCTTCGCTTGGCTTGCGGCCGGCGCCGCGCTCCGAGTCGCGGCGCTGATTTTCTCTGACGAATACGGATGCCAATGACGCATAGAGACCGACTGCCGGTGCTGCCGCTGCGGGAGACGGTGGTGTTCCCGGGTGTCGCGGTACCGATCGGTGCCGGGCGACCGGGCACGCTCGAAGCCGTCGATGCGGCGCTGAAGGGGGACCGTCGCATGTTCGCGGTGTGCCAGCGCGAGAACGTGGACGAGCCTGCGGCGGACGTGATGCACAGCATGGGTGTGATCGTGCGGGTCGTGCAGTCGCAGCGCGGGCGTGGCGCGTTCCAGTTGCTGATCCACGGCGAGGCACGCGGGCGGGCGTTGGCCTTCGAGCGCGAGGGCGAGGGGATGTTGACGGCGGTGGTCGAGACGGTGGAGCAGATCGCGCCAGTGGAGCCGGACGCCGCCTTCAACGCGCTGGACCAGGAGCTACGCGAGCGCGCGATGGAGCTGGGCCGTCGGCGCGGCATTCCGGAGGAAGCGCTGACGCAGCTGGTGCAGGGAGTGGAGGAGGCCGGCGCGTTCGCCGACCTGGTCGCGTTCTACCTGGATGTGCCGCCGGACGAGAAGCAGTCGCTGCTGGAGGAGCTGTCCGTGGTCGAGCGCATGCGTCGCGTACTGGTCGCGGTGGAACGGGACCTGGTGCGGCTCGAGGCGCAGGAAGAGATCCAACAGAAGGTGCAGGAGGAGTTGGGCGAGAAGCAGCGCGAGATGGTGCTGCGCGAGCAGATGAAGGCGATCCAGAAGGAGTTGGGCGAGGACGAGGACGGCTCGGATCTGAAGGAGCTCGAGGAGCGGATCGCCTCGTTCGAGTTGAGCGAGGAGGCCCGGCGCGAGATCGAGCGCGAGCTGGCGCGCCTGCGCCGCACGCATCCGCAGTCGGCGGAATACCAGGTGATCCGTACCTACCTCGACACGCTGGTGGAGCTGCCCTGGAGCGAGCGCACCGAGGACCGGATCGACCTGCCGCAGTCGGAGCGGATCCTGGATGAGGACCATTTCGGCCTGGAGGACGTCAAGGACCGCGTCCTCGAGTTCCTGGCCGTACGCAAGCTGGCGATGGACCGGGATGTCGCCGAGGTCGCGGCGCAGGCGGCGGCTGGCGAGGGCGGCGCGGACGGCTCGTCTGCACCGGCGGTGGGCGACGCGGTCGACCCAGCGGCGTCGCCGGAGACCAAGACGAAGAAGGCGAAGGCCCGCGCCGTCGGCCGCGGCCCGATCCTGCTCTTCGTCGGTCCTCCTGGCGTCGGCAAGACCTCGATCGCCCAGTCGATCGCGCGCGCACTCGGCCGCAAGTACGTGCGCGTCGCGCTCGGTGGTGCGCGTGATGAGGCGGATATCCGCGGTCATCGGCGCACCTATGTCGGTGCCATGCCCGGCCGCATCATTCAGGGTCTGAAGCAGGCCGGTACCAAGAATCCGGTGTTCCTGCTCGATGAGGTGGACAAGCTCGGCATCAGCCTGCAGGGCGATCCGTCGGCGGCGCTGCTCGAGGTGCTGGATCCGGCGCAGAACCATTCCTTCGTCGACCATTACCTGGGCGTGCCGTTCGACCTCTCCGAGGTCCTGTTCATCGCCACGGCGAACTATCGCGACCGCATCCCACCGCCCCTGCTGGACCGTATGGAGATGGTGGACTTCGCCGGCTACACCGAGCAGGAAAAGCTGGAGATCGCGAAGCGCTACCTGCTGCCGCGCCAGCTCGTCGAATCGGGGCTGACGACGTCGCAGATCGAGATCATGGACGCCGCGCTGCGCCGGGTGATCTCGGAGTACACGCGTGAGGCCGGTGTGCGGCAGCTCGAGCGCGAGATCGGCAACCTGTCACGCAAGGTCGCGCGCCGCATTGCCGGCGGCGCTGGTGAGCAGGTCGTCATTGACGCCGAGAACGTCAGCCGCCTGCTGGGCCGGCCGCGCGTGCATCCGGAGCGCGCCGCGCTCGACGATATGGTCGGCGTCGCCACGGGCATGTTCTACACGCCGATGGGCGGCGACATCATGTTTGTCGAGGCGAGCTTCTCCAAGGGCAAGGACGGTCTGATCCTGACCGGCCAGCTCGGCGACGTGATGAAGGAGTCGGCGCGCGCGGCGCTGACCTACGCCAAGACGCAACATGATCTGCTCGGCATTCCCGAGGACAACCTGCACGACGTGGAAGTCCACATCCACGTGCCCGCGGGCGCGGTCCCCAAGGATGGCCCCTCGGCCGGCATCACCATGGCCACCGCGCTCGTGTCGGCGCTGTCGAACCGGCCCGCGCGGCACGACGTGGCCATGACCGGCGAGCTGACACTCACGGGGCGCGTGCTGCCCATCGGTGGCGTCAAGGAGAAGTTGCTGGGTGCTCATCGTGCTGGCATCAAGGAGGTCATCCTGCCGAAGGACAATGAGGCGCACCTCGACGATCTGCCCGATGATGTGCGGCAGGAGCTGACCGTGCACCTGGTCGCCACGCTGGGCGAGGCGCTGGCGCTCGCGCTACGCGGCGCCGCCTGGCGCGATGGCGGACTCGTCTTCCCGCAGCCGCGCGATGCGCGGTCGCGCCCCGAAGTCGTCGACGAGGTGCTGGTCTCGACCCTGCCCGCCCGGCACGCCTCGCCCGAGGGCTCGGCCCCGATGTGAGTGACGCGGGCGCACGACGCGAGGGCAGGTTGCGAGGCAGGTTGGCGAGGGCAGGGGCGAGAGCAGAGCGCGGCAGCAAAGCGCGAAAACAGGGGGCGGAGAGCAGAGCGCGGCAGTAAAGCGCGAAAGCACGGCGCGAGAACAGAGCGCGGGAGCAAAGCGTCCAAAGCAGGTTGCCAGAGCGCGCAAGCAGCTCGTCGGCATGACACCTGCGGCGCGCTACACTTACCCTTACACTTACACTCACACTCACACTTGCTCTCATCCTTTACACTTCCACTTCCACTGGACCAGTGCGCCCGCTCGCACCCATGCTGCTACTGGCCACCGCCTGCGCCGACCCCTCCGACGCCGGTCCGCCCGGCAACGGCGGCGCGGCCGAGCTGCGGCTCATCGAGATCGCCAGCGGGCTGGAAGCACCGACCCACTTGATCTCACCGCCGCAGGATTCCCGGCTGTTCATTCTCGAGCAGGCGGGCAGAATTCGCGTCGTGCGGGATGGCCGGCTGCTCGATGTGCCGTTCCTCGACATCACCGATCGCATGCGGTCGGGCGGCGAGCGTGGCCTGCTCGGCCTCGCCTTTCATCCGCGCTACATCGAGAACGGCTTCTTCTACGTGAACTACACGGACCTGCAGGGTGACACGCGGATCGAACGCTACACGGCCGCCGCCGGCGCGGACCTGGCCGACGTCGCATCCGCGAAGCTGATCCTCCAGGTCGAGCAACCGTTCGGCAATCACAATGGCGGGCTGGTCGCCTTCGGTCCTGACGACATGCTCTACATCGGCATGGGCGATGGCGGCGCCAGCGGCGACCCGCAAGGTCACGGACAGAACCGTGGCACACTGCTCGGCGCGCTGCTGCGCATCGACGTCGACGGCGGTGATCCCTACGCCATCCCGGGCGACAATCCATTCGCCGGCAGGCCGGGCATGCGCGGTGAAATCTGGGCGTGGGGCCTGCGCAATCCCTGGCGCTTCGCCTTCGATGCCGAGGATGGGCTGCTCTACGTGGCCGATGTCGGTCAGAACGCATGGGAGGAGGTCAACATCCAGCCGGCCACGCTCGGCGGTCTCAACTACGGCTGGAACATCATGGAGGGGGATCACTGTTACAATGCGGCGACCTGCGACCGTTCCGGCCTGACGCTGCCCGGCTTCGAGTACGGCCATGATGAGGGCTGCTCGGTGACGGGCGGCTACGTCTACCGTGGCGCGCGCATTCCGGCGCTCGACGGGCACTATTTCTTCGGCGATTACTGTGAGGGCTGGATCCGCTCGCTCCGTTACGTCAATGGCGAGGTCGCCGAAGTACGCGAGTGGCCGGTCGGTGAGGTTTCGGCGCTGTTCTCCTTCGGTGTCGACGCCGGTGGCGAGCTGTACGTCCTATCCGGGTCGGGCCGCGTGTATCGCTTCGATCCAGCAGGCTAAAATGGCTCGTGCCGCGCTGCTCACGCTGATGTTCGCGCTGGCCTGCGATGGCGCCGGTGAGCGGGCGCCGTCCACCACGAACCGTGCCCCTGAGGCGTCGGCTCGACCACCGGACAGTCCCATCGTCGAACCCGTGGACAGTTCGGTCCTGCTCGAGCTGCCGGCCGACTCCGTGAGCGCGACCAGGCCGGAGCCGTCACCGAGCACGTCGCCGGACGCAGGCAACCTGGTGCCGCGCACGCTCATCGAACGCATGCCGCGCACCATGCTGGCCTCGCACCGTATTGACGTCGACGCGGACGACGACCTGGAGGTCGTCGAGCTCTGGGTCGACGCCGCGCGGGACAGCGCCGGCGAGCTCATGTTCGACGATGGTCAGGTCTGGGGCGTGTTCATCCGGGACGGCGGCCAGTTGCACCCGCTCTTCCATGGCTTCGTTCAGCTCGGGCATGTCGAGCTGAGCATCATTACCCGGGGCGAGGACACGCCGGCGCTGGTCGTGACGCGGGTACAGGGTGCGGCCCACACCGTCGAGGTGTTTGCATACTCCTCCCGCGGCTTCATTCGCGAGCAGGCGCTCGAGGTGGTCGGCAACCGTGTCTTCGACACCCGCTGATCGCGGTCCTGCGCGCGCCACGATCCGGGTCAGCCTGGCCGGCCTGGCCGGTACGCTGCTCGTGCTGGTCGTCGCGGTCGTCTGCGTGCGGCTGGGACTGTGGCAGCTCGACCGTCTCGAGCAGCGCCGCGCCCGCAACAGCGTGATTGCCCGGCAGATCAGCGCACCGCCCCTCGAGCTGCGCGCCGCACCGCCCGACACGGCCGGCCTGATCTTCCGGCGTGTGCGCCTGACCGGCGAGCCGGACCGCTCGCGCACCGTGGCCATTGCAGGGCGCAGCTTCGGCGGCTCGCCTGGTATCCACGTGCTCACCCCATACCGGCTCGGCGCTGGCGGCGTACTCGTGAATCGGGGTTGGGTCCCGGCGGTGGATCCGGCGGCCGTCGACCTCGATCGGTTTCGAGTGGCGTCGCCGCACACGGTCACGGGCATCGTACTGCCGCTGAACGCACGGGGCGCAGCACGCCCCGATACCGCCACCGCGGCCAGGGTCTGGTACGGTTACGATGCCGCCATCGCCGCCCGCCTGCCGTATCGCGCGCCGCCCCTGTACGTGCAGGAACTCGGTCCGCAGACCCGTGGCGCGAGGCTCGGCTATCCCCGGCCGCTGCCGTTGCCGGATCTGACCGAGGGACCGCACCTCGGCTACGCGATTCAATGGTTCAGCTTTGCCGTGATCGCGCTGGTCGGCTGGAGCATCCTCGCCATCCGCGGCAGCGCTGCACAGAGAAACGAACGCGGCGCTGCCATGCGCAAGTGATGCGAGCACGCCTGAACGTCTCGCTGGCCCTGGCGCCGCTCATGCTGCTCATCGCGCCGCCACTGGCGGCGCAGCTGCGCCCGATCGAACCCGCGGATTGGGCGGCGCTCGAGGCATCGGCCCCCGCCACCATCGCGATCGGCGCCCTTGGTGCGGCCGGGCAGCGCGCCGCGCTCGCCGGCAGCCGCGGCACGCTCCTCGAAATCGGCATTGTCCACGCGGCGCTGCGCACTGGCAGGGTTCTGCTCGAGATCGAGGCCGGCGCCGTGCGTGTGCTCGACGAGGACACCGTCCTGGAACCGCCTGCAGCGTACACTAGGGCTTCGGACGGCAGGCGGCGCGTCGACGCGGGCGACATCGTGGTCTCGACGCTCATCGCGCTCACACCGCTCGACCGTGCTGCCACCGCGGCGCTTCGCTTCGGCACGCGTCTGCCCACCTCCGACAACACTGCGGGTCTCGAACGCGATCAGACCGATTTCTTCGTCACGTTCGGCGGTCGGGCACGCCGTGACCGCCTACGCCTCGCCGCGGAACTCGGCCTGGCGATCCTCGGAACCCGCGACCCGTTGTACGAGCAGGCGGACATGGTCACCTATGCCGGCGGTGCGCGCCTGCAGACGTCGCTGGCGTCGCCGTTCGTGGCTCTGGTCGGCCAGTGGAACCCGAGCGACTCCGTTCGGCCCCGTGGCATTCACAACCTTGCCGAGCTGCGCGCGGGCCTGGTCGTCGGCCACCGCCGCTTCCTCGAGGTTACCGCCGCGCGTGGCCTGACCGCGCTCAGCCCTGGCGTAGCGCTGCGAATCAGCGCGGGCGTCCGCGTCGGCGGCTGAGCCGGCGCGGCGCCCCGCCGGAGCTGCGATTACGCGCCTAAGCGTGCAGCGCGTCGATGTTGATGACCCGTTCCGCCAGCTCCGTCAGCCGGTGATCCGTCGAGCCTTCTTCCTGAAGTGTCTGCTGCAACAGATCCGCCTGGTCGGAGTGTCCGAGCATCCGCGCGTACGTGCGGGCGCAGCCATAGCCTGCGATCTCATAATGCTCTACCCGTTGTGCGGCGGCGATCAGCGCCGCATCGGGGGCGTCGTCGTCACCACGAGCCTTGACGACCTCCCTGCCTTCCTTGATCAGTCCCTTCATCGCCTCGCAGTCGTCACGCTCGGGGCTCAGACCGAGCTTCTCGAAGACCTGCTCCAGCCGCTGCTTTTGCTCCTTGGTCTGCCGTTCATGCTGCAGGAACGCATCGCGCAGCTCCGGGTGCGTCGCCGCATCGGCCATTTTCGGCAGTGCGTCCAGAATACGGTGCTCCGCGTCGTAGAGATCGCGCAGCTGTTCGAGGTACAGGTCGCGCAGTGATTCGAGTTTCATCGGGATCCCCTCGGTTTCGTGAAACAGTGGCTCCCGTAAGTGCAAGAGTGGTACCGAGATACGCCGGCTCAGCCGCGCTACGCGCTGAGCGCTTCGGCGCGTGCCTTGAGCGCCTCGTTCATGTCCTCGAAGCCCGCGATCGTCGATTTCTGAAGCAGCCAACGCATGGCCAGGACGGCGATGCCGATGAATCGTTCGCGCTGCACGAAGCGCACGCTGCGCGGGCCGGTCGGCTCGATTTCGAAGACATGCTCGCCGTCGAGCAGGCCCGGCAGCTTCAGGTGGCCGATCCAGCGAAGCTCGCGTTCCGGCGTCACATTCAGCACGGTTGGATTGAAGCGAATGGGACGGCGTCCGGGCGGCTGGATCTCGACCTCGAGCTTCGCGCCCTTCACCAGCGACCCCCGGATGGTGCGGATGAACGGGTTCCACGCGGGGTACTCGTCGAAATCCGTGAGGACCCGCCAGACGTCCGGCGCGCTCGCATCGATCTGCACTTCGGTTCGGATCTCCACGGAGCGCCCCCTTTCAGCTCGGACCAGCGATAGTACGCACGAGGCCGTGTCGGCTCATGGCATTCCCGTGGCGAAAGGTCAGAGCAGCGAACGAAGCAGCTCGTTCATGCGTACATCATACGGATCACCGCTCGGATCAT
Organism: Longimicrobiales bacterium; assembly: GCA_050732635.1. Classification (GTDB taxonomy): domain Bacteria; phylum Gemmatimonadota; class Gemmatimonadetes; order Longimicrobiales; family RSA9; genus JBOHRE01. The sequence continues at coordinate 24,987 of JBOHRE010000019.1, read as the reverse complement.
CGGCCGCCACAGTGTAGTTCTGCTGTGGTGTCTCGAGGATCAGCGGGACTCCTGCGGTCCGGGAATCCTCGAGCAGCCAGGCGAACGGCTCGGTTCCGATCTGCCCCTCACCGATCAGGACATGGCGGTCCCGATTCGATCCGAGGCCGCCCGCGCTGTCGTTCAGGTGGAAGAACGAGGGCGGCTCGCCCGCCGCCTGCTGGAAGGCGTCGAGCACCGCGCTCAGCGCCTCCCGCGAGGCCGTGATGTCGTAGCCGGAGGCGAACAGGTGGCAGGTATCCAGTCCGTAGCCGGCGCGGCTGCGATGGCGGTCCGGCACATGGCTCAGGATCTGGCCGACCTCCGCCGCAGTGCGCCCGAGAGTGCGGCCGCCGCCGGCCGTGTTCTCGACCAGTAGCTGCGTGCCACCGGGAACCGCCTCCAGCGCCTCTGCCATTGCCCGCGCCGCCCGTTCGGCGGCCGCCGCCGGGTCGGCATCGTCGACCGAGCCGGGGTGAAAGCACACGGCACCCACACCGAGCAGGGTCGACCGCTCGAGCTCCTTGAGCAGCCCGCGCGCCGAGCGAGTCCACTTGATCGGGTCCGACGTGGTGACCCCCAGCACGTAAGCGGCGTGGACGAGCACGTGCTGCGGACGTACACCGGTCTCCTCCAGCGCTCGCTTGAACCGCTCCACACGCTCAGCGCGGATGGTCGTGCGATCGCCGTAGAACTTGGGAATGGCCGTGAAGATCTGGACGGTGTCCAGGCCGGCGTTCACGGCGCGTCGCAGCGCCATGTCGATGCCACCGTTGTCCACGGTGTGGGAGCCCAGGATACGCTCGCTCATAGACGGCCGAGGATACGGGTTACGCCCACGCGCGGCAATTGCGGTTTGGCGGCTTCGTGACAGTCACGTAGTTTGCAGGTGCACGGCCAACGACGACTCGGAGGCTCCATGAACACGATGCGCGATTCGTTTCGGAATCTCGGCCTGATCGGTATGCTCGCGGCAGCGCCGTCCGCCCTCGCCTGTGATCGGGCCGCTCGTGAAGCGCCGCCGGCCACCGTGGACAGCGCGACCGCCGACACGATCCCCGATGCCCGCGTCGAGTGGGGCATGGTCGTGCATGGCGGCGCCGGAACGATCCTACGCGAGACCATGACGCCCGAGCTCGAGGCCGAGTACCGCGAGACACTCACGCGTGCGCTTCGAGCGGGTCACGCAGCGCTGCGCGACGGCAGCGGCAGCGTCGACGCTGTCGAAGCCGCCATTCGGATTCTGGAGGACTCGCCGCTGTTCAATGCGGGACGCGGGGCCGTCTTCACTGCGGACGGCCGCAATTCGTTGGACGCCGCCATCATGGACGGCGCGACGCTGCGCGCCGGCTCGATCGCCGGTGTCTCGGACGTTCGCAACCCGATCACGCTCGCCCGCCGCGTCATGGACACCTCGAGGCATGTCATGTTCAGTGGCGAGGGGGCCGAGCAGTTCGCCCGCGAACAGGAGATCGGCAGTACGCCGCCGGACTACTTCCACACCGATAGCCGCTGGCGCCAGCTCGAGCAGGCGAGGTCCAGCGAGCGTGAGGGCGGCCAGCCGGAGACTCAGAAGCCAATCAGCGTTTCCCGGACCGCTCCACCCGGCGCCGTCTCGCCCACTGATGAGCTTGGAACAGTAGGCGCGATCGCGCTCGACCGTGAGGGCCGGCTCGCGGTCGGCACTTCTACCGGTGGCATGACCAACAAGAAGTGGGGGCGCATCGGCGATTCGCCGCTCATCGGCGCCGGCACATACGCCGGTCCCGCCTGTGCGGTTTCAGGCACTGGCTGGGGCGAGTATTTCATCCGCAACGTGGTGGCCTACGACATCTGCGCCCGTGCAAGCTATGCCGGCGTTGGCGTGCCACAGGCAGCCCGGGAAGTCATCGCTCTGTTGGATCGGCAGGAACCCGAGACGGGTGGCGTGATCGCGATGGACAGCGAGGGCCGCGTAGCCATGCCGTTCAATACTCGCGGCATGTACCGCGGCTACATCGATCAGGACGGCGTGGCAGTGGTTGAGATCTATCGGCCTACGCCGACGGAATCACAAGCCACAGGATCAGAGAGACGATGATGCCCGGGAACGCGCACCGAGACGCGTCAGCGGATCACACGCGAGCTGCTGAGATCGGCGGTGATCACGAGCTGCAGCTCGTCACCAGGTGCAACCACGATCCCGGCCGTGGTGAAGTTCCGGGATGCGAGTAGATCGATCAGGAATCTGACATCCGTGGGCGAATAGGGGATCGCGAAGACATCGCTCGCGTGACCGGACACCTGGCCGAGGCGAATGCGTTGGCTGCGGACGAGCGCATAGATCGTGGCGTCATTGAAGTTCTGATTCTCGACATGCACATAGATTGGGGCTTCATCCGCCTCGCCCCGCCAACCGCGAGTGGAGGCGCACGACCACAGTAAACCAGCGACCAGGAGTAGCGCGAGCAACGCCGCGCGGGGCTGCTCCATTGGAAGTATCAGTTGTAGTAGGGATTCTCGCCGCCGGCGTGATCGGTTACATCGACCACGCCCTGGAGCTCCGGCACCGCCTGCTTCAGCATCCGCTCGACCCCCTGACGCAGTGTGACGCGCGCCATGCCGCAGCCCTGGCAGCCGCCGCTCATCTCGAGGTAGGCGACGTCATCCTTGACCTCGACCAGCGTGATCTGGCCGCCGTGCTGCGCAACACCCGGATTGATCTGCTCCTCCAGGACTCGCAGGACCCGTTCGGCCAGTGGGCCTGTCGGCCTGGCGCCGTCCTGGCGGACCGAGTCGGGCTGGCGAATTACGAAGCCGGCGCCTTCCACGGTCTGCAGGTAGTCGATGGTTCGACCCTGTACCAGCTGCAGGCTGTCGCCCGCGACGTAGACCTTGAAGTCGCCCTGATTGATCGCGATGTCGCTGGCCTCCTTCTCGTCGACCAGCGACAGCTCGTACTCCGGCGCCAGCGGACTGCCGCCGGTGCACACGATGCGCAACGCGGCGCCGTCCATCTGGGAGGCGAGTGAAACGATGACGTCGCGAGCGGCCTCGGTAAATGTCAACATATCGTTGTATTGCGCTTTCGGTCTGCTGCTCGGGTCGTGTTGTTGACGTACCCCTGCGCGCGAGCGCGGGTCCTCTCGTACTGGCCACGCCGGGCACCTCAGCCGCGTCAGTGGCCGCGCATCCGCTCCGCCTCGGCGACTCGCTGCAGCGCGATGGCGTAGGCGGCCGTGCGCATGGAGACGCGTCGCTGGCCCGCCATGCCGGCAACAGCCTTGTAGGCGGTCACCATCTTCTTCTCGAGCGCCTCGTTCACGGCGTCCAGCTCCCAGCGCAGCTGCTGCAGGTTTTGGGTCCATTCGAAGTAGGACACCACGACGCCGCCGGCATTTGCCAGGAAGTCGGGCAATACCGGAATGCCGCGCTCCTCGAGCACCTTGTCCGCGATCGGGCTGGTCGGTCCGTTGGCCGCTTCGACGATCATCCGGCAATCGAGGCGGTCGAGGTTGCTCTCCTTCGTGATCACGCTGCCGAGTGCCGCGGGAATCAGGTAATCACACCGTAGTCCCCAGAGCTGCTCGTTGGTCAGCGGCTCGCCGCCGGCGAACCCGGTGACCGTCCGCGTCGCACGCGCATGCTCGACCAGCGCCGGGATGTCGAGGCCGCGGTCGCTGTACACGCCGCCCTGGGCATCGGTCACGCCGATCAGCCGAATGCCCTGCTCGTGGAGAAAGCGTGCCAGATGGCTGCCGACATTGCCGAAGCCCTGGATCGCCGCCGTCGCGCCTTTCCATGGCAGTCCTCGATCTCGCGCGGCCTCCCGCATGATGATCATCGCGCCGCGGCCGGTCGCCTCCTCGCGGCCCAGCGAGCCGCCCAGGCTGACCGGCTTGCCGGTCACGATCGCGGGAGTGTAGCCCCGCCTGGCGCTGTACTCATCCAGCATCCACGCCATCGTTTGCGCGTCCGTGCCCATGTCGGGCGCGGGAATGTCGCGGTACGGCCCGAGCAGGATCGCGATCCGGCTGGTGAATTTTCGGGTCAGCCGTTCCAGCTCCGTGGCTGACAGCCGCTTCGGATCGACGTCCACACCTCCCTTCGCACCGCCGAACGGCAGATCCAGCAGGGCAGTCTTCCAGGTCATCAGCGCAGCCAGGCCGCCTACTTCCTCGAGGTCGACCGACGCGTGATAGCGGACGCCACCCTTGGTTGGACCGCGCGCGCCGTTGTGCTGGACGCGATAGCCGCGAAACACGTCGACGCGGCCATCGTCCATGAGCACCGGGACCTGGACCGAGATCTCACGAAACGGGTCACGCAGCACCCGCCGCATGGCGTCGTTCAGCCCGAGTAGATCGGACGCCGCGTCGAACTGGTTCTGGACAATGCGGCCGGTCGTGATCGGCCCGGCGGGCACTCTCGAAACCCGCGTCGCCATGCGCCTCCTCGGTATTCGGTGTCGCTTCAGAATGTTACGACAGCGGAGGATGCGTCAAACCGTGCCGTCGTCGAGGTGCTCGATCTCGCGCTGGGCGCGCTCCAGCCGCTCCGGAGAGCCGATGTCGATCCAGTGGCTGCCGTCTGCGCGAAAGGGCAGGATGCGGGCACCCTCTCGGCTGAGCCGCATGTAGGCTGTGATGATCGAGAAGGTGCCCCGCTCGGTCAGCCGATCGATCAGTGTCGGACTGGCCGCATGGATGCCGCTGAAACCGAAGGATTCCGGCTCGCCTTGCGGCTGGCGCGCGAGCACGCGCTCGCCCGCCCGGGTCGTGTACCCGCACAGGCCTGAACCGTCGAACAGCAGCGCCCGGCTCGTCTCGCGCCGCATGACGACCAGGCTGACCAGCGCACCGCTCGCAACATGGTCCTCAAGCAGTCGCTCGAGCGACACATCCGAGATCACATCCGCATTGTGGATCAGGATCGGACGATCACCGCGCAAATGTTCGCGGGCGTGCACCAGCGCTCCGCCGGTATCGAGCGGCGCTGCGCCAGGTTCGTAGGAGAAGCGTACATCCACACCAAAGCCGCGGCGTGAGCGCACGAACGCCTCGATCTGCTCGGGCAGGTGGTGGACGTTGATGATCAGCCGATCGGCGCCGGCCGCAATCACACGACGCGCGACACGCTCCAGCATCGCCACGCCGCCAACCTCGAGGAGCGGCTTTGGCGTCCGGTTCGTCAACGGTCGAAGCCGCGTCCCGAGTCCCGCTGCGAGCAGCAGCGCGTCGAAGCTCAGCGCCGCAATCACTCCTTCGGCTGGAGCTTGCGGCGGCTCGAACGGGCCGGCTTGCGGACGTCGCCCGGTGCGCCGCCGGCCGCGCCGCTACGCGGCTCACGCGCCGGTGGGCCATGTGGCTCCTCGCGCGGCCAATAGCCCTGCTCCCGATGCGTGATGCGCACCCGCACGGGGAACCGCTCGCGCAGGTGGCGCGTCAGGCGCTCGGCGAAATACACCGAGCGGTGCTGTCCGCCCGTGCAGCCGAACATCACGGTCAGCGAGGTGAATCCACGCCGCAGGTATTCCTGCACCTGCGCATCCACCAATGCGCGGACGTGGCTCCAGAAGTCGCTCACGACGTCACAGTTCTCGATGAACTCGACCACCTCTCGATCGTGGCCGCACAGCGCCTTGTATTCGAGGTGGCGTCCCGGATTCGGCAGCGCGCGACAGTCGAAGACGAAGCCGCCGCCATGCTCGCTGACGTCGTCGGGATAGCCGCGTCGATACGAGAAACTGCCCACGTGCACGGTCAGGCCGCCGGCGTCGCCGTCGGCGGGTCGATCGACGTGCCAGTCCTTCACGATGCGACGGAAGACGCGCTCGAGCTCCGGCAGCTCGATCGGCAGGCCACGATCGACCAGACGCTCCAGATTCCGCGCGGCGTACGGCACGCTCTCCAGGAAGCGGGGCTTCCTCTCGAAGAATCCGCGATAACCGTAGGCGCCCATCGCCTGCATGATCCGGATCAGCACGAAGCCGCGGAAGTATTCCCGGAAGCGTACTCTCTCGACCGGCATGTACTGCTCGAGCGCGTCGAGGTAGTGCTCCACCAGGCGGTCCCGGATCCCGTCCGGGATCGCCGCCTTGGCATCATACAGCAGGGATGCGAGATCGTACTGCAGCGCGCCGCGGCGGCCACCCTGGTAGTCGATGAACCATGGCTCGCGTTTGTCGCGCAGCATGATGTTCCGCGACTGGAAGTCGCGGTACATGAAATGGTTGCTGTCCGATTCGAGCAGAAACTCGCTCAGACTCGCGAAGTCCTCCTCGAGCCGCGCCTCGTTGAACGGTATGTGCGCCAGCTTGAGGAAGTGGTACTTGAAGTAGTTGAGGTCCCAGAGGATCGACTGCCGATCGAACGCCGCCCGCGGGTACGCGACCGAGTAGTCGATGCAGCGGCCGCCCTCGAGCTGGAACCGCGGCAGCACCTGGAGCACGCGCTCGTATACGGGCACCACCGACTCGGGGAAGGCACCAGCCTCGCGTTCACGAGCCTCGGCCAGTGCGTCGAACAGCGTCGTATCGCCGAGATCCTCCTCCAACCACACACCCGCCACCTCGTCGGCGCCGTAGATCTCCGGAACGGGCAGTCCGGCATCACGGAAACACCGCGAAAACACGAGGAATGCACGGTTCTCGTCACGGTCCGGCCCGATCGCGCCAATGGCCGTCTGCCAGTCCTGACCGACCAGTCGAAAATAGCTGCGACTCGAGCCGTCGCCCGCCACCTCGAGGATGGCGGCCGGCGGTGCGCCGAAGCGTTCGACATACAGTCGGATAATGCGATCGTGCATGTGCCAAATCACGGGAAGCTGCAGGGCTGGTACTCGCTGGCTACGGTGCACGTTCTGAGCCACCTGCCCGCGCCGACGATCAGGCGGATCCGTCGCCGATCCGTGTTCTCGCTGTGTGATCGCGCTGTTCGAACGGCGCACTCGTCCAGCCGCGCCGTTGCTACTTGACGCGCTCGCGCCCGCAGCTGCCTATTGCGGGATCCTCGCTCTCCCAACTCCGCCCGACATGGAAACCAAACGACCCACCGTGCCCGCCGCCGAAGAAATCCTGGGCGGCTATTTCACGGTACTCGATCATGGCTTCGTCGCACTCGTGGATTACATGGGCACCGATGACAGTATCGAGCGCGCGGCTCGCGTCTCTTACGGCTACGGTACACGCAAGACGAGCCAGACGCGCGGTCTGATCCGCTATTTGCGTCGCCATCGTCACACCACGCCGAGCGAGATGGTCGAGCTGACATTCCACTGCGCCATGCCGATGTTCGTCGCGCGGCAGTGGATCCGCCACCGCACGGCGAACGTCAACGAGTACAGCGGGCGCTACTCGCTCATGCCGCTCCTCTTCTATACTCCGCAGGCCGAGCATTTCGCGCTGCAGAGCACGACCAGCAATCAGGGCAGGGAGCAAGCCGCAGCCGATCCTTCGTTGTTTCGCGAGGCGCTCGAACGCTGGGAACGGTTGCGCCGCGACAGCGCCCAGGACTATGCCTGGCTGGTCGGCCATCGGATCGCACGGGAGATCGCGCGCATCGACCTACCGCTCTCGACCTATACGCAATGGTACTGGAAGATCGACCTCCACAACCTGCTCCATTTCCTGACCCTGCGGGTCGATCCCCACGCGCAGTGGGAGATCCGCGCGTTCGCCGAAGTCATTGCCGGCATCGTCCAGCGCGTCGCGCCGCTGTCGTTCGAGGCCTGGCTCGACTACGATGTCGCCGGCACGCAGCTGAGCCGCGGCGAACTCGACGCGTTGCGCCGGCTGCTCGACGTCGATGAGCAGCAGATCGCCCCGAGCCACGCCCCGACCACCCTCGACACTACGGCACTGGCGGACTTCGGGCTGTCACCGCGCGAAGCGCGAGAATTCATGGACAAGCTTCGCAGCCGCCCACTGCCCGCCTTCGACCTCGACCTCGCTCGCATGCGCAGCGCCGATGACATCGCCGGCAAGATGCAGGCGGCGGTGCCGGAACTCAGCCTTTGACGGCCGCCGTGCCCGGACGGCGCCGACGATCGCCGCTCGCGCCGGGGCGCGCCTGCCAATGCGAACGGGCGCCCTCCGTCCGGCGACGGGGACGCCCGAACTCGCTGGCCTGACAGTGGCTACCTCCGGGTGCGGGCCGGCGCGCCGCGCCGGCGTCGCGCAACTGCGTTAGCTCAGGTGCTGATTCGTCAGCTTCGTCATCTCGAACATCGAGACCCGGCTCTTGCCGCCGAAAACCGGCTTGAGCTTGTTATCGGCGACGATCGTACGCTTGTCGTTCGGGTCCTGCAGCTTGTTCTTCTTGATGTAGTCCCAGAGCCGCTTCGTGACCTCGGTCCGCGGCATTGGACCGTTGCCCACGACGGCCGCAAGCGCCGGGCTCGGCGTCATCGGCTTCATGAACGCCTGATTCGGTTTCTTACCGCTTCCGCCCTGCTTGGTGGCCATTCTCTCGCCCTCCGTCGGGAGTTGGTTGCTCTAGGGGCCGGCGTCCCGGCGACCCCACGTTGCAGCGCCCGCCCGGCCGCCGCAAGGATTTTGACCGCGCGACGCTGGGCCCGGGGCCGCCATATGGCGGCCTCATGATCGTAATCATCGGGGCCGGGATCACTGGCCTGGCACTCGCGCATGCGCTCGAACACCGCCACATCGAGCATCTCGTGCTGGAGGCCAGTACCCGCGCTGGAGGGGCGATTCGCAGTACGCTGGCCGGAGGTAGGGTCCTGGAGGCCGGGCCGCAGCGGGGCAGGCTTTCAGCACCGCTGAGGGACCTGGTCGGCGAAATCGGGCTGGAGCAGGAGCTGCTCCTCGCGCCGACCGACCTCTCGCTGCTGATCTTCCGGGACGGGCGCCTCAGGACCGCGCCGCTGACGGCGCGCGAGCTCGTGCGAACGGACCTGCTGTCGACGTGGGGCAAGCTGCGGCTCCTGGCGGAGCCGTTTGTTGTTCGCCGCGCCGAGGCCGCTTCGAGCGCCGCCCAGGTGCTGCGCCGCCGCGTGGGCGAGGAGGCGTACGCGCATTTCCTCGGGCCGCTGTTCGGCGGCCTGTACGCATCGGACCCGGCGCAGATGCCGGCCGGAATCGCGCTACTGCCCTTGCTCGAGGATCTCGGTCTGCGCGATCGCAGCCTGGTCGCAGCGGCGTTGCGGCGCCGGAGCCAGCCCGCGCGGGCATTCTCCTTCCTGCGAGGCATGCAGTCGCTGACCGATCGCCTCTACGAGCGGCACCGCGCGGCCGTTCGCCTTGGCTGCGTCGTCAGCGGGCTGCGCGTCTCGGGGTCGGGGATCACCGTGACGGCAGGCGGCGAGCGGATTTCAGCGCGTGAGGTGGTGCTCACGGTCCCGGCGGACGATGCGTCGCGCGTGCTCCGCTCCGCCGCGCCGGCGGCGGCCGAGCGGCTGGCGCAGCTCAGGTACAACCCTCTGGCGATCGCCTATCTGGAATCCGACGCCCCGCTGCACGGGTACGGCTACCAGGTCTCGCTGGCCGAACCGACCGAGACACGCGGCGTCACCTTCAACGACAGTCTCTTCGGCCACGTCGTTGCGCCGAGCCCTGACCCGACTCTGGGCCCGGGCAACGGACGCGCTCGCCTGTTCACCGCCTTCCTCGGCGGTGCGCTGCGTCCCAGCATTCACGACATGCCGGCCGACTGGATCGCCGAGGTCGCGTGCAACGAGTTCAGGCGCGCGACTGGCGATGACGCGACGGCGATCGGAATGGAGCGAGCGAGGATTCCGGCCTGGGACCGGTCGTGGGCCGGGCTCGAGGGCCTGACGCTGCCCGAAGGTATCCACCTTGCCACGAACTACGAGTCGCGGATCGGCATCGGCGGCCGACTGGCGCGGGCGACGTCGCTCGCCGCCCGCCTCGCGGCCACTCGCTGACCGATCAGGTCACCTCCGCATTGAGGCAGTGGGCGGCCGCGCGGCACCGACAGGGCCGCAGTTCGAGGCCGCAGGCCCGGCCATCGGCCGCCAGGCGCGCTTCGACGGTGTCGGCCAGCACCGCGATGAGCCGCGGGTCGTCGTGGACGATCGGCACGCGACCGAAGCGGAGTCCGACCGCCTCCGTCCGTTCACGCAGATCGTGGTCGAGCTCGGCCAGCGTCTCCGATTGTTCGTGCACAAAGGACGCGGCGTCGACGAGAACGGCGTCCGCGGCGGCGTCTTTGCCAGTGCCACGCCAACCGCCGGATTCAGTGATTCGGCTCAGGCGCGCGGATTCGCCCAGATCGCGGATGGCCACCTCGATGTCGGGATGCGTCCAGGCGATGGGTCGGTTGCGGTGATTCTGATAGCCGAGCGTGAAGTCCGGCACGCCCAGTTCGGCGGCCACTGCACGACAGTGGTCGTGCACGTACAGCGTGTAGCGGCTGCCTGCGTCGATGTACTGGCGCGGCGTGCCATGAGCGGAGAAGACGAGGCGCGTGCGGCCGGAGCCGAGGTCGAATCCATGTGCCTTACCCGCTCGTCGGATGGCCTCCGCGCGCAGCCTCGTGTAATCCGGATGGCGGTGCCAGCCGCTGATCTCGAGGATCTGCAGCTCGGCGTGCATGGCCGCAGCCTCGCGTTCCAGCTCGGCGAGCGCTGCCACGGTCGTCGATGGCCCGCACAGCGGGTACACCGGTAGGGCCACGAGCCGGCGTATACCCGATGCGCAGAGCTCGCGCACCACCGTCCCGATCAGCGGCGCGGTGAACTGCATGGCGACGTCGACGCGGACCGCCACTCGCCGCCGCCGGAGCTCCGCCTCCAGGGCCCACGCCTGCTCCCGTGCCTGGCGGTTGAGCGGCGAACCACCGATCGCGCGATATGCTTCGATCAGCGTCGGCGCACGCTGCTCCGCGAGCTGCCGGCTGCGGCGCCGGGCGTCGTCACGATCGGTGCCGTCTTCGAGCGCGGCGTTGGTCAGGAAGATGCGCTCGAGAAACGGCACCACCTCTTCCTGCGTCGCCGACTCTGGCTCACCGAAGTTCAGCAGCAGCACCGCGGTCCGCGACAGCGCGTTGCCGCCGGCATGGCCGACGCTCATGGTACGGCGCCGAGCTCGTGTACCAGGTCCACGACCTCGCGGACGACAGCGGGCTCGGTTCCAGGAAGCAGGCCGTGTCCCGTATTGAAGATGTGCCCGGCTCGACCAGCCACCCGCGCCATGATGTCACGCGTCCCCGGCACGGCAGCCTCGCGGCCGGCCAGCAGCGTCGCCGGGTCGAGATTGCCCTGGATCGCGCGCTCCTCACCGATCATCTCCCACGCCATATCGATCGGCAGCCGCCAGTCCACGCCGACGCAGTCGCCACCTGCGTCTGCGATGAGCGGCAGCAGGGCCGGATTGCCCGTCGCGAAGTGGATCGTGGGCACGCCGAGCTCGGCACAGTGGTCGAGCAAACGCTGCGCGTATGGCAGCACGTATTCGGCATAATCGTCGGGCGCCAGCGCGCCCGCCCAGGAGTCGAAAACCTGGACCGCCGCCGCACCAGCGACGTACTGCCAGTAAGCGTACTCGGCCTGGTGCGTTGCCCAGTACGTAGCGAGACGATCCCACGCGTCCGGGTACGCGTACATGAACGCCTTCAATTCATCGACGTTCTTCGTGCCCGATCCGCCCACCAGGTACGTACACATGGTGAACGGCGCACCGACAAACGCGAGCAGCGGCACGTCGAGCCGGGCGACCAGGATCCGGATCTGCTCCATCGTGAAGCCGAGGGCGTCCTGAACATCGAATGGCTCGAGCCGGTCGAGATCCTCCGGGCCCATCAGCGGATTACGCACCACGGGGCCGACGCCACGGCGCAGCTCGACATCGAAGCCAGCGGCCGGAAAGGGCGTTGACAGATCGTTGTACAGGATCGCCGCGTCGACATTGTAGTACTCCAGAGGCAGCTCGGTCACGCGGGCCGCGGCCTCCGGATCCCGAATGACATCGAACATGTCACGTTCCGTACGCACCTCGCGGTAGCGCGGCAGCGAGCGTCCTGCCTGACGCATGAACCACACTGGCGTCGTATCGACGGGTTCGCGCCGCAATGCGCGCAGGATGCGGTCGTTGCGTGGCGTCGGACGCGCGGCGGCTTCGTGTTTAGCGGGATCTGCGGATGTCATCGATCGGCGTCTGAGTGCGCGCCAGGTTACGACTCCAACCGACGCCGGTCAATTGCAGAGAGCGCGCCCGGCATGGCGAGCTCGGCCGGCCCCTCGATCAGTTGATCGCGCCCGCGGTCCCGCTGCGGCGCGGATCCCCGCCGGCCATTGCGCGCTCGCCCTCGAGCTTGACCGCCGCGCCATAGCCCATACGCAGCTCCCCCTCGACCGATATCAGCCGAAGCTCGTGACCGATTGCTTCCAGCTCGCGCATGACCCGAGGCGCGATACCACTCTCGATCAACACCACATTCGCTCGTCCGCCCAGCGGGCTGGCTCGCGACACGGGCAGGAACCGCGGCTGCTCGAGCGTTTCTTGCGGCCCGAGGCCGTAATCGATCATGGCGACCGCCATCTGGTAGACCGCGGCCGTTATCCAGGCGTTGCCCGCGGCACCGATCCCAGCAAGCGGTTGTTTCGTCGCGCCGGTGCCGCGGAAGATGATCGTGGGCGAAATGGAGCTGCCGTGCCTCGCTCCCGGCCGACGCGCACCGTAGGCCTCCGGCTCGAGTGCGTACGACGTCAGCTTGTCATTATAGATGAAGCCGAGGCCAGGGCTCACGTAGAAGTTGCCGCCCCAGGTGCCGAGCGTTTGGGTGACCGACACGATGGCCCCGCTGGCGTCGGCGACTACGAACGCCGTCGTGCCCGACAGGTGGCAGTGACCGGCAGCGAATCGGCCGGCGCATTCCTGAACGGCGCCGGCATCGAGCCCCACCGGTTGGGACGAGGTGGTCGGCGTACCATCCGCGGCGCAGTCGAGTGCGGCGCCCGCCGCTGCGACCGGTGCAAACGCGCGCTGCGGGTCGAAGCAGCGCCACCGTGCAGCCGCAGAGTCCTTGGCAACGACCGATGCGACGTCCACGGGCCAGAAGCCCGGATCCGCGATCTTGCCGCGCGTCGACGGCTGCAGCTTCCACGCCTCGATCATCGCATGCAGTGTAGCGGCGTCCTCGGCGTACGGTCGCGGCTCGAGGTGGTGCTCGAGCAGATTGAGCTTGGCGATGAGTGTCGCGCCACCGGCCGATGGCGGTGCGCTCGAGTAGAGCGTGTGACCACGATACGTGCCGCCGACGGGCTCGCGCGGCGCCACGAAGTAGCGCATCAGATCGGTCATGCGCATCACATTGCCCTGCGCCCGCAGGTCGGCCACCATGCGGCGCCCGACCTCGCCGCCGTAGAGCGCGCCGGCGCCTTCGGCCGCGAGCTGCGTCAGGGTCCACGCCAGGTCCGGATTCTTCACCGTATCACCGGCGCGCAGCGGTGCTCCATCACGGAAGAAGAGCGCGCGGCTGCCCTCGTACTTGAGGAAGTGCTCGCGCTCGCGTGACAGCGTGGTCGCCAGGCCATCGCTGACCGTGTAGCCCCGCTCGGCCGCACGAATCGCGGGCTCCAGCAGCCGCGCCCAGGCCACGTCGCCGCTGCCGTGATCCTGCCACGCCCGGTACATCGCGGCGACCGTGCCCGGCACGTTCGCGAGCACCGGCCCATCATCCGGATAGGAGCCATTGCGCAACAGCGCGCCGTTGTCCAGCGTCGCCCGTTCTGGCGCCGTGCTCATGAACTCCAGCAACTCGGGCTCCGCCATGCCCGGCAGGTGGATCAGCATCTGACCATAACCGCCGATGCCGCTGGCGTCGGGCTCGACCACGCCCAATGCGAACGAGACGGCGATCGCCGCGTCGACCGCATTGCCGCCCTGACGTAGAATCTCCAGGCCGGCCTCGGTCGCCACCGGATGCGCGCTCGAGATCGCCGCACGGCCGGTCGCGGGCTCACGCAACGGCGGGCGCGCACGCCAGAGCTCGTGCAGGACCTCACGCAGACGGGCATCGTCACGTGCCGCCAGCGCGCGCGGCCGATAGTCATCGAGCAGCCGGCTCCATTGCGCGGCCGCGGCGGCACGGTCGCTGAAATACAGGTCGTGCACGCGCTGCCCGATGCGCTCGAACGCGTCCGCGTTGCGGTCCGAGCGGCCGGGCCCGCCAACGACCGCGAGCTGCCTCCCCGTATCGGGTGGGACCGGCGCCGCCACTGTGAACACCTGTCCAGCCTGCGGGAAGACGCGTGCATCGTCGCGTGGCCCGAGGCGGTCCGGATCGCCGTTGTACGCCTCCTCGGCCGGCGGCAGCTCGACCAGCACCAGCCGGCCGCCAGCGCCCGGCCACGTCCCGGCCGCCGGTATCGGCGATACCTGGTTGACGTAGCTGCCGCTGCGGTCCGTGACCCAGGTGCCCGATCGACCGCGTCGCGTCGCGAAGAGCAGTCGCTCGCCGTCCGGCGACCACGCCGGTGCCTCGACCTGCCAGCCGCGCAGCACGACGGTGTCCGCTGCGCCATCGATGCCGATCGTGCGCAGCTCACGACCGTCCGCGCTCAGCCGCACATAGGCGATGCGCGTGCCATCCGCCGTCGCGGCCGGCGCAACCGATCGCTCCGCGATCAGGCGACGCTCGGTGCCGTTCGCCTCCCGCACCCAGATGTTCGCCTCGGCGCGGTCGTCCCGGACAAAGACGAGCGCCTCGCCGGCGAGGGCCGGCTCACGCTCGGCGGCCTCGTGCGCCGTGACTCGTTCGGGCTCGAGCATCGCATCCTCCGCGCGCACGCGCACCCGCCAGACATCGAACTGCCCGGCTCGATCCGAAGCGAAATAGAGCCAGTCACCAGTGGGCGACCAGGCGGGCTCGAGATCCCGTGCCGGTCCGCTGGTCACCGCCTGCCATTGATCACCGGCCGCCGAGCGGATCCAGAGATCGCCGTCGAGCGAAAACGCGATGCGGCCATCGGCGGCGAGCGCCGCGTCACCAGCGCCCGCGGCCGGTAGCGAGTCAGGCGTCTGGGTGAGCGCGATCGCGAGCAGGACTGAAACGTGGCTCATTGTACCTTCCAGGTTCGATCCACGAGCATCGCACGCACGATTTTCGAGCAATGCTCACGACGACGATTGCGGGCGTGGCGACTCACCGCGCCACCAGTGAACGTAGCAGAAAGAGAACGTTGGCCGGCCGTTCCGCCAGGCGCCGCATATACCAGGGAAACCATTCGGGACCGTAGCTGATCAGGACTCGTAACGGCACACCGGCGCGCAACAGTGAGCGCTGTGTCTCACGCCTGATGCCGTAAAGCATCTGGAACTCCGCCGACGCGTGGCCGCGTACGCGCTCGCGTAGCGTCGCGATGAGCCTGGGGTCATGCGTGGCAATGGCCACACGCCGCCAGCCGTCGTCGAGCAGCTGGGCGGCGAGTCCCGCATAGCTCGTGTCCACCTCGGATTTGCGTGTGAAGGCGACGCTCGCCGGTTCCAGGTATGCACCCTTCACCAGCCGCACGGTTGCACCGAGCGGCCGCAGTGCCGCCAGGTCCGCGGCGGTCCGCCTGAGGTTCGCCTGCAGGCACACGCCGAGCCGTTCGGTTCGCTCGAGCAGCGTCCGGTACAACTCGAGCGTGGCATCGGTATACGCACTCGACTCCATATCGATCCAGAGCGTGCGTCCAGCTGCCGCTGAACGCGCCGCCAGCGTCGTGAGCGCTTGCTGGGCGAGCTCCTTCGATAGATCCAGCCCGAGGTGGGTCGGCTTTACAGACAGCTCGCAGTCCAGATCCTGCGCCACGATCTGCGCGAGCGCCTGCTCGTAATGGCGCGCAACCGCCCGCGCAGCGGCTTCGTCCGCGACGTTCTCGCCGAGCGCCGTGACCACGCTCGTGCACCCCTCGCGCTCCAGCTCGCTCGCGGCCGCCAGCGCGTCCGCCAGCTCCTCGCCGGGCATGAAGCGTCGCACCGCACGCCGCGCGAATGCCTGCCGTGGCAACCGCCGCGAAAGCCACCCATTGCGCGAGGCCCACAAGAGCGTCTGCCGCAGCATCAAGGTTTGCGCGCTTGTCGGGTGGTCGCTACGATACCGCACCCCAGCGGCTCCGCCGCGCCGGCGGTATCCAATGCGAGCCGTTCTCGAGTCCGTCTCGAACATGCATCCAACGCAATCGCGCCGCGCACGCCTGGCGGCGGCCCTGTGCATCGGCCTGACATGGATGGGCGGTCGTGCGGCCGCTCAATCACCAGTACCTCTGGCCGGCGGCATGCCGGCAAGAGCGATCGGGCCGGCGGGAATGTCGGGACGGGTTGCGAGTGTCGATGTCGTTGTGTCGCATCCGGACACCATCTTCGTCGGCGCCTCGACCGGCGGCGTATGGCGTAGTGAGGACGGCGGCATCACCTGGACGCCGATCTTCGATGATCAGTCCATGCTCGGCGTGGGCGCCGTGGCTGTATTTCAGCCCGACCCCGTCATTGTCTGGGTTGGTGCCGGCGAAGGCAATCCCCGCAACAGTGCGGGTGTCGGCAACGGCATCTACAAGAGTGTCGACTTCGGCGCTACCTGGACGCACCTCGGGCTGGAACGGAGCGAGCGCATCCATCGCGTGCTGACGCACCCGAGCGATCCGGGGATCGTATACGTCGGTGCCATGGGACCGGCGTGGAGCGATGGCGAGGAACGGGGCGTGTACCGAACGCGCGACGGCGGCGACACGTGGGAGCGCGTGCTGTATGTCGACGAGCGGACCGGTGTTGCCGACCTGGTCATGGACCCGCGCGACCCCAATACGCTCTTTGCTGCGATGTGGGAGTTCCGCCGCTGGCCGTGGTTCTTCCAGTCCGGTGGCCCAGGCAGCGGTCTCTACGTGACGCGGGATGCGGGTGACTCCTGGACGCGGCTGACTGCGCAGGACGGGCTGCCTGCCGGCGACCTCGGCCGCATCGGCGTTGCGTTCGCACGAAGCGACCCGCGCATCGTCACCGCGCTCATCGAGGCGGAACGCAGTGCACTCGTCCGCTCCTATGATGGCGGGCGTACCTGGCGCACGCTGAACGATGAGCCGGGCATCGCGAGTCGGCCCTTTTACTACGCCGACATCCGCGTCGACCCCCGGGACGCGAACCGCATCTACGACCTCAGCGGCCGGCTCGGCGTCTCCGAGGACGAGGGACGCACCCGGCGGACGGTCGTGCCCTCCGCCAAGGTGCATGGCGACATCCACGACCTGTGGATCCACCCCGCTGGCGTGCTGATGATCAATGCCAACGACGGTGGTATCGCGATCTCGCGCAACGATGGCCAGAGTTGGCGCTTCATCGAGAATCTGCCCGTCGCGCAGTTCTATCACATCGATGTCGATGACGCCGTGCCCTACAATGTCTACGGCGGCATGCAGGACAACGGCTCCTGGCTGGGGCCGTCTGCCGTCTGGGCTCGCGATGGCGTGCGCAACGCCCATTGGACCCGCATCGGTGGCGGCGACGGCTTCCGTGTGCTGGACGATCCCACGGATGAGGTCTCCGGCTACGCGATGTCGCAGGGCGGCAACCTGTTCCGCTTCGACCGGGCGCGCGGCGAACGCAAGGACATCAGGCCGATCCCGACCGACCCCGAGGACACGTTGCGTTTCAACTGGAACGCCGCGCTCGCGATCGATCCGTTCGAGCCGGGCACGATCTATCTCGGCAGCCAGTACGTGCACCGATCCACCAATCGCGGTGATGCCTGGCATACGATCTCGCCGGATCTGACCACCGACGACAGCGCAAAGCAGCGACAGCACGAGAGCGGAGGGCTGACCATCGACGCCACGGGCGCCGAGAATCACACCACGATCGTGACGATCTCGCCGTCGCGCCTCGAACCCGGCATGATCTGGGTCGGGACCGATGACGGCAATGTGCAGCTCACGCGTGATGGCGGCGTTTCCTGGACGAACGTCGGCGCCAATGTCCCCGGCGTTCCGCCGAACACCTGGGTGCCGCACATCGAGCCATCGACCGTCGATTCGGCCTCGGCGTTCCTGGTATTCGACAACCACCGGCGTGGTGATTGGACGCCGTACGTGTACCGAACCGCGGACCACGGCCGTAATTGGGCGCGACTTCCGGTTCCGGACTCGGCGGGCTTCGCACACACGATCGCGCAGGACCTCGTCGAGCCGGAGCTCCTGTTCCTCGGCACGGAATTCGGGCTGTGGATCTCCTTCGATGCCGGCCAGACGTGGGACCGGTGGCGCCACGGTATCCCGGCCGCGCCCGTGGTCAGCCTGCAGATCCAGCCTCGCGAGCACGACCTCGTGATCGGCACCCATGGCCGCGCCGCGTATGTCCTCGATGACATCCGTCCGCTGCGCGAGCTGGCGCGCGATGCGGCGCTCCCGCGGCTGCCGGTCCATCTCTTCGAGCCGCCGCATGCCTGGCTGCACAACCAGGTCGAATCGCCACCGGGATACCGATCCACCGGCGATGCGATGTTTGCCGGTGACAATCGGCCTGTGGGTGCGCTGCTGACATACTCGCTTTCGACGGCACCCGCAGAGCCCCCGGTCATCGAGATCGTCGATGACTCCGCGCGCCGGATACGGGAGTTCACCGGTACCTCGGCGCCGGGCGTCAACCGCACGACCTGGGACCTGCGACACGACGGCGTCACGGTCGCCGAGGGCGGCAGCCTGCCGGGCCCGGCAGCAGTGCCGGGCACGTACGCGGTGCGCGTGCGCGTGGGTGGTGCGGTCTCCGAGACACGAACGCTCGAAGTGCGTGCCGATCCGCGGGCCGCCGTAGCCGATGCCGACCGGGTGGCGAAACTGACCGCATCGATCGAGGCGCTCGAGCACGGCCGGCAGGGTCTGGAGTTACTGGCCAGAGTTCGGCGTACCGCGCAGGCACTGACGCAGGTCACCGAGCTGGTGGACTCTGCCGGCGCCGAGCCGGCAGCGGAGCTGCGTCGAACAGCAGGCGTACTTCGGGAGCGGCTGCGCGTCGCCGGCGACTCGCTGGATGATGCACTCGGCCGCGTCCGCGCCGTATACCGCTCGCTGCAGACATCGGCGGACGCGCCGACGGCCGCGCAGCGTACGCTGCTCGAGCGCGCTGCCACGGCGCTGGACGGCGCGCGTGCGCGCGCCGAGCCGATCCTCTCCGAAGAGGTGGCGGCGTTCGATCGGCGGCTGCGCCGTTCAGGGATCCACCTGCTCAGCCCGTCACGACCGTGAGCGGGCGCTGGCGTTCCCATAACCGCAAGGATCCCGGCCCGCTGCCCTCGGGCAAGGCATCGGATCCGGCAGCAGGAAGTCGCATGCGCCAGGAAACCACTCCTACCTACGTCGGCCCCACCGACGATGCCGCAAAGCTGCGCATCACCTGGGCTGATGGGCACGTCTCCGAGTATTCGCCCCGGTACCTGCGTCTGCAGTGTCGCTGCGCCGGCTGCGTCAACGAGACCACCGGACGACCGCAGCTCGACCCGCGCTCGGTGCCCGAGGACGTATATCCGCTCGACATTCGCTACGTCGGCCGCTACGCGATTCGAATGAAGTGGAGCGACGGCCACGAGACCGGCATCTACCCATTCGAGCTGCTGCGCAAGATCTGCCCGTGTGACGAATGCGACATCGAGGAGGCCGCCTCATAGGGGCGGAAACCGATCCTCCCCGGACGCCGGCAGGTCTGCGCCTCGCCTTCCGCGCTTTTCGTCACCGCGAGTTCCGGCTCTTCTTTTCCGGTCAGTTCCTGTCGCTGATTGGCACCTGGATGCAGCAGGTTGCCATGAGCTGGCTGGTCTTCCGCCTGACCGGTTCGGCATTCGTGCTGGGCGTGGTCGGCTTCGCCGGGCAGTTCCCCAGCTTCGTGATCGCGCCGGTCGCCGGCGTGCTGGTCGACCGCTGGTCGCGGCGTCGGATCGTGCTGGCGACGCAGATCCTGTCGATGCTGCAGGCGCTCCTGCTCGCCGGCCTGGTGCTCACCGGCCTGGTCGAGGTGGCGCACATCATCGGCCTCGCTGTCGGTCTGGGCATCGTGAACGGCTTCGACATCCCGGCGAGGCAGGCGTTGCTCGTCGAGCTGGTCGATGGACCGGACGATCTCGCCAATGCAATCGCGCTCAACTCATCGATGTTCAATGGAGCTCGGCTCATCGGCCCGGCGATCGCCGGCGTGCTCATCGGCCTGATCGGCGAAGGCTTCGTGTTTCTGGCTAACGGTCTCAGCTATGTCGCGGTCATCGCATCACTGCTGGCCATCGGTGCCGGCGCGGGCAGTGGTCGGGCCACCGGTCGACCACGCATCTTCGAGAACCTCCGCGAGGGCGTGGACTATGCCTTCAGATTCGTGCCGATCCGCACTGTGCTGCTGCTACTCGCGTTCGTGAGTCTCATCGGAATGCCGTATGTCGTGCTGTTGCCGATCGTCGCCAGCGATGTGCTCGGCGGCGGGGCGGCCACGCTCGGCTACCTGATGTCCGGCGCCGGTTTCGGTGCCCTCGCGGGCGCGCTGTACCTCGCGTCGCGGCCCACTGTTCGCGGTCTAGGGCGAGTGATCGCGGTCGGCGGCGCGACCTTTGGCGCCGGCCTGGTCCTGCTCGCGCTTTCCCATCAGACGTGGCTGTCCGTCGTGCTGCTGTTCATCTGCGGCTTCGGCGTCATGACGTTCTCCGCGTCGATCAATACCGTGTTGCAAACACTCGTCGAGGACGACAAGCGCGGTCGAATCATGAGTCTCTACACGATGGCCTTCATGGGCATGGCGCCGTTCGGCAGCCTGTTTGCCGGCGCGTTCGCCGAGCGCCTGGGCGTAGCCGTCACCATCGCGGTGGGCGGCGTTTCCTGTATCGCGGCCGCGGTCTGGTTCCGCATCCGACTTCCCAGCCTGAGGACGCTGGTTCGTCCCGTCTATATCGAGAAGGGCATCATTCCGGAGGTCGCCACCGGAATCGAAAGCGCCTCGGAGCTGCGGCAGCGCGGCTGAGGCGGTGCGCTGATCAGGAACCGCCGATCGAAGCGAGGCGTACCAAGCGCGCCATGGACGAGTCTTCTGGACACGACGCGTTTCCGCTGCTGCGCGAGACGGGAGCGCACCCGGAGATTGCGCGCTGGCGCCACAATGTCGGGGCACCAGTGGCGCTCGACCTCGCCGGTCAACCAGCGGGCGACGTCGCTCGTCTGCTCGTGCTGTCGTGGAATCTGGCGATCGGGCAGGGCCGGCTGTACGAGCTGCTGGAGCGGCTCTTCGCCGGCGAATTCGGCGAGATTCCCGATACGCGTCAGCCGTTGGTCATCCTGGCCCAGGAGGCGTTCCGATCCGACGAGACCGTGCCACCTCTACTCCACTCCTGGCATCACGGCGGTAAGCCCGTACTGGGCCCGCGCGAGGACATCGTGCAGGTGGCCCGCGAGTTCGGATTGAGCCTCCGCTACTCACCGTCGATGCGGAATGGCGAGCACCGCAGCGATCGCGGCAATGCGGTGCTCGCCACGATCCCGCTGGGCGAGGCGGCCGCGCTCAAACTGCCATTCGTGCGCCAGCGGCGCGTGGCTGTGACGGCGGACCTTCCGGTCGCGGGTATCGCCGTCGCGAGTGCCCACCTGGATACCGGCGGGCAACCGCGGCCGGGGCCACGCTTCGGCCGCTTCGGTGCCGGCCGTACGCACCAGGCGCGGGCACTGGCCAAGCGGCTGGCGGACTTGCACGGCGAGCGCAGCATCGTGCTCGGCGCCGATCTGAATACGCTTCTCGGCGCTCGCGACCCGGCATTCCGCGCCCTGCTCGATGCCGGCTTCCACGCCGCCGAACGGCGCGGTGTATGGCGGTCCACCATGGCGCGGCCCGTGCGACTGCTGCTCGACCACGTGCTGCACCGCTCGCCCGATCGCGCCATCGGCTCGGCTGCGGTGCGGCGTATCGACGACCCCGCGGCGGTCGCACGGATCTTTGGATCCGATCATCACCCGCTGCTCGCGAGCGTCGAGCTGCGTTAGCGCCGCGTCCAGTCGGGGAGCCGCGCGACGGTGACTCGTTCGACGCCCAGGTCATCCGACTCGATCCACGCGGCGAGCCCGTTCGGCCCGAACGCGGCCGGTAGACGGACACCGTTCACGGTGCCGAGATAGCGTCCGCGCGACGTGACGATGTCGATCGGCCCGGGCTCGAATGGCGTGTTGCCGGCTCGCTCGACCCACAGTCGACCGGCCGGATCCGTGACGAGCCCCTGGATGACGGGGACGACCGACGCGAACTCGAGCTGGTCCAGCTGGGCATCGATCACGTTGCGGGGCAGCGCCGCGCCGACGCTGCGGCTGGCCCCGCCGGGGCCCCGCGTCACCTGTACTGCGACCATCCCTTGCCCGGACTGCAGCTGCTGCTCGAGTCGCTCACGGGCGATCTGCTGATCGGCTTCGGTGACAGCCCGCGGGCTGATTCCTCGATTGATCACGCGCGCCAGCCGGCGGTCCGCTCCGATCACGCCCAGCGAGTAACCGGCCGTGTACACGAGGGCTATCTCGCCGTTGGGCAGCATGTCCCAGCGCAGCTCTGGCGCGAATACCGGCGGCCGCTGGACCCTGACCACGCCGACGCGTCCGCCGCCAGCCGCGGGTGCTGCGCTCCTCACGCGGCCGCTGCTCACGGGTGCCTGCGCCAGCGCTCGCGGATCAGTGTCCGGCTCCAGCGTATGCCACACGATGCGGAATACCGAGTCCGGCAAGGCTGGCGGGCCAGCGCTCCGATCCCTGCCCCCGGCCCGCACCGGCCGGTAGCTGAATACCACGCCACCGGCTGGGTGCGCCCGTAGCTGCTGAGTGCCCAGCGCGACGTCCTGCGGAAACGGCACGGTCCGCACCAACTCGCCGGTCGGCTCGAGAATGCTGACGTTTCGGTTCGCCAGATCGGCCACCACGATCCGGCCGTCTGTGGTGATCGCGAGACCGGTCGGGAACTGAAACTCGCCCGGGCCGTTGCCCTTCTTACCGATCGCTCGCAGAAATCGGCCATCCGGACCGTAGACCAGCACCCTCGCGCCCTGGCGGTCGAGAACGTACAGGTTGTTCGCCGCGTCGAAAGCGACCGCCACGACATCGCCGAACGTCTCCCACTCCTCGCCGTCGGCAGCGCCCACGCTGAACAGGGGCGTCGGCGCGCCGCTCAGCACCTGATCGGCCGCTGGCAGGTTCACCCGCTCCTGGGCCGCCAGCCCTTGGGCCGCCAGTGCCCAGCCGACCATGAGACACACACCCTCGTCCGCTCGCAAACCCATGCCACTCTCCTTGGCGACGAGATCGGGCCGACCCGTCCTGACGGCCCGCCCGATCCGATGCCGCGGGCGCGCGTGCGGGTTGCCGACAGGCCCGCAGAGCTCCCTCCTACCCCCGGATCGCCGACACCGCGGCGGTCGATCAGTCATCGGCAGGCAGGCCCAGCTCGCGCAGGACTTCGGTCGTGTGCTCGCCGAGGCCGGGAACCGGGCGGACCGCGGCCGGTCGCTCGCCGTCGACCTCAAAGGGCAACGCCACGTCCGCGTACCCCGGCGTCCCCGCCCGCTCCACGCGACGCAGCGCGCCGGATGCCTCGACCTGCGGGTCGCGCACGACCTCATCGACCCGCTGAATCGGTGCGCACGGCACACCCGCCGCCTCGAGCCGTGCAAGGAGCGCGTGTTTGCCCACGGAGCCGGTTCGCGAGACCAGCTCGGCATCGAGTGCGTCACGGTTCGCGACGCGATCCGGGTTCGTCCCGAAACGCGGGTCGCGGGCCAACGATTCGCTACCCAACGCGCCGCACAGCGTCTCGAACAACGCGTCGGTGGCAGCGCCGATCATGATCCAGGCCCCATCGGCTGTGGGGTACGCGCCGTAGGGCGCGATCATGGCCAGCTGTGCGCCACGAGGTCCGGGCACGACGCCTGTCGCCAGATAGCCCATCAGGTGGTACGACATCCAGACGAGCGCCGTGTCCAGCAGCGGTGCCGAGATCAGCGCGCCGACACCCGTCGCGTCGCGTCTGCGCAGCGCGCCGACGATGGCCAGCGCCGCCGCCAGGCCGCTGCCCATGTCCACGAGCGAGACGCCGCTGCGCGCCGGTCCGCCGTCATTGCCCGTGACCGACATGATACCCGCGTACGCCTGGATCAGCGGATCGTAGCCGGGCTGCGCGTTGCGTGGTCCACGCGGCCCGTACGCGCTGATCGAACAGTAGATCACGCGTGAGTTCAGCCTGCGGGCTGCATCGTAGTCGATGCCGAGCCGAGCCGCGACGCCGGCGCGGAACGATTGGAGCACGACATCGCTGCCCGCGATGAGCCGCTTCGCAGCCTCGCTCCCGAGCGACGTCCTGAGATCCAGCTCGACGCTGCGCTTGCCCCGGTTCGCGGCCAGGAACATCGCCGCCTCGCCGCCCCAGAACGGCGGCCCCCAGGCGCGTCCCGGATCGCCACCCGGCCGCTCGAGCTTCACCACATCGGCACCGAGGTCGGCCAGGATCTGCCCGCAGAACGGTCCGGCCAGGCTCTCCGAGAAGTCCGCGACGCGCACCCCTTCGAGTACTTGCACGCGCGCAGTTTACACCCGCTGGAGTGACCGCAAAAGAAAGCGGCGGCCCGCCGAAGCGGACCGCCGCGAGTTCTCGCGACCCGGCGAGCGACTAGTGGCTCTGGCCGCCGTTGTTGCCTTTCGGCCTACTGCCGTTGTTGCCCTTCGGCTTGCTGGTGTTGTTGCCTTTCGGCTTGCTGGTCGCATTCGCCTTGGGCGGCGGCGCGACCCGGGGCGGCGCTTTCGCAGGCGCTGCACGAATCGGTGGGCGCGCTGCAGGTTGCGATGCGGCGCGGGGCGCCGTGCCACGCGAGTGAGTCCCGAAACGATCACCCATGCGGGCGCTCGGCCGGTCGGCCAGGCCCGGGATCTCACCACGGAAGCTCGGCCCGCGCACCGCCGCCGGCAGCTCGGCATGCGCGCGAGCGGCCGCGCCGCCGAGTCGCTCACGGTACACGTCGCGGAAGGGCGCCCGGGCCGGCGGCGTGGGGG
>JBOHRE010000018.1:0-44938 GCA_050732635.1 Longimicrobiales bacterium | reverse complement strand
GCGCTGGCCGGCGCAGCGCTGGCCGCGGTCATGGCCGGCGAGGACTAGCCGCCGCTCGCCCTCGTCGCGCCGGTGCTGCCGTGCGTGGCGCCGCCTGGTAGCGCGGGCATAGCTTGGCTCCATGGAGCGAAGCCGCTTCTGGAAGAGCTTCGGCCCGGGACTGCTCTGGGCGGCCACGGCGATCGGCGTGTCCCACCTCGTGCAGTCCACGCGCGCCGGCGCGGATGCCGGCTTCGGTCTGGTGGTCGTGATCCTGGTGGCGCTGGCGCTCAAGTACCCGTTCTTCGAGTTCGGCTCGCGCTACGCGGCGGCCACGGGCGAGAGCCTGGTGGAGGGCTACCGGCGGATCGGCGCCTGGGCGCTGTGGCTGTACATGCTGATCACGGCCGTGACCGCGGTGATCGTGCAGGCGGCGGTGCTGGTCTTCACCGGCTTCCTCTTGCTGTACATGCTCGGCGCCGAGTGGTCGCTCGTGGGTGCCGTCGCGCTCGTGTACGCCGCGTCCGCGCTGCTGCTCCGCATCGGCCGCTTCCGCGCCTACGACGTGACCGTCAAGACATTGATGGCGGTCCTCGCGGTGACGACGCTCATCGCAGCGGCGGTGGCCCTGCCGCGCGCCGATCTCTCGAGCTTCACGGTCTGGCCCGGCGGCGCGGGTGTGTCGCTGGCGTTCGTGATCGCGCTGGTCGGCTGGATGCCGGCCGGCATGGACGTGGCCGCCTGGTCGTCGCTGTGGACGCTGGCCAAGGATGATGCCGCGGGTGTGCGTACGGATCGCGAGACCGCGCGCCTTGACTTTCTGATCGGCTACATCGGCACGACCGTGCTGGCGCTCGCCTTCGTCGTGCTCGGCGCAGCGGTCATGCACCGTTCGGGCGAGAGCTTCAGTGCTGCGGGCCCGGCGTTCGCGACGCAGCTCGTCGACCTGTATGCGCGGACGCTCGGCGAATGGACGCGGCCGCTGATCGTGGTCGCCGCATTCACGACCATGCTGACCACCGCGATCACGGTGATCGACGGCTTCCCGCGTGCGATCGACCGCTCCGTGCGCGTGCTTCGTGCGCCGGCGCTCGCCACCGTGGTGCGAAGCGGCGTCACCGGCCGCGTCTACTGGGTGGCGGTTGGCACGTTCGGGCTCGCGGTGATCATCGTCAGTGCACGCTTCACCGGCTCGCTGGCGGGGATGGTCGACCTCGCGACGACCGTATCGTTCCTCACCGCGCCGGTACTCGCCTGGCTGACGCTGCGCGCGATGACCGGCGCGATCGTGCCGCCCGAGCACCGTCCCGGCCCGCTCCTGCGCAGCCTCGCCTACGTCGGCATCGTGCTGCTGGCCGGCACCGGTCTGATCTACCTGGCCGGATTCCTCTAGGACATCTCCGGCGGAGCCACTGCCGCAGCTCGGCGGCGTGACATCCCGGTCGGTGACAGAATCCGGCGCCTTCAGGCGTTGTGATAGTGGAGAGAGTGGGCTGGCCGCCCATCGCCGAAATCCGACCTCGGACTGGAGGCCGCGATGCGTCATCTCCTGCTGCCCGCGTTGCTCGCGGTCGCTACGGCACCCGCAGCCGCTCAGGTCATCCCGATCCGAACCGTGCCGATCGTCCAGGCGGATGGGCTCGAGATCCTCCCGTCGCGCCACCTCGGCATGGGTGGCGTCTCCATCGCGCTGCCGGACACACTGGGCGACCTGTCGGAGAACCCGGCCACGGGCGCGCGCCTCACCGGCGCGCTCGTCTTCGGCTCGCCGATGCTCTACAGCGTTTCGGACGACGCTGGAGCGGGGCGCGCCCTGCCGCTCGGCGCGCTCGGCCGATCGGGCGCCTGGTTTGCGGCCGGAGCTCTGGCGCTGCAGGCAGTCGAGACGGCCCCTCGGCCCGGCGGGTCGCTGTCTTTCGGTGGTCCGGACTTCCGTCGCGGCGGCGAGGATGAGGATACGGACCGCACACGCGGCAGCGCATACGGTTTTGCCATGCTGGGGAGGTCCTGGTCCGGCAGCGGTCTCGCGGTCGGCGGCAGCGTGCTCGCGGCGCGGCGGAAGGCGGTTGACGGGATCGGGCTGCTCTACGGCGAGAGCGAGGGGGTCGAGCCGTTCGGCCACCTGGCGGTTCTACGCGTCGGGGTGCTCAAGGAATGGCCGGGAGCGCGGTCGCTCGAGGCGGTCGCGGTGCACTCCCGCACCCGGATGACGCACGATGTGACGTACGTCGACCGGTTCTGGGACCCCGATCAGCAGCAGCCGGTCAGCGAGCAACGCCAGGAGCGGAACGAGGATGAAGCCGACGTCTGGGGGCTGCACGTCGTCCACGCCCGCCCGCTCGGTTCCGGCTGGCGCATCGGCTGGCTGCTGACCGGCAACCGGATCTGGTACCCGAGCGTGCCGCGCTACGATGTCCCGAAGGACGGGATCATGAACATCGGCTCCGGCCGCGGGGAAGCTCACGCCTACAACCTCGGCATCGGGCTCGCGACCACCGAAACTCCCCTGCGGCTCGGCATCGACGTGGTCTACGAACCGATCTGGAGCCGGGTCTGGGGCGTGGCCGAGGCACCCACCGCGACGCTGACGGGCGACACGATCCCGGTGGGTGGTAGGATCGTCGAGAACCGGCTGCGCTTCTCGAACGCGCTACTGCGGCTGGGCGGCCGCCGCGAGTGGCGGCTGGACCGCGGTGACGCCGTCGACGTGCAGTTCGGTGTCGCCACGCGCCTGGTCAACTACCGGCTCGCGCAGTTCGACCATCGCCAGGCCGCGGGGCGAAACGACGACGAGCGCTGGATCGAGTGGACACCGACATGGGGCGCGAGTCTTCACCTCGGCGGTGTCGAGGTCCGTTATCACGGGAGCTTGACACGCGGCACGCAGCGCCCGGGCGTGGCTGCCGCCGACCCGGTGCCTTGCCCGGGTATCTGCGTTGCTCTCGCCTCGCTCGTGCCGCGCCCCGCGCCGCGCGACCCGTCGCGCCTCGACGATGTCAGCGTCGTCACACAGCAGATCTTCGTCTCGGTCCCCATCGGCAACGCGCGTCGAGGAGAAGGTGAACCATGAGGTGGACCCCGCTCGCGACCTGCCTCGCTGTGCTGGCGCTGGCCGGCTGTGACCGGCCGAGCGCGATCACGGACCCGCCGCTCGATCCGGAGCTGGACGCCGACCTCAGGCAGGCGCTGTCGCAGTACGGCGTGCTGCCCATCGGGCTCGTGCCCGCCCAGGATCCGGCGCTCGTCGCGCTCGGGCAGGCGCTGCTGTTCGACAAGATCCTGAGCGGCAATCGCGACGTGTCCTGTGCCACCTGCCATCACCCTCGGAGCCACGGCGCGGACGGCCTGTCACTGGCCATCGGCACCGGCGGTTCCGGACAGGGTGCTTCTCGGGCGCTCGGCGCCGGGCGCGAGTTCGTGCCGCGCAACGCGCCGTCACTGCTGAACCAGGGACTGCGGTCCGTTTACGTGCTGTGGGACGGCCGGGTGTCGGGCCATGGCGCGGGCCCGTTCCAGCCACCGCCCGGCGTGACGCTGCCGACGGGGCTGCCCAACATCCTGGCCGCGCAGGCGATGCTGCCGGTGCTCGATCGGCGCGAGATGCGAGGCGACCCCGGCGATCTCGATGTGTTCGGCAACCGCAACGAGCTGGCGGAGCTGGCCGATTTGCAACACGCCGAGATCTGGGACGCGATCATGACCCGACTGCTGGACATCCCGGAGTACGTGACGATGTTCCGCGCTGCGTTTCCGGGGGTGCCGATCAGCGGGCTCGAATTCGGGCACGCGACCGCGGCGATCGCCGCCTTCATCACCGCTGGCTTCACGAAGGTGCAGTCTCCGTTCGACCGCTACCTCGCCGGCGACGACGCCGCGCTCACGGCCGCGGCCAAGCGCGGCGGCCTGCTCTTCTTCGGAGCCCGCACGGCCGCGTCGCCTGCCGTTGCCGCCCCGAGCGTGGCGCCGACGGCGTGCTCGAGCTGCCACGGCGGTCCGCTGCTCGGGGGCCAGAGCTTCGCCAACGTCGGTGTGCCGCAGATCGGACCGGGCGTGGGCAACGAGCCCCCGCTCGACCTGGGACGCGCCGCGATCATCGACGCACGGCACCGGGACGCCTACCGCTTTGCGTTCCGCGCTCCGCCGCTGCGCAATGTCGAGCTGACGGCGCCCTACACGCACAGCGGTGCGTACGCCACGCTGGAGGCCGTGGTCCGCCATTACGACGATGTGGCCAAGGCGTTACGCACCTATGACGCTTCGCAGCTTACTCCCGCGCTGCGCGGCCGCGTCCACACTGATGAGGCGACTATCGAAGACCTGCTGTTGCGCCTGGATTCGCGGGTGCGTCAGCCGCTCCAGCTCACGGAGGCGGACATCGACGACCTGGTCGCATTCCTGCGAGCGCTCACCGACCCCGCCGCGCGGAACCTGAGCGCACTCGTACCGGGGCGCGTACCGAGCGGTCTGCCGCTGGACTGAGAAACTCTCGGCCGCGGTCACGATCGTCGGCAAAGATCTTGCGCTCGAGACCCTGTCCGGGAGTGTGGCAGTCGGCTCGAGAGGACAGCCATGTCGAAGCGCATTGTATGGTGGCTGAGCGGCGGCAACGAGCGCTGTGAGCTTTGCCTGCACGCGTACTGGTACGAGATCCAGCGCCGCTGCGCTGCCTGCGACCGGCCGCTGTGTCCGCATTGCATCACGACGGTGCGCGCCGAGTCGTTCGTCCTCTGCGCCGACTGCGAGCCGTTCGAGGCGGAGGCGTCCTGATGGCCCGCGCCATCTGGAAGGCCGTCGTGCGCGTCGGCAGTGAGGCCGTGCCCGTGAAGCTCTACTCCGCAGTGCAGGACCGGGGCATCCACTTCCGGCTGCTGCACGAGAAGGACCTCGAGCCGGTCAAGCAGCGGATGGTGAATTCGATCACGGGCGAGGAGGTGCCGCGCGAGCGCATCCGCAAGGGCTACGAGGCCGAGCCGGGCGTCTTCGTGATCCTCGAGGACGAGGAGCTCGCCGAGCTCGAGCCGGCGCCGTCGCGCGATGTCGAGATCACCCGCTTCGTCGATCCGATTCACATCGATCATCAGTGGTACGACCGGCCGTACTATCTGGGTCCGGACGGCGACGACACTGCGTATGCCGCGCTCGTGAAGGCGCTCGCCGCCGAGAGTACCGAGGGCGTCGCGCGTTGGACCATGCGGAAGAAGCGCTACATCGGCGCGTTGCGCGCGGACGGCGAGCACCTCGCGCTGATCACGTTGCGGCACACGCAGGAGGTCGTGCCGGCGGCAGCGCTCGAGCCGCCCGGCGGGCGCGCGCTGGACGAGCGCGAAGTTGCCATGGCGCGACAGCTGGTAGGCGCGCTGGAGGCCGACTTCGATCCGAGCGAATACCACGACGAATACCGCGAGCGGGTGCTCGCGCTGATCGAGGCCAAGGCGCAAGGGCGCGCGCTCGAGCTCCAGCGGCCGCGTCGGCGCAAGGCACAAAAGTCCCTGGCCGACGCGCTCGAGGCAAGTCTGCGCAGCGCAAGAAAGGAGAAGGGCCGTGCCGCCTGACGGCTACCGCCGCGACGACGACGAGCCTGACCGCGACGGCGACGAATCGGACGGCGACGAGCGGCCCCGCGCCCGCGCGTTCTGGTCCGGCACGATCAGCTTCGGCCTGGTCAGCATACCGGTCGACCTGTACCCCGGTACGCGCCCGGGCAGCGTATCCTTCCGCATGCTGGACGAGGACGGCACGCCACTGGGCCGCCGCTACTACTGCCCCGGCGATGGCCGGGAGGTCGACTCCGAGGAGATCGTTCGGGGCTACGAGATGGACAATGGCGAGTTCGTCGTCGTCACGGACGAGGAGCTGGAGTCGCTGGCACCCGAGAAGACGCGCGACATCGATCTCCGCCGCTTCGTGCCACAGGAGCAGATCGATCCGCTGTTCCTCGACCGCGCGTATTTCCTGACACCGGGCGGCGACTCGACCAAGGCTTACCGGCTGCTGGCCAAGACCATGGAGGACACCGGTCGCGCCGGCATCGCGACGTTCGTGATGCGCGGCAAGGAATACCTGGTCGCGATCCTCGCCGAGAACGGCATCCTGAGGGCTGAAACGCTGCGGTTCGCCGACGAGGTCCGCGCCGCCGATGAGATGGGCCTGCCGGCTGCCGCGAAGGCAACGGGTGCGGCGGTCACCAAGCTGCGCAAGCAGATCCAGCGCCTCGAGCGCAAGGCACTGGACATCGCTGAGCTGCGCGACGATTACGCAGAACGGGTCGAAGCGCTGGTCGCCCGGAAGCTGAAGGCCGGTGAGGACGTGGTCACGGCCCCGGAAGGCGCGGAAGGTGAGCGGGAGACCGAGGTCATCGACCTCATGCAGGTGCTGAAGCAGCGCATGCGCGGCGAGGGCGGGCCGGACGTACGCCGCCCGCCGCGGCGGGCGCGGGCCAGCGCAGGAGACCGAACTCGCCGCGCTGCCGGCCTGGACACGCTGAGCAAGCAGCAGCTGTACGAGCGCGCGAAGCAACTCGACATCCCCGGCCGCAGCTCGATGAGCAAGACCGAGCTGATCCGCGCCATCAGCAAGACGGCCTGAGCGCGGTTCGCCTCGCGCGGCCGGCAGACATTCGTCAGCGGGCCGGTGTCAGCTTCCGCTCGCGGCGCGGCGCCCGCCGAGGCGGAAGAGAACGCCGTAATCGACGCCGAGCTCATCGGTCGCAACGCCGGCCATCCACTCGCCCCGCACCACGGGCGGCTTCCAGGGCGCGTAGGGCGTTTCGATGCTGCCGAGATAGCGGCCTCGTGGATCGAAGACGTCGTACACGGAGCGGCTCGGGCTTCCTTCCGGCGCATTCACGCTGCTGGCAGTGCGGACCCACAGGTAGCCGGAGTCATCGACCAGAAGCTGATCGAACGCCGGCTTGTGCTCCGGGATGTGCGGGTCGTCGTATTCCGCACCAGGACCGAGGCCGTCGAGGAGCCGCGCAACAGCCTGGTCCCGCTCCTCGCTGGTGAGCGCCTCGGGTGCGTGAAGTTCTGTCGCAGCTCGGTCGATTCTTCGGCCGTGAGCACCGCGTCGGCAGTCTTGCGGTTGAGCGCGAGCGCGCGTGCGGCAGCGTGACTTCCTCGAGCGCGAACAGGAACACGTCGGCGAACGCGAGACCCTTTGCGGCGTGCAGCGTGAGCAGCGAGGCAGAAGCTAGATGGACGCGAGGAGCATGGCTAGCTTCGTGTGCGTCTCGAACCACCGGAGGCCGCCCATGCCAGCGTACAGCAGCCTGCTCGAGGAAGCGCTCGAAGCCTGGAGCTACACCCGTGACGGTGTGCTCGCGGAGCTCCGCGGCATTCCGGAGGAGTCCTACGATTGGCAGCCGACGGCGCCGTCTCGAACGGTGGCCGAGCTGGCGCGGCACATCCTCGAGTCCGGCCTCCTCATGGCCGGCGAGCTGACGCGCGACGACGGCGACTTCACGCGGCAGTCGTACACCGATCACATCGCCGAGCACGCGCCGGACAGTGACGCCGTCCAGGGCAAGGACGCCTTGCTCGAGGCGCTTGTGGCCACCCATGCCGAAGCCGACGCACGGTTCCGTGAGCTCGGCGAGCTGCGCATGCTGCAGTACATCCGGCGCTTCGACGGCCAGCGCGGCACGCGCCTGGCCTGGCTCTACCACGGCGTCGAGCACGAGTCGTATCATCGCGGGCAGCTCGCCGTGTACGCGAGAATGCTGGGCATCGTGCCTGCGCTGACGCGCCAGATCTACGGCGGGGATGGCGGGTAGGCCAGCACCGCCGCGCCCGTCCGCGGATCGAAGGTCGCGCCGGCGGGCAGGAGGTGCAGGCGCACATCGCGGGCGCCGAGCACGGCGGCACTGTCCGGCACGAGCGCCGCAGCACGCGCGTCGTAGACCACGACCACACTCTCGCCGGCCACCTCCCAGCGGCCATCCGGCCGCACGATCAGAGCGGTCGACTCGTCGATGCCGGCGCCCAGATGGTAGGGGTGCGAGAGCACCGCGCTGAGCAGCCGGTTGTGCCGCTCGCGGCGGAGGAAGTGCTGGTCGAGGATCGCGCCCGGCAGGTAGCCGAGCCCGGGCGCCAGCTGGATGTAATCGCGCGCCACGCGCGGGAACTCGTCGCCGAAGTAGCCGAGTGTGTCGCGCACCTGCTCGCCGGTGATCATCGGATCCGACATGATCGCCGCGCCGGCGGATGTGCCACCGACCGCAGCACCAGCGACGTACGCGCGGCGGATCGCCTCGTTCAATGGAGTGCCCGCGAGGACCGCGGTCACCCGAGCCTGGTCACCGCCGGAAAACCAGATCCCGGTCACGCCCTCCAGCAGCGAGGCGCTCGAGGTCTGCTCGGCCTGCACGCGCGTGGGCGTGATGCTGCGGGCCGCCGCGCCCAGGCCGCGGAACTCCTCGACCAACGCGGCGCCGGTTTCCGCCGCCGAGCCGCTGGCCAGCGGGATCACGAGGATGCTCGCGCCAGGTGCGCCGCCGGCGAGCTCGACGAACCGTCGCATCAGCTCCGGCGATCGACGGCCGCCACCCACGATGAACAGGTGACCTCGCGCCACTGCCTCGGGCACGGCGGGTGCCGGCATCGGCGCGCCCGCGCAGCCGCCGCTCAGGGCGGTGAGGAGCAGAAGCGACGTCGCCCGTCTCAGTCTCCGGCGGCCCGCCGACGGGGCTCCCAGCCGCGCCGCACCGTGGCCGCGGCACAGCCTCTGCACACGCGGCAGCGCACCCTCCACGACGGAGGCCAACCAGGGTGGAGAAATGAACAACTTGTTTCGGACAGGGCTCGCCGGGCTGGGAGCGTGGAAGCTGGGTGGCGGCTGCTTCAGCACGGTCCTGATCTTCATCCTGCTATACTGGCTGCTCGGATACTGCTGAGCCAGCCGCATGTCAGCCGCGTGGCCGCGGCCGGCGCGTCCGCGCGCGTCGCTCGAGCACGACCTCGTCCTCCACGATCATGAAGCGGATGACGCGGTCCGTCACGTCCGCAAACTGCTCCTGTCTGTCCCGGAACCGATCGTTCGACACGACACTCGCGTCGAGCTCCCGCGCGAACGAGAGCAGGAAGTAGTCGGCGTCCGTGCCGGCCGGCGCCTGACGGATCGCGCCCTCCTCGACCAGGCGCTCGTACGACGCTGGGTCGTCGATCTCGTGCCGCAACCCCGCATCGACCAGCACGATCGTACGATAGCCCTCCTCCTCGAGCTTTTTGCGCACCAGCAGGATGTTGCTGAGCCTCGGCTTCGCGCCTGCCGTCGAATGCGCGACATTGGCGCCATCCACGATGGCGACGGGCTCGGCCCGCTCTGCGTCCCCCGCTTCGCGCACGCTGTCCGATTGTGCGCCGGGACGCCTCCCCCGCTCCTGCGCTCGCTTGCTCACGGCCGGGCCGCGGGGGCAAGCCGAATGCCACGCAGCTCTCCGCTAGCCAACGCCGCCCGACCGCCAACTACGCCTGACACCGATCCCATAGCTCGCACCCCCGGACACCGCCGCAACCCGATCGTCGAATCGCCCGGATCGACGGAGCAACACAGGTCGCTACTCGGCGTGCTCCGCCTCCTCGCCAGTGACGCCCTCGGCCGCGTCGAAGATCAGGCCTCCCTTGAACGTGCGGTATAGGTAGTAGAACGCCGGCAGTAGCAGCAGCGAGCCGACGGCGAGCGCACCGAGGACGAGCCTGAGCGTGACCGGCGGTGCGGCGGCGGCGGCAATGGTGAGCTGCCCGGCGATCAGATAGGGCTGGAGCGAGAGTCCCCAGCCGAGCAGGATGAGCGCGACCTGCGCCGCCGCGAGTGCGCGGGCGAGCAGGAAGCGGCGCTTCCAGAGCGCACCGATCACCCCCAACGCGGCGGCGCCTGTCGCCAGGTGCAGTGCCAGCGACCAGCGGCTGCCGGCCAGGTCACGGTGCAGCTCTGGCGCGGCGGTATAGGAGAGCGCATACACCGCGAACGCGAGCGGTGCGAGCAGCAGCGCGCATGCGAGAGCGCGCCTCCTGAAATCCTCGCGCAAGGCAGGCTCTGTCGCGTCGACGCAGAGGTAGACGGCGGCCAGGAAGGCGAACTGCGCCAGCGCGAAGGCACCCACGGCAAACGGAAACGGCCGCAGCCAGGGGCGGAAGAAGCCGCTGGTGACGACGCCGTCATCGATCGTAATCGCCGGTGTCGAAATCGTGCCGATCACGATGCCGAGCAGAACCGGCGTGACCACGCTGCTGATGGCAAAGACACGCCCCCAACGACGCTGCACTACGCTGCGCCGGCTGTCGTAGGTGCGGAACACGAAGGAGGAGCCGCGTAACACGATCCCGATCAGCATGAGCGTGATCGGCACGTGCAGCGCGGTCATGATGGCGGCGAAGGCAGGTGGAAACGCCGTGAACAGCAGCACGACCGCAAGGATCAGCCAGACGTGGTTCGCCTCCCAGATCGGGCCGATGGCTCGCGCGATGGTTTCGCGCTGGGCCCGAGCCCGCGGTCCGCTGGCCAGCAGGTCCCACACGCCACCGCCGAAGTCGGCGCCGCCGAGCAGCGCGTACGCGATCAGTGCGACCAGCAGGATCAGCGCGTGCAGTTCGGGCAGGCTCATCGGTCTCGCTGCGGGGCTCCCTCTACACCGGGCGAGGCGCCGGGCTCCGGCCCGTCCGAGGTCTCCGGCTCCGCGTGCGCGATTCGGAATCGAGGCGCCTGCGCGACCTGCCGGACCAGCAGGTACGCCACGATGAAGGACAGCAGCAGATAGAGCAGCGTGAACAGCGTGAACGGCACGACCAGCCCCGGCATCGGCGTGACGGCCTCCGACGTGCGCATGACACCGTAGATGATCCACGGTTGGCGACCGACTTCGGTCACGACCCAGCCCGCCTCGATCGCGATGAAGGCGAGCGGCCCAGCCGCGACGAGGCAGCGTAGGAACGCCGGGCTGTCGGCCGGCTCGCGGCGTCGCCAGGCGAGCAACCCGTACCACAGAGTCAGCGCGACCAGAAACAAGCCGATTCCGACCATGATCTGAAATGCCGGGTGCACGATGCGGGGATCCGGCCGCTCGTCGGCGGGGAACGCGTCGAGCCCGAGGATCTCCGCGTCCGCATCATGCGCGGCCAACAGGCTCAGCCCACACGGGATCTCGAGCGCCCAGCGCGTGACGCCCTCCGCAGGGAACGGCACGCCGCCGATACGCAGCGGCGCGCACCGCTCGGTCGCGAACTGACCCTCCATTGCTGCCAGCTTCGCCGGCTGAAGGCGGTGCACCAGGCGCGCGTTGAAGTCGCCGCTGATCGGCTGCGCGAGCGCCATGACGCCGCCCAGCGCCAGCGCAATGCGCAACGCCTTGCGATGAAACAGGTTCAGCGGGTCGCGCAGCAGCATCCAGGCGTGCACGCTCGCCGCGCCGAACGCCGTGGCCAGATACGCGGCGATCATCATGTGGACCGTGTTGGCGATCCAGAACGCGTTCGCCATCGCCGCCAGCGGGTCGATGTCGAGGGGCCGATTCGCGCCCGGCGTGAACCCGGTCGGCGCGTTCATCCAGCCGTTGACCGAGAGGACGAACAGCGCCGACAGCGCGCCGCTGATCGCCACCACCACACCAGCCCACCAATGCGCCCACGGGCGCACCCGCTGCCAGCCGTAGAGGTAGATCCCCAGGAAGATGGCTTCGGTGAAGAAGGCGAAGCCCTCGAGCGAGAAGGGCATGCCAATGAGCGAGCCGGCATACTCCATGAAACGCGGCCAGAGCAGGCCCAGCTCGAAGGAGAGCACTGTGCCCGAGACGGCACCGACCGCGAAGAAGATCGCCGCGCCCTTCGCCCAGGCGCGCGTCAGCTCGAGGTGCACACGCTCGCCGCCACGCAGCCAGCGCCACTCGGAGATCACCATCATCAGCGGCAGCCCGATGCCGATCGCCGCGAACACGATGTGAAACGCGAGCGACACCGCCATCTGCGAGCGCGCCGCGAGCAGGTCATCCATGGCGCGCAATCCTCGCACGCCGCATCACGTCCGGCAAGAAACGCATGCTGGACGCGCTGACTGCCCAACCGTACTGTATCGGCCGCGCACTCGACCCTGAACGGAAGGATGCACCGTGTCCCGCATGCTGACGACGGCACTGTTCACCGCGCTCGCCGCCCTGCCGCTGAGCGCTCAGGAACCCGAGCCCCAGCCCGATCCCTGGGACATCACGCAGCCGCTCGGCCCGGCCGATACGCTGCGCTTCGAGACCAGTGAGGGCACGTGGCAGAACATCGATGTGAGCCCGGACGGCGCCACGCTCGTCTTCGACCTGCTGGGCGACATCTACACGATGCCGATCGCCGGCGGTCGCGCGACGCGCATCCGCAGCGGCCCGGCCTTCGACATGCAGCCGCGCTTCAGTCCTGATGGCGCGCAGATCGCCTTCATCAGCGACCGCGATGGGCTCAACAACATCTGGGTGATGGCGCCGGATGGCAGCGCGCCGCGTCAGGTCTCCGACGAGTCGACGCGTGACGTCAACTCACCGACCTGGTCGCCGGACGGGCAGTACATCTTCGTGCGCAAGCACTTCGTCGAGCAGCGCTCGCTCGGCGCGGGCGAGGTCTGGATGTATCACGTCAGCGGCGGCGCCGGCTTGCAGGTCACCGAGCGCAACGGCTGGCAGAAGGATGCGGGCGAACCCGACATCTCGCCCGATGGCCGCTTTCTCTACTACAGCAAGGATGTCACGCCGGGACAGTTCTTCGAGTACAACAAGGATGTGTACGGCACCATCTACGCGATCCTGCGCCGGGATCTGCGCACCGGCGAGGAGCGCACGGTCACGTCGCGGCCGGGCGGCTCGATCACGCCGCAGGTCTCGCCCGACGGCAGCAAGCTCGCCTTCATTCGCCGCGTCCGGCTCGAGACCGTGCTCTTCCTACGCGACCTCGCGACAGGTGAGGAATGGCCGATCTTCGACCGCCTCGACCGCGACATGCAGGAGGCCTGGGCGATCCACGGCGTCTACGCGCAGTACGCCTGGACGCCCGACAGCCGCAACATCGTGATCTGGGGTGAGGGCCGCTTCTGGAACGTCGACGCGGTGAATGGCGGAGGCACGGAGATCCCCTACACCGCCGAGGTCGAGGTCGCACTCCACGAGGCGCTGCGCTATCGGCCGCAGGTCGCGCCGCCGACGTTCCCTGTGCGGATGCTGACCAATGTGGCGACGTCGCCCGATGGCCGCGCCGTCAGCTACAGCGCGCTTGGCCACGTCTACGTGCGCGGGCTGCCGAACGGCGAGCCACGTCGGCTGACCGGTGACGACCGCCTCGAGTTCGATCCGGTCTTCTCACCCGACGGACGCTGGATCGCGTATACCACGTGGACCGACGCCGACCGCGGCCGGGTGCGGATCGCCCGCGCGGATGGCTCGAATGCGCGCGACGTGGTGGACACGCCCGGCCATTACACCGACGTCGGCTGGTCACCCGACGGTCGCTGGCTGGTTTACCGCGCCGTCGCCGGCGACTACATCCGCGGCCGGACGTTCGGCGTCGAGACCGGAATCTTCCTCGTGCCGGTCGACGGCTCGGCAGCGCCGCGCCGCGTGACCGACACCGGGTTCGAGGCCGAGTTCGATCACACAGGCGAACGGCTGTACCTGCGCACGAATCGCGACGACAAGTTCACACTGCTCAGCGTCGATCTGAACGGCGGCGATGAGACCGTGCACCTGCAGTCCGAGAACGCGACGCAGTTCGCACCCTCGCCCGACGGACGCTGGGTCGCGTTCACCGAACGCTACCACGCCTATGTCGCGGCCTTTCCGCGCACCGGCCGACCGGTCGACATTGGTCCCGGCTCGCGTGCCTTCCCGGTGCAGCGCATCTCGCGCGACGCCGGCCTGTATCTGCACTGGTCCGGCGACTCGCAGCGCGTGTACTGGGCGCTCGGCCCCGAGCTGTTCGCGCGCGACCTCACGGAAACCTTCCCCTTCGTCGCTGAGGGACTCGAGCAGCCGGTGCCGGCCGAGTCCGAGGGCGTGAACATCGGCTTTACCGCAGACACCGATATTCCGACCGGCACCGTGGCGTTCGTCGGCGCCAAGATCCTCAGCATGTCCGGAGCCCCAGCGGAACCGGGTACAGAAGCGGGTGTGATCGATGATGGCACGGTCATCGTGGAACGAAACCGTATCGTGGCCGTGGGGCCGCGGGCGGAGGTGCAGGTGCCAGCAGGCGCGCACGTGGTGGATGCGACCGGCAAGGTGATCATGCCGGGCATTATCGATGTGCACGCGCACGTCGGCGGTGAAGGCAGCGGCATTCTGGCCCAGGCGAGCTGGCCGATCATGGCCAACCTCGCGTTCGGTGTGACGTCCTCGCACGACCCATCCAACGACACCGAGACCGTGTTCACGAACGCCGAGCTGGTGCGCGCCGGGATGAAGCTCGGGCCACGTATCTTCTCGACCGGCACGATCCTGTACGGCGCGGAGACGCCATTCAAGGCCGTGGTCGAAAGCTACGAGGACGCGCTCTCACACCTGCGGCGCATGAAGGCCGTCGGCGCATTCAGCGTCAAGAGCTACAATCAGCGGCGCCGCGATGCGCGCCAGATGATCATCAAGGCCGGACGCGAGCTCGAGATGATGGTCGTGCCGGAGGGCGGCTCGCTCGTGTACAACAACATGACGATGGTCATGGACGGCCACACCGGCGTCGAGCACTCGCTGCCCGTGCCGAACGTCTATCGCGATGTCGAGCTGTTGTTCGGCGAGAGCGAGGTCGGCTACACACCCACGCTGGTGGTCGGGTATGGCGGACTGTCGGGCGAGTTCTACTGGTACGAGCGCACCAACGTCTGGGAGAACGAGCGGCTGCTCAGCTTCGTGCCACGCGATGTCGTCGATCCTCGCTCCCGGCGCCGCCTCATGTCGGCCGGTGATGAGGACTTCAACCACGTGCTGATCGCGCGTGCCGCCAAGGAGATCCACGACGCGGGCGGCCTGGTCACGCTCGGCGCGCACGGCCAGATGCAGGGCTTGGGCGCGCACTGGGAGCTCTGGCTCTTCACGCACGGCGGCATGTCGAACCTGGAGGCGCTGCGCGTCGCCACCATCAAGGGCGCGCGCTACCTCGGCCTCGACGCCGACCTGGGCTCCATCGAAACCGGCAAGCTCGCGGACCTCATTGTGCTCGCAGCCGACCCGCTCGCCGACATCCGCAACAGCGAACAGGTCGAGCTGGTCATGGTCAACGGCCGTCTCTACGATGCCGCCACGCTCCGTCAGATCGGTAACCATCCGCGCGACCGGTTGCCGTTGTACTGGGAGCAACGCGAGATCGCGGGGAGATGAGCTCGAGTCGGCCCGCGCATCACCGCCAGGACGGCGGGTTTCGCAACCCCTGGCCGACCGCCACGCCGCGCGGGGCAGGTGGTGTGCTGCGCTGGCAGCGCGAGCGGCGCACGCGAACGCTGGCGCCGAACCCGCCTGCAACGGCGCTGCGCCGCGCCACACCGCGCATCGCGCTGCCGTATGTCGCGGCGGGCGAGGCGCGCATCACCTGGATCGGCCAGTCCAGCTTCCTGATCCAGCTGCCGGGCTGCAACGCGCTGGTGGATCCGGTCTTCGGCCACCGCGCCTCGCCCGTACCGTGGGCCGGCCCGCGGCGCTTCGCGCCACCCGGCATCACGATCGAGGAGCTGCCGCCGATCGATCTCGTGCTCCTGTCCCACGATCACTACGACCACCTCGACCGTGGCAGCATCGTGCGGCTGCGCCGCAAATTCGGTGAGCGCGTGCTCTGGGTCACGCCGCTCGGTTACCGAGGCTGGCTGCGCCGCCTGCGCATCAGCAAGCTCGCCGAGCTCGACTGGTGGGCCTCGACCGCGATCGACACGAGCAGCGGCGTCGCCCGCGTGCAGGCACTGCCGGCCCAGCACTGGACCAGGCGTAATCCGTTCACCGTCAGCCGCCGGCTGTGGGCTTCCTTCCTCATCGAAGCCTCGGGCATGCGCGTCTACTTCGGCGGCGACACCGGCTATTTTCCCGAGTTTACTGCCATCGGTCAGCGCGCCGGACCCTTCGATGCCGTGCTGCTCCCCATCGGCGCCTACGATCCGCCGTGGTTCATGCGCCCCATGCACATGAACCCCGAGGAGGCCGTCACCGCCTACCGCGAGCTCGGCGCCACCGGGGTGTTTGCCGCCATGCACTGGGGGACCTTCCGGCTGAGCGACGAGGACCCGCTCGAGCCGCCCGCACGCCTGCAGGACGCCTGGCGTGCCGCCCGCCTGAACGGCCACAGTCTGTGGATCCCCGCGCTCGGCGAAACCCGCTTCCTGCAGCCCGCCTGCCCAGCATGACGCCCTCGCACATCGGCGGCGCCGCATACGGCGGCACCCCCGGCGAGCCCGATGCCGAAAGCATCGCCGCTCAGCTCCGCGACGCGCTCGCCCGCTGGGCCTCCGGTGTCACCATCGTCGCCGCCCGCGAATCCGCCGGCCGCGTCGCCGCCACCACCGTCACCGCTTTCTGCCCTGTGTCCCTCGAACCCCCGCTCGTCCTCGTCTGTCTGCACAGCGACGCCGTCGTCACGCCCGCCGTCCTGCACTCCGGCCGCTTCACGGTCAGCATCCTCGGCCAGTCCCGGCGCCGCCTGGCCAGCGCCTTCGCCGACCGTTTCGGCACCGCCCCCGCCGCCTTCACCGCCACACCCGACCCCTTCGTCGACGACGCCCTCGCCGCACTCA
Organism: Longimicrobiales bacterium; assembly: GCA_050732635.1. Lineage (GTDB taxonomy): Bacteria > Gemmatimonadota > Gemmatimonadetes > Longimicrobiales > RSA9 > JBOHRE01. Next base: position 28,231 of record JBOHRE010000018.1, on the reverse strand, counting down.
TCTGCGCCGTCGAGCAGACCCATCCCGGCGGCGACCACCATATCGTTGTCGGCCGCGTCGAGCAGGTCCGTCCGGGTCGTCTCAGCGATCCCCTCATCCGTTACCGCCGGGATTACCGCGTCCTCGGCTGACCAGCCACATTTCGTTGCCCGTAACGCGCATTTTTTTCCCGCCGCTCGGAGCTTTATTCCCAGAATCTGTTCCTGCCATTATGGCAAGCGACGCGCCTGCAATCACTTAGCCGCTCGGCACGATTGGTGGAGATAGAGAACGCGCGCGAAACCGGTCAATACCTGGCAAATCGGACGGAAAGTGGCCTCATGACGGGGCGCAGCGGGAGGGCGCGGATGGCGACGTGGCACTTCGAAAAGCCACCGGTGCCGGGGAGCGCGATCGCGATGTCGCTGGGCGCGCTCGCGGTGCCGGTAGCGGGCTCGCTCTGGTTCGCCGAGTCGGCGTCGGAGTACGAGCTGCTGCTTTGGCTGCTCGCGTTCGTGCCGGCGTTCCTGCTCGCCTACTACCGCGGCTGGCGCGGCGCGGCAGCGGCGCTCGGGGCTGCGATGCTGGCGTACGCCGCCGCGCAGGTGGTGAAGCTGGCGTGGGGGCATGAGCTGCAGTGGCCGCTGCCGCTGGTCTTCGCTGCGGCGTACCTGGGCGGGACGCTGGGTGTGGCCGTGCTGTCGGAGCGGCTGCACGCGAGTCGCGCGCGGGCGGAGCTGTTGGCGTTGACGGACGAGCTGACCGAGCTGCCGAACCGGCGGCACGCGAGGCTTTACCTCGAGCGGCAGCTGAAGGCGTTCGGCGGTGAGCCGCTGTCGATCATCATGTTCGACATCGATCACTTCAAGGAATACAACGACCGCTACGGCCATGTGGCCGGCGACGCGGCCTTGTGTGTGGTTGCCGGCGTGCTGCAGCGCATCCGGCTGAGTCGGACGATGACGGCGAGGTACGGCGGCGAGGAGTTCCTGTCGATCCTGCCGTCGGCGGATCCGGGAGCGGCGCTGGGCTTCGTCGAGCAGGTGCAGGACGCGCTGGTGCGGGCCGAGGAAGTGGCGGAGCCGATCACGGTCTGCGCCGGTCTGGCCGAGTTCAGCGCGGGCATGAGCTACAGCGAGTTGTTGGAAGCGGCCGATCGCGCGCTGTATCAGGCGAAACAGCGCGGCCGGAGCTGTGTGGAGATGTTTCAGCCGTTGGCGGTGTGACGTGAGTCGTTTTCCCATTACCCAGGAGGCCCCCAATGCCCCCGTTTAGACTGGCACTCCGGCTACTGCCGGTGGTGCTGCTCACGCTGGTGATCGGCAGCTGCGATCACTCGCTGCAGGAACCGACGTCGCCCGAGGCGGTCGTGCCGCACGACGCGGCCATGGACCGACAGGTGAAGGTCGGCGGCAAGACGTACACGCTGGTCGAGGAGGAAAATCCGAAGCTGACGAGCTATGTCGTGTCGTCGGTGATCGGTCTGCTCGGCGGCACGCTCGAGATCGGCGGCCACACGCTGATCGTCGAGCCCGGCGACCTGCTCGAGCCGGCCCTGTTCGTCATGGCGCTGTACCCGGACGGCCACATCCACGTCGAGCTGGTGGCGCTGAAGAAGACGCTGTTCGGGCTGCTGGACCTCGGCTCGAAGGGGTTCAAAAACCCGGTCACGCTGGTCATGACGTACTCGCGCGCCACGAACATCGATCTGGACAGGGAGCCGGACCTGGTCGCGCTGCGCACGCCGAGCCTCTGGGACCACAAGAAGAAGAAGGATCGCTTCACGGTGATCGAGCCGACCGAGCAGAACCGAGACCTGAATTACGTGTCCTTCGAGCTCGACCACTTCAGCGGCTACTGCATCGCGATGTAAATGGGGCTCGAGCTCTCTCCGCCCACCGGCACGCTGGCGGCGCTGATCGAGGAGGCGCGCCTGGCGGAGCGCAATGGCGCCTGGGATACGGCGCTGGCGCGCTACCGCGAGGCGTTCTCACGCCTGGTGCCCGATGGCGATGCGGCCACGGCGGCCGAGCTGCTGCGCTCGGTCGGTCGGGTCTATTTCGAGCGCGGCGAGTACGAGCTGGCCGAGGAGCAGTTCGAGGCGAGCCTGGCGATCGCCGAGGCCTGCGGCCTCGCCTCCGCGGCCGCCGCGGCGCTCAACTGTCTGGCCGTGGTTGCGCAATGGCGCGGCGACCTCGCGGAAGCCGAGTCGCGCTACGAACGCGCCAGTGCGCTGGCGGCTCGCCTTGGCGAGGTCGGGCTGGCGGCGAAGATCGAGCAGAACCTGGGCATGCTCGCGAACGTGCGTGGCGACGTCCGTACCGCGATCACGCGCTACCGTTCGGCACTCGAGTGCTACCAGCAGCTGGGCGATGACCTCGCGGCGGCGCGCGCATTGAACAACATCGGCATGGCCCATGTGGATGTCGGCGAGTGGGCCGCGGCCGAGGATTGCTTCGCCGAGGCGTTCGACCTGGCCGAACGGCAGCACGATACGGAAACGATCGGCGCGATCGAGACGAACCGTGCCGAGCTGTATCTGGCGCGGCAGCAATACCAGCGTGCGCGTGAATCGTGCGATCGCGCCTTCGAGGTCTTCGCCCGGCTCGAATCCAAGCGCTGGATCGCCGAGGTGCACAAGCTCTACGGGATCCTCTACCGCGAGAGCGGCAAGCACGGCCTGGCGACGCACCACTTCGAGCGTGGCGTCGCGCTGACACAGCAATCGCAGAATCTGCTGCTGGAAGCCGAGGTCTTGCGCGAGTGGGCGTTGGTGCACCTGCTGCTGCAGGAGAATCCGCAGGCGTTACAGCGCCTGAACCGCGCGCACGGCCTGTTCGGCGAGCTGCAGGCGCGGCGTGAGCTGCTGGACCTCGACCATCGCCTCGACGATCTCGAGGGCACGTTCCTGCGCGTCGTCCGGCAGTGGGCGGAGACGATCGAGTCGAAGGATCGCTACACCGCGGGTCATTGTGAGCGCGTCGCGAACTACACCTGCATGCTGGCGGAAGCCGTCGGCGTGACCGGGCGCGACCTCACCTGGATGCGCATGGGTGGTTACCTGCACGACGTCGGCAAGATCGTCGTGCCGGGCGAGATCCTGAACAAGCCCGGCAAGTTGACGGACGAAGAGTGGGCAATCATGAAGAGCCACACCACCGCCGGCGATGAGATCGTTGCGGAGCTGGGCTTCCCGTGGGACATCCGACCGATCGTGCGCTGGCACCATGAGCGCTGGGACGGCGGCGGCTACCCGGACGGGATCGCGGGCGAGGAGATCCCGCTGTACGCGCGCATCCTGTGCGTCGCCGATGTGTTCGATGCGCTGACCACGGCGCGCAGCTACCGCCCGGCGCTACCCCACGACGAGGCGCTCGCCATCATGGAGCGCGACTCCGGCAAGATGTTCGAGCCCGGCCTGTTCGCGCTGTTCCAGTCGCTCATCACCGACCCACAGCAGGCGAGGAATCCGGCGCCGCGGCTGTCACTGCACCGTCCTGAATCCACCACTGCGGCAGCCTGATCAGCCGCCCCCGCAGGTCCACCTCGACGCCGTGCACGCGGTCGCGCACGGCCGTGAATTCGGGATAATAGTACAGAAAGGTCCAGGGCTGCTCATCGCGCAGGATGCGCTGGAAGCGACGCCATGCCGAACGCGCCTCATTGCGCGATCTGGCACGGGCCGCTGCCTCGAGCAGCGCGTCGACCTCGGCATTGCGGTAACCGGCCAGCGCGAAGGGTCCCGTGCCCGCCTGGTCCGAGTGGAACAGGTCGCGCACGTTCAGTCGAAAATCCGACTCCCACCCCATCAGCACCGCCTCGAAGCTGCGCGCCGGCTGGCTGATGTTCTGGATCAGCGTCGCGAAATCCGTTGGTCGGATCTCGAGCTGTACGCCGATGGCGGCGAGGTCCGCCTGGATCATCTGGGCCATGTCACGATTGAAGTCGCTCGCCGCCGGGAACTGTAGCACCAGGCGAAGCGGTCGGCCGGCGGCGTCTTCGAGCGTGCGGTCACCCGTACGGTCGGAGTAACCGGCCTCCGCGAGCAGGCCGCGAGCCGCGGCGGTATCGAACGGCAGCGGCTCCGTCGCCTCATCATGCGCCCAGTGGTGGGGTGGGACCGGGCCGGCGGCGAGGGTGCCGTGACCGGCGCGCAGCGCGTCGATGATCTCCTGCCGGTCGATCGCCATGCTCAGCGCGCGCCGCACGCGCGCATCACCGAGCGGCTCATGGCGGTGGTTCCAGCCAATGAATGCGTACTGGCGCGAGGGGCTGACGATCGTGCGGACCTGGGGGTCGGCCTCGAGTGCGGCGAGATCGTCGGCGCGGGGCGTCATGACCAGGTCGACCTGGCCGGTGCGGATCTCCGTCACCTGTGCCGTGGGGTCGACGACGACGCGCCAGACCAGCCGATCGACGTAGGGTCGCCCGCCCAGCTCCTCCGGGAACGCCGGGTTTGCCTCGAAGATCCAGCGATCATTAGCCCGGTATTCGACGAAACGGAAGGGGCCATTGCCGACGGGTGCCTTGTTGAACGGGGCCTGGCGCATCTCTGCGGGTGGCACCGATTCCAGCCTGTGGCGCGGCATGATCGGCAGAAACGGTAGCGCAGCCAAGGGCTCGAAGTGCGGCTCGAAGCGGAAGCGAACCGTGAAGGAGTCGACCACTTCGACCGCGTTCCAGGCCGTGAAGTAATCGCTGTTCGGGAAGCCCGTGGCCGGATCCTTGGCGCGGGTGAACGTGAAGGCGACGTCCTCGGCGGTCGTCGGCACGCCATCGTGCCAGCTCACATCGCGACGCAGCCGGAACACGACAGCGGTGTCGCCGCTCAGTTCCCATGACTCGGCGAGTGCGGGCTCGAGTGACAGGTCCGGCGCAAACCGGACCAGCGGCAGGAACAGCGCGAAGCGGTTGATCTGCTGCGTGTACGCCTCTGCGGTCACCAGCGAGTTCGCGTGGTCGAGGTCGCTCGGTCCGGCGACGACCAGGGTGCCGCCGTATCGTGGCTCGAGGGCGCCATCCCGCGCTTCGCCCGGCTCTTCCGCGCACGCTGCGACGCAGCCGAAGGCGAGCGCGGCGGCAAGAACTGAGCGGCGACGTCGCTCGATCATGTCGCCGAGCCTCACTCGGTGGCCCCGCGCTGCGCGCTCAGGTAATCGAGCAACAGCGCCGACATGATCCGCATGCCGATCGGGATGGACGCGTCATCCGCCATGAAGTCGGGCGTGTGATGGCCTCCCGAGCCCCGCTCCGGATCGACCGTGCCGAGGCGGAAAAAGAAGCCCGGCACCTCGTTGGCGAAGTAGGCGAAGTCCTCACCACCCATGGTCGGGACCAGCACGTCGACCTGCTCTGCGCCGGCGACGCGCGCCAGGGTCGGCGCCATTCGCCGCGTCAGCTCGGTGTCGTTGATCGTCGCCGGTGTGCCGCGATCGTACTGCAGCTCGTAGCTGCCGCCGCCCGCCGCGGTGATGCCGGCCAGGATCTCGCCCATGCGCCGCTCGACGGCGTCGCGCGTCGCTTCATCGTAGGTGCGCACGGTGCCCTCGATCTCGACCTCACCAGGAATGATGTTGAAGCGCGTGCCGCCGCGGATCAGGCCGACGGTCACGACGCTCGGCTGGAGCGGGTCGAGATTGCGCGAGCGGATCGTCTGCAGCGCCATGACCGCCTGTGCTGCCATCACGACCGGGTCGACGCCGAGATGCGGCGCCGCGCCATGCGCCTGCGTGCCGATGATGCGTGCGATGAAGTGGTCGACCGCCGCGAGCGCCGGGCCCGGCGTGTAGCCGACCCTGCCGACGGGCATCTCCGCGAAGCTGTGCAGGCCGAAGATCGCGCTGGGCCGTGGATCCTCGAGCACTCCCTCGGCCACCATCAGATTCGCGCCGCCCTCCTCGCCCGGCGGCGGGCCTTCCTCAGCGGGCTGAAAGATGAACTTGATCGTGCCCGGAATCTCATCGCGCAGCGAGGCCAGCACTGCCGCGACGCCGAGCTGCACCGCGACGTGAATGTCATGTCCACAGGCGTGCGAAACGCCGACCTCCTGCCCCAGATACTCCGTGCGCTTGGTCGACCTGAACGGGTAGGGCGTATCCTCGGTGACCGGCAACGCGTCCATGTCGGCACGCACCGCGACGACCGGGCCGGGGCGCCCGCCGCGCAGCAGTGCCACCACGCCGGTGTGCGCGACGCCCGTCTGGATCTCCTCGAAGCCGAGGCGGCGCAGCCGCTCGGCCACCAGCTCGGCGGTCTCGTACTCGCGATTGCCGAGCTCCGGATTCTGGTGGATCCGATGACGGACCTCGATGATCTCCGGCGCCTGCCGCTCGACTTCGGCGGCGATCCGTGCGTCAAAAGACGATGCATCCTGTCCCTGCGTCGGCGCGGCTGCGGCGAACACAGCCGCCGCCAGCGCCGCGAGGGTAGCCGGGACGAGCTTCATCGCTGCTCCTGCTGGATGGAGGTCGAGCGCGTACACCACCCGCACGCGCGCAAGCGAAAGTAAACGCGGGCGACGCGGCCACGCCAGCCGCCCGCGCCACAGTGCAACGGCGCCGGCCACGAAGCTGCGTGTCCGGCGCCGCCCTGCAGTCGAGGTGAAGCCCGCGGTGCCTACTCGGCGCGCCGGCCGGCGCCTCGCTCGAAGCCGTGGCGAACGTACGGCCGCATCACGTCATAGTCGTAGTCGACGCCACGCCAGCCGCGCCGGATGTCCCCCTCGACCTGGTTCCAGTCCCGCTCCCGGTACGTCGGATTGCGGGAAGCGACATGGCCGACCATATAGCCGACCCGCGCCTGCTCGTACGCATCGGGTCGATCCGGCCGGGAATCCGAGCGCCAGTGACTCCGGTAATACTCCTCATCCTCATCCGACCAGTCCTCGAGCGCGCGTCCGGCCTTCTCGCCCGCCCACCAGCCGCCGAGCGCGCCGGCAATGCCACCGATGACGGTGCCGACCGGACCCGCGGCCGATCCGACTGCCGCGCCGGCCAGGGTGCCGCCGATTCCACCTACGGCTTCACCCGTCTGCTCGCCCGCGCCCGGGTTCTCGTCGCGCGCGTCGTCATTGCGCCTGTGATCTGTCATGCATTCCTCCAGCTCAGTTGAGGCACCTGGTAGCACCCCGGCAGAGCGCATAACCCGTTCCAGACATGGAAGCCGTCGGCTCTCGCGATGTCCTGTGCCACGCGCCCGATTGGGCGCCCCCTCAGCGCGCGTCATGGAACCAGCACCGCGGCACCGTCGATGGCGCCCTGACGCAGCGCGGCGAGCGCCGAGCTCGCCTCCGCCAGTGCGAAGCGCCGCACTCGCGTGCGTACGGGGATCCGCGGCGCCAAGCCGAGGAACGCCTCCGCATCCCTTCGTGTCAGGTTCGCGACCGATTGAATGCTTCGCTCACCCCACAGCAGCTGGTACGGAAAGCCCGGGATGTCGCTCATGTGGATTCCGGCACAATCCACCCGTCCGCCCCGGCGGACGACGCCGAGCGCCACCGGCACGAGCTCGCCCGCCGGCGCGAACAGGATGGCCGCGTCGAGCGGCTCCGGCGGCCGATCCTGCGCGCTGCCTGCCCAGACGGCGCCGAGCTCGCGCGCGAAGGCCTGGCCGGCAGCGTCACCCGCGCGCGTGAACGCATAGACGTCCTGTCCCTGCCAGTGGCAGACCTGGGCCAGAATGTGCGCGGCGGCGCCGAACCCGTAGAAGCCGATCCGACGCGCCTCACCCGCGAGCCTCAGTGCCCGGTAGCCGATCAGTCCGGCGCACAGCAGCGGTGCCGCTTGATCGTCGGCATACCCGTCCGGCAGCCGAAAGCAGTAGCGTGCGTCCGCCACCCCCATCTCTGCAAAGCCACCGTCAATGTCGTAGCCCGTGAAGCGTGCAGCCTCGCACAGGTTCTCGCGACCGCTCACGCAGTGATCGCAGCGCCCGCAGGTCCAGCCCAGCCAGGGCACGCCGATTCGGTCGCCGACCGCAAAGTGCTCTGCCCCCTCCGCGGCCACCACGTCACCCACGATCTGGTGACCGGGAACGCGGGGCAGTCCACGCGCGGCCAGCTCACCATCGACGATGTGAAGGTCGGTCCGACACACACCGCAGGCGCGAACTCGCAACAGGAGCTGTCCTGGCCCTGGCTGCGGCTCGGGCAGTGTCACCTCTCGGATCTCGCCCGGCCGACCTTCGAACACCTGCGCCCTCACTCGCCCTCCTTCTGCCGACTCAGGCTCTTTGCCTTCCGGTCACGGCGCTCGAGCCGACTCCGCCGCCGCGCACATCATGCTCCCGCTACCGTTCGCCGCCAGCGGGGACTAATGTCAAGCCCGACCGGCCGTGATCCGCAACCGGTTGTGCCGGCGTTCTTTCGTATGCAGACTTGGCGCGGTGCGAGCCAGCGGCACCGGGCCAGCAGCGCAAGGCCCAGCGATTTCATGCGAACAGCGAGCGCCAGGGCGCGTCAGGAGAACCGACGGAATGAAGGCTGTGCAGAAAGCGACTGTGTGTAGTGCCCTCGGCGTGTGCGGCGCGCTCGCACTCGGCTGTGGCGGATCCCAGCACCCGGCTCCGATCCCGCCGCAACTCGTGTCGACAGTCTCCGGGTTCAGCGAGCCCGAGGCCGTGCGCTACGATCCGGACCAGGACGTGTTCTTCGTGGCGAACTTCAATGGCAGCGGCGACGAGGCCGACAACAACGGCTTCATCAGTCGCGTGCGGCCGGATGGCAGCATCGAGCGGCTGCAGTTCATACGCGGCGGCCGCGCCGGTGTGACGCTGCACGCGCCTCGTGGCATGGCGATCACCGGCGACACCCTGTGGGTCGCCGACGTCGATGCCGTGCGCGGTTTCGACCGGCGCACCGGCACGACCCTCGTCGTGATCGACTTCACCGCCTTCGAGCCCGGCTTTCTCAATGACCTCGCGCCCGGCCCCGACGGCGCGCTGTATGTGACCGACACCGGGCGCAACCGGATCTACCGAATCGCTGACGGCGCGGCCGAGATCGCGCTCGAGGACAGCACGCTGGACGGCCCCAACGGCATCACGTGGGACGCCGCAGAGGAGCGGTTCGTCGTGGCGCCGTTCGGTGGGCAACGCATGCTACGGGGCTGGCGCCCGGGTCGCATGACCAGCGAATGGGTAGCCGTGCTGCCCGGCGCTCGTCTCGATGGCGTGGAGGTGCTCGGTGATAGCACGATCCTCGTCGCGAGCCAGGCCGACAGCGCATTGCACCTCGTCCGAAACGGCATCGGCACGCGCATCATCCGTACGGCTGGCCGCCCCGCTGACATCGGCGTGGACACACGACGTAACCGGGTGGCAGTGCCCTTCATCGCGCTCGACCGGGTGGACATCTGGACCTTGCCGCGGCGCTGAACCGGCTCAGCGTTCGGCGTTCCCGGTGGGCAGAGGTCGCACCAGAGCCGCTGCGGCGCGCCTCAGCGGCTCGCGTACACCCGCGCTTCGCCGTCGGTGCGAAACGCGAACACATCGTACCGCTCACGGTACGGCCCCTCCATGCCCGGCGAGCCCATCGGCATCCCAGGAACCGCCAGCCCGTCTGCATCGGGCATGGGTTCCGCTAGGAAGCTGCGGATGATGTCGGCCGGAACGTGGCCCTCGATGACCTTGCCGGCCACGATCCCGGTATGACAGCTCCACAGTGAACGGGGCACACCGTAGCGTTCCTTGACGGCCTCCAGCGCCTCCAGGTCGATCGTGGTCACCACAAAACCGTCACGCTCGAGGTGCCCGACCCAGTCCCTGCAGCAGCCGCAGGTCGCTGACTTGTACACGGTGATCGCCGGACCGGCCGCCATACGAGCACCCGGCTCACCCGCCGCCCCGACCATTCCCCCACCTCCCCACCACACCAGCGCCGCCACCAAAGCCGCAGCAGCGCCGCCGACCAATCCCACAACGCCCCGTCTCATGAGAATCCCCCTTACACTTACACTTTCCCCTTACACTCTACACTCACACTTGCTCTCATCCCTTACACTCCCTCTGTCACTGCACTCGCTCAAAGATCCCTCTCACGCGCTGCACCGTATCCGCTTCCCGGGCGCCCTTATCCAACCGATACCGCCGCACGCGTGCGAAGCGCAACGCCAACCCACCCGAATACCGAGGGCTCGCCTGCACCCCCTCGAACGCAACCTCCACGACGAGCTCCGGCCGCACGTGTACGACATTGTCCTCGCGCCCGATCTCGCGCGCCAGCAGCTCGCGCGTCTGCCACTCGAGCACAGCATCCGTCAGCCCCTTGAAGGTTTTCCCGAGCATGACGAACGTGTCGTCCTCCGGATCGCGCGCACCGAGGTGAAGGTTGCTCAGCCAGCCCTGCCGCCGGCCATGTCCCCACTCGGCGGCGAGCACGACCAGGTCGAGCGTATCGGTCGCCTTCAGCTTGAGCCAGCCGCTGCCGCGCCGCCCGGCTTCGTACGGCGTTTCCAGCGCTTTCGCCACCAGCCCTTCATGCCCTGCCTCGCGAGCCCGGATCAGGAAGTCGCGCGCCGCCGTGACATCCGCCGTGAACAGCCGCGGCACCCGTCGTTCCAGCGGCACGACCGCCTCGAGCGCAGCGAAGCGCTGCTTGGCAGGCGCGTCGATCAGCGTCTCGCCAGCGACGTGCAGGCAGTCGAAGAACACCGGCGTCAGCGGCAGTTCCTGTTGCATCCGCTGCAACTCCAGCTTGCGACCGAATCGCCGCATTGTGACCTGGAACGGCTGCGGCCTGCCGTCCGCTCGCAGTACGATGGCTTCGCCGTCCAGCACGAGCTCGCGGGGCTCGAGTCCGCGCACGGCGGCGACCAGCTCCGGCACCGAGGCCGTGACCTCGTTGAGCCGACGTGAATAGACGCGCACCTCGTCGCCCAGCTTGTGAATCTGTACCCGAGCACCATCGAGCTTGAAGTCGAGTGCGGCGCGTCCAAAGCGCAGGAGCGCCGCGTCAGGATCCTCCGCCGTCTGCGCGAGCATCGGCTGGATCGGCGTGAACAGCCGCAGGCGGAAGCTGCGCAACGCAGGCGTGCCGTCGCGTAGCGCCGCGGCGGCAACCGCGCTGGCATCGCCGCTGAGCATGAGCGCGCGTCGCACCTCGGGTACCGTTACCTCCGCCGCCCGCGCAATCGCGTCGATCATCACGCCCTCCAGCGCGCCCTGGCGGAGCTCGCCGAAGATCAGGCCGGCCAGAAAGTCCTGCTCGGGCGACGTCGCCCGCGCCAGCAGCTCGCGCAACAGCGCGATTCGCTCTCGCGCGGCACCGGCGCCACGGGCCGAGGCGATCTGCGCGAGCGTCGAGTCGACGTCACGCAGGGTCAGCGCCGGCGAGAGCGCCGCGCTCTCCGGCCATGCCTGCCGCACCGCTGCGGGGCCAATCCCGATTCGCCCCTGGCGCGGCTGGCCGCTGAGATAGGCCACGGCCAGTGGCGCCTCGGCCGGACCCGCACGGCGCAACGCATCGGCGAGAGCGCCGATCTTGGCGAGCCGTGACCGAGTCGCCGCCACCGTCCGCGACACGGCCACGAGATCATTGAGCAGCATGGTAGAAAGATGCGCGAGCGTCGAATCCGCACCAGCCCGGTGGGCCGGGGATTACGACCTCGGCACGCCCAGCACCTGCACGCCGTGAGCGGCCGGACGGAGGTGGATGGTGTGTCCGGGCTCGGGCGCACGATCTGGTGGCGTGAACAGCCACAGCGCCTGGTGGTGGCCGTGCGGCCGCGGCACGAACAGCCGCACCTCGCAGCGGTTGCCGACGAAGCGCGCGCTGCGCACGGTGCCGACGATGGTGCCCTGTCCTTCGGCGACGACCTCGAGCGCGTCGGGGCGCACGCAGACGACGATCTCCTCGGCGCCGGCAGGCGCGTGCGGCGCCGGCAGGAACCCGACCGCGGTCTCGAATCCACCCGGTACCGTGCGACCGGTCAGGATGTTGGTCTTGCCGAAGAAGCGGGCAATGTACTCATTCGATGGACAGGCGTAGATGCCGCGCGGCGTATCGACCTGCAGCAGACGTCCCGCGCGCAGGATCGCGACGCGATCGGCGACGGACAGCGCGTCGGCCGTGTCGTGCACGACGAACAGTGCGGTCGTGCCGGTGGTGCGCAGGATCTCCGCGATCTCCTCGCGCACCTGATCCTTGAGTGCCGCGTCCAGATTGCTGAACGGCTCATCCAGCAACAGGATGGCCGGACGGGGTGCCAATGCCCGAGCGAGCGCGACCCGCTGCTGCTGCCCGCCCGACAGCTCGTGCGGTCGGCGTCGATCGACGCCCTGCAGACCGACCAGTGCCAGAATCTCGCGCGCGCGCACCGCTCGCTCCCGGCGCGGCCACGCCTGCAGCCCGAATGCGACATTGGCCAGCACGTCCAGGTGCGGGAACAGCGCGTAATCCTGGAACACGATGCCGACGCCACGTCGCTCGGGCGCGACTTCGGTGCGCGCATCGTACATGATGCGGCCACCGATCTCGATCTCGCCGGCGCTCGGCGTCTCGAGCCCGGCAATCATCCGTAGCAGCGTAGTCTTGCCGGACCCGCTCTCGCCGACCAGCGACACGATCTCGCCCGCCTCGACCGACAGCGAAACCTCGTCCACGGCGGGCCGCCTCGCACCGCCGTACCGCTTCGTCACACCGCGCAGCACGAGCTGGTTCACCGGCGCCCCAGCAGACGGTTCAGTCCGATCACCGGCAGCACGCCCGCCAGGATGACCAGCAATGCTGCGTTCGCGGATTCGGCGATCTGCTCGTCGGTGGCGAGCTGATACGCCTTCGTGGCCAGCGTGTCGAAGTTGAACGGCCGCAGGATGAGCGTGAGCGGCAGCTCCTTCATGACATCGACGAACACGAGCATCAGCGCACCGAGCAAGGCCGGTCGCAGCAACGGCAGCGCAACCCGCAGCAATACTCGGAGCGGCGCCGAGCCCAGCGTTCGCGCGGCCTCGTCCAGGTTGCCGCAGACGCGCTGGAACCCGGATTCGAGCGGCGAGAATGCAACCGCCATGAAGCGCACCAGGTAGGCGAACACGAGCGCTGCCAGCGTGCCGCTGATCAGCAGTCCGCTCGAGACGCCGATGCTCGCGCGTAACGCGCCATCCAGCCAGTGGTCGACGGCGGCGGCGGGCACCAGCACGCCGACTGCGATCACGGCGCCCGGCACGGCATAACCGAGCACCGCGACTCGGGTCAACAGCCGCATGCCACGGGTGCTGCCGAGCCGGACCGCGTAGGCGACCACCAGCGCTGTCAGCACGCACAACAGCGCGGCTCCGAACGCGAGCGACAGGCTGTTCAGCGCGAGGCGCGCGAACGAGCCATCGACGACGCGTGGCGCCGTGCGCGCCGCCCAGTAGACGAGTTGTGCCACGGGCAGGAGGAAGCCGAGGAACACCGGAATCGCGCAGGCCAGGATCGCGCCTGCGGCAGCCCCGCCGCGCAGCGGAAAGCGCGGCAGCGGCCGCTCGCCGATCTCACCACCCACGTAGCGCTGGCCGCGACGCTGCGCCCGCTCCAATGCCAGCACCGCGAACACGACGATCATCAGACACGCCGCTAACCGGATCGCGGCGTCCAGATCACCAAGGCCGAACCAGGCGCGAAATATACCGGTCGTGAACGTCGGCACGCCGTAGTATTTCACTGCACCGTAATCGTTCAGCACTTCCATCACCACGAGTGCGACACCGCCTACGATCGCCGGCCGTGCCAGCGGCAGCGCAATGCGGCGGAACGTCGCCGCAGGTCCATGCCCGAGCGCGCGCGCGGCCTCGAGCGCGGTGCGCGATTGGCGCTCGAAGGATGCGCGTGTAATCAGGTAGACATACGGGTACAGCACGAGCGCGAAGATCACGAGCACGCTCGTCATTCCCATGACGGGCACGCGCACCAGCCACTCCGCGACTGCCGGCGCCAGCGGACGCAGCAGCCGAGGCAGCGGACCGGTCGTGTCCAGCATGCCGACGTAGGTGTACGCCGCGATATACGATGGCACGGCGAGCGGCAGCACGAGCGCCCACTCGAACCAGCGCCGTCCCGGAAAATCGCACGCCGTCACGAGCCAGGCCGCTGCGACTCCGATCACGAGCGCGAGCCCGCCAGCGCCCATGATGAGGATGGTCGAGTTCAGGATGTATTCCGCCAGGACGGTCGACGCGAGGTGCCGCCAGGCGTCGTCTCCGGGCCCGACCGCGCCGGCTGCGATGACCAGCATGGGCACCGCCAACGCCCCGCTGATCGCGACGGCAGACAGCGACCAGGGCGTCAGACGAAGCCGCGGCAGTCGCCGTAGCCGGGGCGGCCGCCGCGGTGCCCGGCTGGTAGCGGGCCGTGGCCGCTCGAGCGTTGGCGTCAGCGGCGCCGGTGGTGCGCTAACGCCAGCCGGCACGATCGAAGATCCTCACGGCAGCAGCATTCAGCTCGCCCAGCCGCGACAACGTCAGCGTATCCGCCCGAAACTCGCCCCACTGCCGCAGCAACGCGGCAGGCTCCACGGCCGGGTTCACGGGGAACTCGAACACCGTCTCCGCCAGCGCCCGCTGCGCGTCGGGCGCGGTCAGGTATTCCAGCAGCCGGAGGGCGTTCTGGCGATGTCTCGCGTGAGCCGTCACGCCCGCGCCACTCACATTGACATGCGTGCCGCGCACGGCCTGGTTCGGAAAGAACACCGCCAACTGCTCGCCCGCGCGACGTTCCTCGGCATCGTCGGATGTCACCATCCGTGCCACGTAGTACGTGTTCACCAGCGCCACATCGCCGATCCCGGCAGCCACGGCCTTGGCCTGATCCGTGTCGCCACCGCTCGGCGCGCGAGCCATGTTGGCGACGACGCCACGCGCCCACGCCTCCGCTCGCGACGTGTCGGACGCCGCGATCAACGAGGCGAGCAGCGACTGGTTGTAGACGTTGTCGGAGGAGCGCACGAGCAGACGACCACGCCATTCAGGCCCTGCCAGCGCCTCGTACGTCGATAGTGAATCGGGCGAGACCCGATCCTTGGCGTACACGATCACTCTCGCCCGTTGCGTCATGCCGTACCAGTAGCCCTCCGCATCCCGAAGGTGGGATGGCACCTGGCGCTCGAGGGTCTCGGATTCTACCGGCTGCAGCAGCCCGCGCGACTTCGCGCGGTGTAGCCGTCCGGCGTCCACGGTGATCAGGACGTCTGCCGGAGTGCTGGCGCCCTCGTTCTCGAGACGGGTGATCAGCTCGTCCGCCGAGCCCGTCACGACGTTGACCGTAATGCCCGTCTGCTCGGCGAACCGGTCGAAGAGCGCCTGATCTTCCTCGTAGTGCCGGTGTGAGTAGATGTTCACGACTCCCGCGTCGACGCTGTCTTCCGCCTGGGCGTCCGGCCGCTCGCCGCAGCCGGCGACGAGCAGCAGGCTCGCCGCCAGCAGCGCGCCGCGCACCAAGCCCGGTCGTAGCAGCACGTCAGCGCGCATACCGCACTCCGAACTGCAGCGAGCGCGGCAGGCCCGGACGCGCACCCGCAGGCTGCCGCGCCACGACGTAGCGCTCATCGAGCAGGTTCTGCACGCCGGCGTACAGGACGACTTCCTCTCTCAGCGTGTACGTGGTCGACGCGTCGAGCACGAAGAACGCGTCGGTTCGTTCGCTGGCCGGCGGCTCACCGGCGCCAGCGCGCGTGCGCATGGCGCTGCTGGAGCTCGCCGTCACGCGCAGCGCGGCCCGTCCATGCTCGATACCGGCGCTCAGATGCACGCCGTGCTCGGGCAGGTAGGGCAGCTCATGGCCCGCGCTGACCGTGCCCCACGGCTCGTAGTCGCTCTCGAATGAGCTCCGGAAGCGCGCGTGCGTGTACGTGTATGCCACGTCCAGCGGCACCGCTGTCTCGGCTGTGCGCCCCTGCAGCGGATCGTAACGCAGTGTCGCCTCGACGCCGCGGACCGCGACGGCGCCGCCATTGTGCAGGTCGCCACTGCCATCGCCACCGCTCGACAGCGTCGACGCGCCCAGAATATTCGTGTAGTCGCTGTAGAAGCCGATCACTTGCGCGGCCAGCGACGCGCGTCTCAACCTCGCGCCCAGCTCGTAGTTCACACTGCTTTCCGCCTCCGTCTCCTCATCGGCGCCCGGACCGGGCGGCCCGAAGCCACGATGCACGCCCGCGAACAGCCGAAGACCCGCATTGGCTGCGAAGCTCGCCGATACGCCCGGGATCCATGCCGACACACCGTTGTCGCGGACCGCGACCGGCTCGGCTCGGGCCGCATCGCCCGCCGCATAATCGCGCCGCGTGAACCCGATCGTCTCGTAGCGCACGCCCGGCGTGATCGACCAGCGGCCCAGCTGCACGTGATCCTGTACGTAGAATGCCCACGCGCTCGCAGCGCTCACCCGGTTCGCCTGGCTGCCCGGCGCGCCCCGCGAGGCGAGCAGCATGCGCCCGCCGCTCATGGTGTACGCGTCGTCGTGCTGGAACCGGTCCTCCTGATCCTCGTGGTAACGCACACCCAGCTCCACATCGTGCGCGGCGCCACCCGTGCCGGTCCGAAGCCCCAGCGTCGACTGCAGTCCCTGCGAGTAGTACTCGCGATTGTTCGCCCGCACGCTCAGCGCGCCCGCCGCGCTGGCGCCGCCGCGCAGCACAGCCAGCTCTGCCGCGTGCGCTGTCGGATCTGCGAGCACACTGGCGATCGATGCGCCGCCGACACTTCCCAACTTGTACCAGTTGCGGCCGAAATCATTACGGTAGGCGGTCGCCGTCACGTCCAGGCCGGGTAAGAGCGAGGCGAAGTAGCGAAGCTGGATCTGCTTGTGGTCAGCACGCATGACGTCCGCCTGCGAGCCCGCATAGCGGCGCAGTGGGTCCGACCGGAAGTCGGCCTCCGTCAGACCCAGGTAAGTCTCCTCCGACACCTCGTCATAGTAACCGAGCTTCAACTCGAGCTGCTGGTAGACCCCATTCGCCTCCGGCGCGCTGTTCACCCGCACCTTGGCCACGTAGTCCTCGATGTCGAAGCCCGTACCACCACCCGTATCCAGCCGCTTGAAGCCGTCCGTCTGCAGTCGATACGTCTGCAGCAGCCAGCCCACGTGCTCACCCGAGCCGCCGGCCGCCGCTCGCAGCTTGTGCGTGCCGTTCGTGCCCACCGCGACGTCCGCGTCCAGGGTCACCTCCGGCGGAATCGACGCCGACACCAGGTTCAATGCCCCACCGATCGTGCGCGGACCGTACTTGATCTGGCTCGATCCCTTCCGCACCTCGATCGCCTCCATGCGCCCCGCGACCGGAAAGTAGTACGCCGCCGGAGCCGCGTACGGCGCCGGAGCGATCAACACGCCGTCCTCCATCAGCGTAATCTTTTCGCTCCGCTGCGTGCCGGTGCCGCGCAGCCCGATGTTCGGCCGCAGACCGTAGCCATCCTCCTCCTGCACGTTCACACCCGGCACCTGCCGGAGCAGCCGGTGCACATCGTCGTAGATCTGCGCTTCGTCCCGCACCGCCTCGCGCTCCAGGACCTGCGCCGATCCACTCGCCTCCGCCGCCTGCACCGCATCACCAACCAGCCGCGTCCGCTCCGACAGCACCACCAGCGGCGCGAGTGGAATCGCCGCATCGCCCAGCTCCACCGTGTCCGTCGCCACGACACCCGCCGCCACGGCCACGCTCCTCTCGTGCAGCGCCCGCCCCAGCAGCGAGTACCGCAACGTGTACCGCCCAGCAGCCAACCCTCCCATCAGGTAGCGCCCGCGCGCGTCGGTCAGCGCTGACACGCCCCGCTCCACCAGCTCGACACGCACCCCCTTCAGCAGTTCCCCCGCCTCGTTCCGCACGACTCCGCTCACCTGACCCGTCTCCTGCGCCGCGCCGCGCCCGACCACCAGCCCGGCCAATAGCAGCGCGCCCATGACGTGCCGACGCATCGACGTCTCCTTTTGATTTTGAGACCCATTCTCAACAACGGCCGCCAGAGTACCGACTCGCGGCTGGGGTGTCAAGCGGGCGGGCCCGAGCGGCCGGGCGCGCCGGGCAGCGGCTCAGGGGCGCGGGTCGCAGCGCATGATCGGCCCGCCAGGCGAGCGGCGGCCGACTTCGCGGAAGCTGGCGCGACGAGAGTGATTCATGATCGGATCCTGGCCGGCTTCCGCCCCAGGCGGCTGTGCGTTAGTGTGAGTGCCGATGGTCGTGAGCCCATCGTCATGCTCCGGAGGGTGTGATGCCGCTGTACGAGTATGCGTGCCGCTCATGCGGACAGCGCTTCGAGCTGATGCGGCCGGTGGCGGCGCGTCTCGATCCGCCGAGCTGCGTGCATTGCGGCGAAGTCAGGACGACGCTGGCACTCTCGGCACCGGGTTTCGTCGGTGCCGCGGCGCCGGCCGCGCAGGCGGGCGGCGCGTGTGACAGCCGCCCGCACGGCGGCTGCTGCGGCGGGGTGTGCCGCACGCACTAGTGTACCGGCGCGAAGCGTACGCGCCACGCCCTCCATTCGTGCCGCCGCCGGGACTCGATCAATGAAGCGCAAATGAACCGCAGCGGCATCCGCGGGAAGCTGCATCTCCATGGTGGAGCGAGCCTTGTGCTGCTGCTCCTCGGCGCCGTCATCAGCGGCGCGACCGCCCAGACGGCGGCTGACGCGGACAGCACGCGCGCAGACGGCTCGGACCTGCCGCTGGAACCGACAGCGACGATCGAGTTCAGCACCGACGAGGCGACCTGGCTGTCCCTGGATGTGACGCCGGATGGCCGCACGATCGTGTTCGAGTTGCTGGGAGACCTGTACACGTTGCCGCTCGAGGGCGGCACGGCGACACGTCTCACGAGCGGGCTGGCATTCGACGCGCAGCCGCGGGTCTCCCCGGACGGTCGCTGGATCGCCTTCATCAGTGACCGGGACGGCGCCGACAACCTATGGGTCGCCGCAATCGACGGCTCGGAGCCGCGCAAGCTTTCGAGCGAGACGCAGAACGCGCTGATCTCGCCCGTCTGGACCCCGGACAGCCGGTACGTGGTCGTCACGCGCCGCGCGCGTGACATTGAGCTGCGCATGTATCACATCGATGGCGGCTCCGGCCTGACGCTGAAAGCGGCCGCGGATCCGCAGCCCGAGGGCGTCGGGGCCTCGTTCGGGCCGGACGGGCGGCACCTGTATTTCGCGCGCCGCACGGGAACGGGCGGCACGTTCCCGAACTGGCAGGTCGCACGCTTCGATACGCAGACCGGCCAGGTCGACGATCTGACGCAGGCCGAATGGGGCGCGGTTCGGCCACTCGTATCGCCCGACGGCCGGCTGCTGGTCTACGGCACGCGGCACGAGACCGAGACCGGGTTGCGCGTCCGCGATCTCGTCACCGGCGACGATCGCTGGTTGATCTGGCCCGTACAGCGCGATGAGCAGGAAACGGCGCAGCCGCCGAGCCGGGATTTTCTGCCGGGCTACGCGTTCACGCCGGACGGCCGTGAGCTCGTCACCACCTTCGACGGCCGCATTCAGGCGGTCGACCTGGCCAGTGGCAGGGCCCGCGTGATCCCATTCCGCGCGGCTGTGCGCCTCGACGCCGGTCCCGACCTGGCCTTTACCTACCGGCTCGATGATGGACCGGTGCGCGCACGGCTGGTGCAGTCGCCCCAGATCTCACCGGACGGACGACGCATAGCCTTCTCCGTGCTCGCCAGGGTTTACGTGCTGGATCTCGCCGGCGCCCAGCCGCGGCGGCTCACGGCCGAGCAGGACTGGGAGTTCCAGCCCGCGTGGTCGCCTGACGGGCAATGGCTGGCCTACGTCACCTGGAGCGCCGATGGCGGCCACATTTGGAGGATGCGGGCCGACGGGCGCGGCGGTCCGCAGCGAGTCAGCCAGCATGCGGCGTTCTACACGGACCTCGCCTTTTCACCGGACGGCGCGCGTATCGTGGCTCTGCGCGGCAACGCATTCCTGCGCAATCAGACGTTCAGCGAATTCGGCGGTCTGCGCATCCCCCTCGACCTCGTCTGGCTACCCGCGAGTGGCGGCGAAGCTCGGGTGATCGCGCCTGCGCGTGGCGTCGGCCGGCCGCATTTCGCGGACGACCCGGACCGCGTTTATGTCTACACCCGCGATGGCTTGGCCTCGATGCGCTTCGACGGCAGCGATCGCCGTATCCACCTCGAGGTCACGGGCCGTCAACTTCCGGGCGCCGCCGAGCCACCACGTGCCGACGAAGCGCTCATGCGGCCGGATGGCGAGTGGGCGCTGGCCAGCAGCGCAAACCAGCTCTACGTCATCGCGGTGCCGCGCATCGGCGGTGAAGCGCCCTCGGTCAGCGTGACCGGTGGTGGCGTGCCGGTCAAACGGATCACCGACATCGGCGCCGATTATTTCGGCTGGGCCGATGCCGGCGCCACCGTCTTCTGGGCCATCGGCTCCACGGTGTTCCGCCTGCCCTTCGACAGCATCGCCTTCCGCGCGGCCGACGATGAGCCCACTGCGGATGCGGCGGAGCGCTCCGACACCACCGCGACGGACGCGGCGGCTGCGGACACGGCGGATACACCGCTCGACTACAGCGAGCATGTGGAACGCACCGAGATCCGGCTCGAGTTTCCACGCGCGGTGCCGCGTGGCACGATCGTGCTGCGTCACGCCACGGCGATCACCATGCGTGGCGAGGAGGTGATCGAGGACGCGGACATTGTCGTGACCGACAACCGGATCGCCGCGATCGGCGCCAGCGGCTCGCTCGAGATCCCCGCAGATGCGCGCGAGCTCGACCTCAGCGGCAGCTATATCGTGCCCGGCTTCATCGACACGCACGCGCACTGGGAGTTCCGCACTCACGACGTCCTGGAGCCGCACAACTGGAGTCTGCTCGCGAATCTCGCGTACGGCGTCACTGCGGGCCTCGACGTGCAGACCTCGACCAACGACTACTTCGCCTACCAGGATCTGGTCGAGATCGGCGCTGCGATCGGGCAGCGCGCGTTCATGACCGGGCCGGGCGTCTTCCTGCGCAGTGACTTCAAGTCGTACAGTGAGGTCGAGTCCTTCCTGCGGCGTTACAAGGAGCACTACCGCACAGCGAACATCAAATCGTACATGGTGGGCAACCGCGAGCAGCGCCAGTGGGTGGTGCAGGCGGCGCGGGAGCTGGGGCTCATGCCGACCACGGAGGGCGGGCGGAACCTGAAGCTCGACCTGACGCACGCGATCGACGGCTTCCACGGCAACGAGCACACGCTGCCGGTGGTGCCGCTGTACGACGACGTCGTCCAGCTATTCGCGCGCTCCCGCACCGCCTACACGCCGACCCTGCTCGTGCTGTACGGTGGGCCGGCGGCCCGGGAATGGTTCTTCACCCGCGAGGAAGTGCACGACGACGCGAAGCTGAACCGCTTCTATCCGCACAACTGGCTCGACGAGCTGACCCGGCGACGCCGTTCCTGGGTGCGCGCAGACGAGCACACCTTTGCCGCTGCCGCGGCGCAGGCCGCGAAGATCAAGCGCGCCGGCGGCCTGGTCGGCGTCGGCGGGCATGGCGAGCTCCAGGGCCTGGGCTACCACTGGGAGATGTGGGCGCTCGCCATGGGTGGCATGACGCCGCGAGAGGTGCTCGAGGCCGCGACCATCGATGGTGCTCACATCATCGGCTTCGCTCCCGACCTGGGCAGCCTCGAGCCCGGCAAGCTTGCGGACCTCGTCGTGCTCGACCGCAATCCGCTGGACGACATCCGCAACACGACGGCGATCCGGCTGGTCATGAAGGATGGCGCGCTGTACGAGGATGAGACCCTGCGCCAGATCTGGCCGGTGGAGCGGGAGCTGCCACGACTCTGGTGGTGGGGCAATGAGCCGGAGCGGCGCGTCGGCGCGACCAGGCGCCGCTGATCGAGGGTCAACCCTCGAAGCGGCGTCCGACCGTAATGTGGTAGACGGGTTGCTGTCGCTCCAGCGTGACCAGGACTGCGCCCTCCGCTTGCAGCTCGCGCAGCACCTCACCGAGGATCCGCTGAAGCTCACGCGACCGGCGGCCCGCAACGCGCTCGACCATGACTTCTGCCATGCGCTGCAACGCGGGCTCGAGCGTGCCGCCGCGAATCGGCGCCGATTCCGCCGGCGCTGCGTACGCGCTATAGAGGATATCCACGGTGGTGCCGAACTCGTGGGCGCTCGTGCCGGCCGCCGCGTTCGGGTTCGTGCGACGGAGCGCGGCCTGCGCCGCTGCGGTGCGCAGCGCCGAGGTGATCTCGTAGCGCAGCGGTGGTAGCCCCAGCTCGCCGATCCGCGCCTGGAAGCGGCGGCCGATCTCGCGCAGCAACGCCTCCGTGTCGGCGGTGACCAGACGGCCCGAGGGCGCGATTCGGCGGACGACCCAGAACTCACTGCTTACAGCGAGCGGTACGAGGCCCCCGGCCGCGCGCACGGTGTTCAGCTCGGCCTCGCTCGCCGGGCGCACGCCCAGCGCACGCGCGCGCGCAACATGCTGCGCGTTGGGATAGCGGCGCAGGGCGGCCTCCTGCACTGGCGTCATCAGCGGTAGGGGGCGCAGGATTTCATCCAGCGAGTCCGCAGCGGCGGCCAGCGAATCGACCGTCGCTGCCACCACAGCGAGCACGCTGTCGGCAGCCGAGCTGGCCGGCTGTCTCGCACTCGCCGCGCCCTCTGGCTCGCCGCAGGCGACGATCCCGACCGGCGCCGTCGCCAGGAGGCACAGCACGCCCTGGCGGAACGCACGGATCATAGCCACACGCCCGCGTCAGCCACCGTGCGGCGAGGGCTCGCCTGCGGGGCGGTCAGAGCCGCTGGACAATGCGCGCCACGATGTCGCGTGCCTGGTCCCGGTCGTAATCGAGCGTCCCTTCCTTGGCCGTTACCTCGATCTCGGTGACGCTGCCGCTGCGCTCGATGTCGACATTGACCTCCAGGTCGCCGCGATTGCCCGTCAGCTCCACGTCATCGGTCTCGGTGTCGCGCTCGACGATGGCGATCCCCATCTCGTTGAGAGTCGCCTCCGCGGCCGCGACGACATCGTTCAGCGGCGCGTCCACGGTCGCAGTCGCGCCCCGCTCCGAGTACGCCACGGCACCGGCGGCGCCGGCGGCGGCACCTGCGGCGGCCGCGCAGCCCGCGATCAGCGGCAGCACGGCGAGTACGCCAAGAACTGGCAGTCGGTTTCGTGCGCTCATACCCACCTCAGCGTCGGAGGAAAACAAAGGGCCCCGCGCAATCCTGCCATCGGGGCCCTCTGACTGTCCTTCTCTCTCCGTTGCAAGCGCCGTTCCCCGGGTAGCCTGTTACCAGCCGCAGACGCGCCCGGCGTTCTGTACGCTCAGCCACGCCTGGAGCGGCGCGAAGTAATCGAGGATCGCGGTCGCATCGAGCTCGCGACTGCCGGTCAGCGCCTCCAGTGCGTCCGGCCAGGGTCGGCTCGCGCCGAGCGCCATCATGGCCTGGAGCCGCCGACCCGCCTCCCGGTTGCCGTAGATCGAGCAGCGGTGCAACGGCCCCGTCTGTCCGGCCGCTGCGCACAACGCGCGGTGAAACTGGAACTGGAGGATGTGCGCCAGGAAGTAGCGCGTGTACGGCACGTTGGCCGGCACGTGGTACTTCGCGCCCGGATCGAAGTGCTCCTCGCTGCGGGGAGTCGGCGGGCGCACGCCCTGGTAGCGCTCGCGCAACTGCCACCAACCGGCATTGTAGGCGTCGGCTCCGATCTCGCCGGAGAAGACCTGCCAACGCCACTGGTCGACCAGCAGACCGAACGGCAGGAACGCGACCTTCTCGAGCGCGTCACGCATGAGCAGGCCGAGGTCCGCGTCCGCCGGCGGCACCCGCTCGATCAAGCCGATCTCGCGCAGGTACTCCGGCGTAATGGAAAGCGCGATCGCGTCGCCGAGCGCTTCGTGGAAGCCGTCATTGGCTCCCGCGCGGAACAGGTACGGCTGATCGCTATACGCCAGATCGTAATACAGGTGGCCCAGCTCGTGATGCACGGTCTGGAAATCCTCATCGTCGACCTCGATGCACATCTTGATGCGCACATCGCCGCGCGCATCCATGTCCCACGCGCTGGCGTGGCACACGACGTCCCGGTCGGCCGGTTTGATGAAGAGTGAGCGCTCCCAGAATGTCGCGGGCAGCGGCTGCAGTCCGAGCGAGGTGAAGAACGCCTCGCCGGTGCGCACCATCCCGAGTGCGTCGTACTCGCTGGCGCGCAGTCGCTCGGTCAGATCGTAGCCTGGATCGCCGGCCTCGGGCGCGACCAGCTCGTAGATGTTGCCCCACCCCTGCGCCCACATGTTGCCCAGCAGGTGTGCGGGAATGGGATGGTCGGGCGGTACCAGCTCAGTACCGTAACGCTGACCCAGGCGCGCCCTCACGTGGCAGTGCAGCGCGTCGTACAACGGCTTCACCTGACCCCACAGGCGATCGACCTCGGCCGCGAATGCGTCGGGCGGCATGTCGTAGTTCGACCGCCACATGGCGCCGAGGTCCGGAAAGCCGAGCTCGCGCGCGCCCTCGTTCGCCAGCTCGACGAAGCGCCGGTACTCCGCGCGCATCGGCATCGAGATGGTGCGCCATCCCCTCCACGCCTCCTCGAGCTCCGCGGGATCCCGGCTGCTGCCGATGATCTCCTCCAGCTCGGTCAGGCTCAGGCAGGTGCCGTCCGCGCGGCAGTACTCGCCCGCGCCATAGCGACTCTCCATGCCGCTCAGGAGCCGGGCGAGCTCGGCCGTCTTCGCCGCATCCCGCGGCGCGGGATTGGACAAGCCGAGCTTCAGCAGCTGCAGCTTGCGGGCAACAGCGTTCGGCAGCTCCAGCGCGTTGTAACGTGCGGCGTTCGTGCCGAGCCCGACGGCCGCGCCGATGTAGCGCTCGTTCGCCTCGGCGGCGAGAATTTCCGTGTCATGCGTGATGTACGTCGACTGTACCCAGGCCGCTCGACCGGCCCGGAGGCCGATCGCGTAGAGTGTGTCCTCCGCGCTCTCCACGAAGGCCGCGGCTTCGGCGGCTGTCGGCTGCCTCGCGCTCGCCTCCATCTCCGTCTCCCTGACCGGCACCGGCTCGTTCGCGGCCCGTGGAGCGCTACACGCACCGACCAGCCACGCGGCCAGCCCGACGACTGCGCCTGTCCTCGGCTTCATACCGCCTCCGGCGTCTCGTTGCAGCAGAATGTCGGGCTCGCGGCGGCGGCGCGCCACATTTCGCGGCCCGGCGGTTGCCATCCCCGACCCGATTCACCATCCATGCCCGGGCGGAGCGCCGCCGCACTGCCTCCGCAGCCGTCGCATTCAGAGGGAGAACCGACCATGCACGCAGGGATCCGGATCCCGCTGCTCACGGCCTGTCTGTTGGGCGCGGGACAACTGTCGGCGCAGAGCAATCCCGACGACGCGGCCTTCGTCACCCGTCTCGGCGTGGACACGATCGCCGTGGAGCGATTCATCGTACAGCCCAACGGCATACGGGCGGAGGTTCTGCTGCGAGCGCCCGAGCTTGCGCTGCGCGTCTACGAGCTCGAGCTCGCCAACGGGCAGCAGCCCGCGCGGCTGACGGTCGAGAGCTACGATCCGCGGCGCGGGCTGGTCGGCGAGCCGAGCAGCCGCGAGGTGCTCACCCTCGACGAGAGCGTCGGCATCCCCTTCATCGACATGGTGCACTGGCCCTTCGAGTTGATGCTGCGGCAGGCGGCCGAGGCCGGCGAGGACAGCATCACCTTCGCCCTCGCGACCGCGCGCCGGCCGCTGCCGTTCGTCGTCGCCCGCGTCGGGCCCGGCCGGTACACCGCCACCCACCCCTCGCGCGGCACCATGGACGTCGAGGTCGATGCGCAGGGGCGCCTGCTGTCGCTCGACGCCTCGAAGACCACACGAGCCTTGCGCGTGACGCGCGAGCCGAGCGCCGACATCGGCGGCCTCGCCGCTCGCTTCGCCGCCCGTGGCGGCGCCGTCGGCGAGCTGTCGGGGCGCGGTGCCGCCGAAGCCGTCGTCAACGGCGCGCAGATCAGTGTCGACTACGGACAACCGCTCAAGCGCGGCCGTGACATCTTCGGTGCACTCGTCCCCTGGGACCGCGTCTGGCGTACCGGTGCGAACCGCGCGACACACTTCACCACCAGCCGCGACCTGCGCGTCGGTGAGACCGTGATTCCGGCCGGGACCTACACGCTGTTCACGATCCCGCGCTCCCACCGCTGGACGCTGCTCGTGAACCGCCGCACCGACATCAATGGTCAGGCCTACGATGCCGAACACGACCTGGCCCGCCTCGAGATGCAAACGCGCACGCTCGAGGAGACCACCGAGCCCTTCACCATTCTGGTCGAGGAGTCAGAGGATGGCGCCGGCGTGCTTCGCCTGCGCTGGGACCGTACGGAGGCATACCTGCCATTCCGCGTCGTGAACTGAACCTCCGGTGAGATGATCTGGTCCAGCCTCGAGCGCTACCGCAACTTCGGCCTCCTGATCGCACGGATCGGGCTGGGCCTCGGCTTCTTCTGGTTCCATGGCCTGCCAAAGCTCACCGCCGATGCCGAACGGTGGGCCGGCACCGGTGAGGCAATGCGCAACTTCGGCATCACCTTCGCGCCCGAGTTCTGGGGCCTCGCCGCCGGCATCGCCGAAGGGATCGGCGGTCTCTGCATCGCGCTCGGCCTGTTCTTCCGACCCGCCGCCCTAGCCATCGCCATCGTCATGGTCGTGGCGACGACGAACCACTTCGTCACCGGCCAGGGCACCCCTGCCCATGCCTTCAAGAACGCTTGGGTGATGGTCGGCCTGCTCCTGATCGGGCCGGGACGCTACAGCCTCGACCACCGGCTCGCCCAGCGCCGCTCCCGCTCCCCCTAGGTCCCGCGCCCTCACACCGCTTCCGGCGCGCGCTCGCCCCGCGAGCTCGCGCGGCCCGGCTGACAACGATCGCCGGACCTCAGCTCGTCGCCGGCTTCCACCGGCCGAACGGCAATGTCGGCACGGGCCTCACCTTGCCACCCCAGATGAACGCAGCGATCACCGGCGCGTTCAGTGCGCCCAGCCCGCCCCGGATGATGATCCCCGCCGGCCCCTGCTCCACCTGCGCCTCGATCGCCTCCTCACCCGCTTCCATTCGCCCGCTCCAGTCCGCCTCGTTGTCGACGACTGCCCGCCACCCTGGCGCCCGGTCGCTCCTGCGTGGACGTTCGGCGGATCTGCGGTGCAGGCGCCATTCCCGGCTGCGACATCACGCCACAAACACTTCAGCCACAACGACTTGAGGCCGTCCCGGGCGCCCGCGCAGCGAGGCGAGTCGTCCTCTCGAAGCGACAGCGGCTGTGTCGTTATGACGCGAGACGCGCTGCGCGTCAGCGCTGGTCGGAGCCGAGGATGGTACGGGTGAGCAGAATGCTGCGGGCGATCTCCGCCATGGGCTGATTGCGGTTCTGGCTTTCGCGCTGGAGCAGACGGTAGGCGTCGGGCTCGCTCAGGCCACGGTTCTGCATGAGCAGGGACTTGGCGCGTTCGACGAGCTGGCGATCGTCGAGCTTCTGCTGGAGCTCGCGGGCTTCGGCGCGGAAATCGGACCATTCGCGGAAGCGCGCGCGAGCGACGCTGATGGCCGGCACGAGGTCTTCCATGGTGACCGGTTTCACGAGGTAATGGAAGACGGGCAGTTCGGCGGCCTGCTTGATGAACTCGGGCGTGCTGTACCCGCTCAGCAGCAGGATGGGAAGCGGCTGTAGCCGGAAGATCTCGGCGGCTGCGGTAATGCCGGAGACCTCGGGCATGCGGATGTCGAGAATAGCCAGATCGAGCGGGTTCTGTGCGGCGAGATCGATCGCCTGGCGCCCGTTGCTCGCCGGGCCGATGACCTGGAAGCCGAGCGCCTCGAGCTGGGCCTTGAGAGCGAGGGCGTTCAACGGCTCGTCCTCGGCTACCAGGATGCGCGCGCCGGTGCGCGCCCGCCGGTGATTCGTTCTGGTCATTGGGCTGTGCGGGGGTGCAACTTTCAGACCGAGGTCGGCAGAACGGATCAACGAACCGGTGTCTCGGCGGCTGCATCATCGACGAGCGCGGTATCGAAGCCGCTCTCGCGCAGGCGGCGAAACGTCGCGGCGGCGGCGGCGGCGGTGCGGAAGCGACCGACGCGAACGTGGATGAGGTCGCTTCCGGCGCGGGCGACGAGGCGAGGATCGAAGCCAGCGCGTCGTGCACGCGCGGCCAGGCGGGCGGCGGCGGAAGCGTCGCGAAACGCGCCGAGCTGCACCGTGAAGGCTTCCGCGACGGGTGCCGCGAGAGCGGAGGCGGCGGCTGGCGCGACACCGGCGCCGCCGATCGGG
>JBOHRE010000017.1:0-45121 GCA_050732635.1 Longimicrobiales bacterium | reverse complement strand
GCCCCAGCCCCAGCCTCAGCCCCAGCCCCAATTCCACGTTCATTTTGCGGTGGCAGGCGGCAGGCGAAACGGCTACCGTTCGGCCATGATCACCCACGCGATTCCCTCCGCCGACGAGATGTTCGCCGCGTTCCTCGAACGCGACAGCGCCTACGACGGCATCTTCGTGACGGCCGTGAGGACGACCGGCATCTTCTGTCGTCCGTCGTGCGCGGCCCGCAAGCCGGCGCGCGAGAACGTCGAGTTCTTCGCGACCACGCGCCAGGCGCTGTTCGCCGGCTACCGCGCCTGCAAGCGCTGCCGGCCGCTCGAACCGCCGGGCCGCACGCCGCAGGAAATCGCCTCACTGCTGGCCGAGCTCGAGGCACAGGCCGCGCCGCGCTTGCGCGACACCGATCTGCGCAGCCGCGGCCTCGACCCCGCCCGTGTCCGGCGCTGGTTCAAGGAGCATCACGGCATGACGTTCCACGCATATCAACGCGGGCGCCGGCTCGGCCATGCGCTGAGCCGGCTCGGCGACGGCGACGACGTGACGCGGACGGCATTCGCGAGCGGCTACGAGTCCATCAGCGGGTTCCAGGATGCACTGCGGCAGCTCACCGGGCGAACGCCGACGGCGAGCCGGACCGCGACCGTGGTGCGCCTCACGCGCATCGAAACCCCACTCGGCCCGATGCTCGCCGCCGCGACCGACGCCGGGCTGTGCCTACTCGAGTTCACCGAGCGACGCATGCTGGAGACGCAGCTGCACAGCATCGAGCGGCACCTCGATCCGGTCTTCGTCCCCGGCGACAATGCCGTGCTCGAACAGACGCGACAGCAGCTCGACGCCTATTTCGCTGGTACGCTGACGGAGTTCTCGATTCCGCTGCTGCTCCTGGGCACGGACTTTCAGCGGCGGGTCTGGGACGGGCTGCGCTCGATCCCGTACGGCCAGACGCGCAGCTACGGCGACCAGGCGCGCGCGCTCGGCGCCGTTGCCGCAGTACGCGCCGTCGCACGCGCCAACGGCGACAACCCGATCGCGATCGTCGTTCCCTGCCACCGTGTGATCGGCAGTGATGGCTCCCTGACCGGCTACGGCGGCGGCCTCTGGCGCAAGCAGCGGCTGCTCGAGTTGGAGCAAGGCCAGCTGAGGTTGACTGCGGGTTAGGGGTCCAGGCGCGTGGGTGGGGGCGGCGCTTCGGCGTGAGGCCGTAGGGTCCACGCGCGTAGATGCGGCGGCGCTTTGGCGTTAGGCCGTAGGCGTCCAGGCGTGCGGGTGGGGCGGCGCGTCGGCGTTAGGCCGTAGGTGGTCGTCGGGCGGCACGAAGCCGAGGGCGTCACGCGCGTCGCTCGCAGCGGGCGGCTCGTCGCTCGCCGCACGGATCCCGGGCACTCCCTCCAATACCTGCAGCGCGAACGCGACCTTGCCGAACGGCGCGCTGACCTGCAGTCCCTCGACATCTCCTTTCACCCGATCGAACATCTCGCGCGCGATGGCAACTCCCTCCGCCAGCGCGTGCTCCTTCCCCTGTTCCCCGGCGCGTCGCATCCGCCGCACGACCTCATCGGGCACGACGATGCCCGGCACCTCGTTCGCCAGGAACTCGGCATTACGTGCCGAGACCAGTGGCCAGATGCCGGCGACGATCGGGATCCGCATGCCGCGCTTCTCGATCTCGGCTATGAAGCGCTCGAGCTGGTCGGGGTCGAAGACCGGTTGCGTGATCGCGTACTCGGCGCCCGCCTCGACCTTCCAGTAGAAGCGGCTGAGCTCGTGCTCGATGTCGGTGGCGCCCGGGTTCGCGCCCACGCCGATCGTGAATGCAGTCGGTCGGCCGATCGCGTTCCCGCCCGGGTCGAGACCCTGATTCAACCGCTTGACCAGATTGGTCAGGCCGATCGCGTCGATGTCGAAAACGGCCGTGGCATTCGGGTACGGTCCCATCTTCGGCGGATCGCCCGTGATCAGTAGCATGTTGCGCAGCCCGAGCGCGTGCGCGCCGAGCAGGTCGCTGAGCATGCCGAGCAGGTTGCGGTCGCGGCAGCAGTAATGAACGACCGTCTCGATGCCGGCGATCTGCTCGATCAGAACGCTGGTCGCGATCACGCCCATGCGCATCTGCGCGCGCGGACCGTCCGGCACGTTGACACCGTCGACACCCGCATTACGTAGCAGCCGCACACCGGCCAGCATGCTGGCCGGCTCGATGCCGCGCGGCGGCACGATCTCGATACTGGTGACCAGCTCGCCCGCCGCCAGCTTGCGGCCCCAGCGGCTGCGCTCGGCGAGCGGCGTCTCCGGCTGCAGCTTCGGGACGGCGTCCGGCACCTCGACGATCGCGCGGTGCGCTGTCGCAGGCGCGAGTGCGCGCACCGCGTCCGCGATACGGCGGATGTGCTCGGGCGTCGTACCACAGCAGCCGCCGACGAAGCGCGCGCCCGCACGGATCTGACGCGCGGCGTATTTGGCCATGTACTCGGGCGACGCCATGTAGAGCTGCCGGCCCTGCACATCCCGTGGCAGACCCGCGTTTGGCTGCGCCGACAGCGGCCGCGCGGTGGCCTTGGACATCACCTCGATGGCCGCGAGGATGGTGTGCGGCCCGACCGAGCAGTTGAGCCCGATCACGTCGGCGCCCGCCTCATCCAGCCGCGCGGCAATGATGTCCGGCGTCGTGCCGTAGGTCGTCGCACCGCTTTCCTGGATCGTCATCTGCGCGACGAGTGGCAGCGCACAGGCCTGCCGCACCGCGGCGATGGCCTGGCGGATCTCCTCGACGTCGCTGAAGGTCTCGAGCACGAAGAAGTCGACACCGCCCTCGAGCAGCCCCTCGACCTGCTCGCCGAACAGCGCGCGCGCTTCAGCGAGCGACGTCGGGCCGAACGGCTCCACGCGCACACCGAGCGGCCCGATCGAGCCACCCACCAGCACCCGCCCATTGGCGACGCCCCGCGCGATCCGCGCTGCCGCCTCGTTGATCTCGCGCACCCGGTCCTCGAGCCCGAACTGCGCGAGCTTGAGCCGGTTCGCGCCGTAGCTGTTCGTCTCGATCAGCTCCGCGCCCGCGCGCACGTACTCGCGGTGCACGTCCCGCACGAGGTCGGCCTCCTTGAGATTCAGCTCATCGAAACAGCGGTTGATGTACACGCCCTTGCCGTACAGCAACGTGCCCACGCCGCCGTCGAAGACGTGGGGTCTGGCATCGAGGAGCAGGTCCTGGAAGGTCATGGTTTGGGGCTGGGGCTTGGGCTTGGGCTGGGGCTGGGGAGACGTTCCCGCTTCCGCCGCTCCATCGTCTGAATCATGCGCGTCAGGCTCGCAGCGATTCTGCCGAGCACCTGCTTGTCCTGCTTCGCTTGCTCGGCATCGATCAAGCGGAGGCTGAGCAACGCATCTATCATTGCTGCACACTCGGCGGCGGACCTGCGCGCCATGCGATAGAAGCGTGCCTTCTCCGCAGGGCTGAATTCGGCGGCACCTTCCGCGATGTTCAGCTGAATCGACGTCGCAGCCCGGAGCAGTTGATCCGCGATGAACCAGCGGAACCGGGGGACGTCCTCGGCGATCAGCAGAGCGCGCTGCACAAAGATGCACGCAAGCTGGTAGGCCTGCAGTCGTTCATGCGGAAATATTCCCATGCCGTCGACGCGCGGGTGGTCACGAGTTTCGGACGTAACGTGGCAGCCGCCGCGAAGCCCGAGAATAGCCGGATAGGCCACTTCCCCAGCCCCAGCCCCAGCCCGAGCCCTAGAGCACACTGAAATACTTCGCCTCCGGATGGTGCACGACGAGCGCGGCGGTGGACAGTTCGGGCACGAGTGCGCCGGCCTCGGTCAGCTCCATGTCCAGCCGCTCGCGCGCGGGCAGCAGGTCGAACACCGTGAAGTGCTGCATGTGGTCCGGGCAGGCGGGGTAGCCCCACGAGTAGCGCAGTCCGCGCTTCACCGGGATGCCCAGCTCCTTACGCATGAGGCGGTGCACGTATTCGGCGGCGGCCTCGGCGAGACGGACGCCGAAGCCGTGCAGGTAGTAGCCCTCGCTGTAGTCGGCGCTCTGCATCAGCGACTGCGAGCGCTCGAGCAGCCGATCACCGATCGTGACGAGCTGGAGCCCCAGCACGTCGGGCCGACCGTTGCCGCTCGGCCGGAAGTAGTCGGCGAGGCAGAGCCCGTCGCGATCCGCCTGGCGTGGGAACGGGAACCGCGCCAGCTCGCGCTGGGCCGTGCCCCCGCGCCCGCCCCCGCCCCCACCCGCGGAGCCGCGCAACACGACCACATCGTCGCCGTCCGCGGCCGCCGGAAAAAACCCGTACGCCGCGCGCACGCGCACCCAGCCACCGGCCTGCGCCTCGGTCTTGTAGCGCTCGAGCCGCGGCTCGAACTCCTGCTTCACCAGGCGCTCCCAGGCCTCGCCCTTCGCGTTCTTGGCGCCCCAGTGCAGGCGGTAGAGCGTGTTCAGGTCGATGAAGCGGTAGAGGTCCAGCAGCGGGATGCGGTCGTGCACCTTCACGCCCCAGAACGCAGGCTCGGGCACAGCAACGTCACGCGAAGGACCGGCGCCGGTGCTGCGCGGCCGCGTCGCCCGCGCCTGCTGCTGCAGCTCGGCGCGACGTGCGACGCCGGCGCGGATCTCCTCGTGGCGGACGCTGACGAACTCGTCATGGCGTGACGGATCGACCAGCGTCTCGACCGCCGCGAGGCCCTCGAACGCGTCCTTGCAGTACCAGACGCCGGGCTCGTACAGCGCCGTCTTCGCCTCGTCGACGAACGCGGCGCCGCGGATGAAGCTCGGGTTGATCGCCGCACCGCCGCACAGCACCGGGAAGCGGAGCCCGCGCGCGTGCAGCTCCTGGACGCACAGCGGCATCTGCTTCGACGTCGATACCAGCAGCGCCGAGAGCCCGATCGCGTGCGCGTCGACTTCGATCGCCTTCTCGATGATCGTGTTGACCGGCACCTGCTTGCCCAGATCGTAGACCGTGTAGCCGTTGTTGCTGAGGATCGTGTTGACCAGGCTCTTGCCGATGTCGTGCACGTCGCCGAACACCGTGGCCAGCACGACCTTCCCCTTGGTCTGGCCTTCGACCTTGTCGAGGTAGGTCTCGACTCGTGCGACGGCGCGCTTCATGACCTCCGCCGACTGCAGCACGAACGGCAGGATCAGCTCGCCCGCGCCGAACTTGTCGCCGACCTCCTTCATGGCGGGCAGCAGGACCTGGTTCAGGACGTAGACCGCAGCTTCATGGCTGCTGCCCGCCGGGCTGGGGCTCGGGCTGGGGCTGAGGCTCGGGGATGAACCGTCTCCTGCACCCCCAGCCCCAGCCCTAGCCCCAGCCCCAGCCCCTTCAACGGCCAGATCGACCAGCTCCTCGATCCCTTCCCGCTTCCGGTGCAGGATCTTCCAGTGGATCGCCTCGGTCGGCTCCATGTCGGCGGTCGGATCGACGGCCTGCTCGTCCTCGACCTGCCGGTCCTCGAAGGCGGCGATGAAGCGGGCGAGCGCGTCCTCGCGCCGGTCGAGGATCAGGTCATCGGCGAGCGCCCGCGCGTCGGCATCGATCTCGGCGTAGGGCGTGACGTGTGCGGGGTTCACGATCGCCATGTCCAGCCCCGCGTCGACGCAATGGTGCAGGAACACCGAATTGAGCACGGCGCGCGCGTGCTTCTGCAGACCGAAGCTCACATTGGAGACGCCGAGTGAGGTCAGCACGCCGGGCAGCTCGGCCTTGATGCGGCGGATCCCCTCGATCGTCTCGATCGCGGAGCGGCGGAACTCGACGTCGCCCGTCGCAAGGGTGAACGTCAGGTCGTCGAAGATCAGGTCGGAGGGATCCAACCCGTACTCGCGGACGCAGATGTCGTGGATGCGGCGCGCGACCTCGAGCTTGCGGTCGGCCGTCTTGGCCATGCCCTGCTCGTCGATCGTCAGCGCGATCACGGCGGCGCCGTGCTCGACGACGAGCGGGACGACGCGGTCGATCCGCTCGCGGCCGTTCTCGAGGTTGATCGAGTTCACGATCGCGCGGCCGGGGTTCTGCTCCAGCGCCGCCTGTGCCACCTCGGCCTCGGTCGTATCAATGACCAGCGGCGTCTCGACGGTCTGGGCGAGCAGCTTGATCAGCGTGCGCATCTGCGCGGCCTCGTCACTGCGCTCGGTCACGGCGACGCACACGTCCAGGTGATGCGCGCCGCCCTCGACCTGGCCGCGCGCGACCTCGAGGATGCCCTCGTAGTCGTCCGCCAGCAGCATGCGCTTGACGGCGCGCGAGCCCTGCGCGTTCACCCGCTCGCCGATCAGCGCCGGCGGCGGATCCTGCTGCAGCCCCATGGCGGTCATGGCGCTGGCCGCGAGCGGCACCCGACGCGCGCTACGCGCGAGCGGCGCCCTGCCGGCAACCCGCGCGACGACCTCGCGCATGTGCTCCGGCGTCGTGCCGCAGCAGCCACCGACAACGTTCACGCCGAAGCGGGTGACGAACTCCTCGTGCGCGGCGGCGAGCTCGGCCGGTGTGAGCGGATAGACCGCGGTGCCGCCTTCATTGTGCGGGATTCCGGCGTTCGGGATCACGCTGATCGGCAGCCGCGAGTGCTCGCACAGGAAGCGCACCGGCTGCCGCATGTGTGCGGGTCCTGTCGAGCAGTTGAGTCCAATGACATCGACGCGCAGCGCCTCCAGGATCACCATGGCCGCGCCGATATCCGTGCCGAGCAGCATGCGCTCCGACGTGTCGAGCGTGACCTGCGCCTGAATCGGCACCTGCGCATCCAGCTCCCGCAGCCCCCGGCGGATCCCGGTCACCTGCGCCTTGACCTCGAGGATGTCCTGGCTGGTCTCGATCAGCAGCACATCGACGCCACCGGCAATCAGGCCCCGCGCCTGGACGCGGAAGACATCCGCCAGCTCCGCGTACGAGATGGCGCCCAGCGTCGGATCGGATGTGCTGGGCAGCATGCCACTGGGGCCGATGCTGCCGGCGACGAACCGCGGCCGATCCCGCGTCGCGAAGCCGTCCGCGACCCGCCTCGCCAGCGCCGTCGCAACCCGGTTCAGCTCCTCGGCGCGCTCGTGAAGCCCGTACTCCCGCAGCGTGATCGGGTTGGAGCGGAACGTGTTGGTCTCGATGACGTCGCAGCCGACCTCGAGGAAGGAGCCGTGAATCTCTTCGACCACATCCGGCCGCGAGATCACGAGATGGTCGTTACAGCCCTCCAGCGCCGGCCCGCCGAAGTCAGCGGCCGACAGACCATAGCCCTGGATGCTCGTACCCATCGCGCCGTCATAGACGAGCACACGATCCTTCAAAGTCGCGAGATACTTGCTGCCCATAAACTTACACTTACTCTCTCACACCTACTCTTGCACTTGCTCTCATCCCTTACACCCTCCACCTCCACTGCAGCACACAAAAATCCCCGGACCGCTTCTGAAAAGTGGTCCGGGGCTTGTTGCCTGGTCCAGCATGACCGACGGGCAGTCCCGGCACTTTAGCTTTTGTTGCGACGGTCCCGTCCCCGCCAAGCGAGGCGCCGTCCCGCGGTTGCAAGCGGCCGACAAATCGGTCCGCGGGGCTGGTACTGTCCCGGAAGCTTACGTGCGGCGGGGCTCGGCCGTCAAGGCATCGTGCAGCGTTACCTCGAACGAGCCGGTGCCTCTGGTCCAGCCGAGTCTACTCTGCGCGCAGCGCAATGCTGGGCGGCACCCGGGTGGCGCGCCAGGCGGGCAACGCGCTGGCCAGCAGCGCGACGAGCAGCAGCGTCGTCGCCACACTGAGCAGCGTGAGTGGATCGCGCGGCGAGGTCTCGTAGAGCAGCGACTCGATGCGCGGCGCGGCGAACAGCGCGGCCAGGATACCGAGGCCGAGTCCGAGCACCACGAGGTGCATGCCCTGTCCGAGCACGAGGCGGACCAGACGCTGACGTGGCGCGCCGAGGGCGGAGCGGACGCCCAGCTCGTGTGTGCGCTGCACGACCGCGAACGCGAGCACGCTGTACAAGCCGACGGCTGCGACGACCAGTGCGAGCGCGCCGAAGACGGCGAACATGCTCGCGCCGAGTCGCCAGGAGCGAAGCTGAGGCGCGACGATCTCCTCGATCGAGCGCGCATCGACGAAACGCACGGCAGGATCGAGCGCGAGCAGGCGGTGCCGCAACCCGAGCAGGAATTCTGCCGGGTCACCGCTGGCACGCACCACGAGGGCCTCGATGTCCGCGATCGACGTGTCCTGCGCGATCGGGAGGTAGTACTCCATTGCGGGGCGGTCGCCGGTGATGCTGAACTGCGCGGCGTCCTCCACGACGCCGATCACCTCACTGCAGAGTTCCGGCTCCGGGTCGCGACGGATGATGCAGCGGCCGAGCGGATCCTCGCCGGGCCACACGGTCCGCGCCATCGTCGCATTCACCAGCACGACCGGTGGCGCCGATTCCGTGTCACGCTCATCGAAGCCGCGCCCGCGCAGAATGCGGAGGCCGAACGTCGAGAAGTAGCCAGCCGTAACGGCCCGGTAGTATGGCCCACCACCGGGTGCGCGAGGCAGCGAGTCCAGGCCGGGCACCCTCACCCCCTCCGCGACCTGGCTCCAGAACGGCATCGCGAAGACGGCTGCGGCATCGCTCACGGCCGGTGTCGCACGCGCCGCTTCGACGGCGCGCTCGTAGTAGGATCGGATCCGCTGCGCTGCGAGATCGGCATCGAAGATCGGCTGGATCATGTGCACGCCTTCGATGTCGAGGCCGATGTCGACGGACTGGACGCGATCCAGGCTGCGGACGAACAGCCCGGCGCCCACCAGCAGGACAACGGAGAGCGCGGCCTGTGTGACCGTGAGCGCCGCCCGCAGCCGCGAAATCGGTGTGGTCACGCTGCGGCCGCTGCTGCGCAGCGCTTCCAGCAGGTCGCGACGCAGCGATTGCAGCGAGGGCACGATGCCGCTGATCAGGCCGGCGAGCAGGGAGAGCCCGAGGATGGCGAAGAGCACGCGGCGTTCGAGCGCCGAGTCGCCCCAGGCGACGTCGGGCAGCAGCAGCGTGCGCATGGCCGCGCCGCCCCAGTAGGTGACCGCAATCGCGGCCAGACCGCCGAGCAGCGCCAGCGTCAGGCTCTCGGTCAATGTCTGCGCGAGCAGCCGGCCTCTCGAGATGCCGAGCGCCATCCGCACCGTGACCTCGCGCCGCTCACGCAGCGCGCGCGCGAGGAGGAGGTTCGCGACGTTCGCGCAGGCGATCAGCAGCACCAGGAGCGACACACCGGACAGCCACTTCGCGACGGCCGACTCCTCGCTCGCCAGCGGCCCCCGCGCGGCGATGAGTGGTGCCGCAATCACGCGCGCGTTCGCGTCGTAGTCGTCACTTGCGATCGCCTCCGCGCGGCCGGCGCGGTGCACCGCCGTGGCCTGCTCCGCCACCAGTTCCGGCGTCGCAGCGGGCCGCGTGCGACCGACCACCTCCAGCCAGTACCAGCTGCGCCTCGTCACCCAGTTGGTGCCGGCCTCCTTCTCCCGGGTGCCGGCCATCGGCAGCCAGAGGTCCTGGTGCCTCAGGTCCACACCGGTGAAGTTGCGTGGCGCGACGCCGACGATCGTGTACGGGCCCTGGCCGAAATCGAGAGTCTCGCCGATCACGTCCGGGTCGCCGCCCAGCCGCCGCTGCCAGTAGCCGTGGCCGACGACCACGAGCTCCGGCCCGCCCAGCCGCTCCTCCTCCGGCGTGAAGAATCGGCCCCGCGCCGGCTGCACACCCAGCAACGAGAAGAAGTTGCCCGTGACCAGCGTCGCATTGACCCGCTCGGCATCCGCACCACGGCCGAGCGTCAGCTCGCGTCGCGAGTAGGCCGCGACGCCCGCCAATCCGTCGACAGCCTCGAAATCCTTGAAGTCGGGGTATGCCAGGAAGGAGTTCGGCTGACGCTCGCCGGTGATCGGGTGCTGCCGCTCCACCAGCAGCCGCTGCACGCGTTCCGGATCAGCGATGTGCTCCGGCGGCCGCAGCAGCAGCCGATCCACGATCCCGAAGATCGACGCGTTCGCCCCGATCCCCAACGCGAACGTCAGCACCACCGCCGCCGCCAGACCCGGCGAACGCCGCACCCGTCTCAGGGCATATCTCACATCGTCGCGCAACGCCGCCGATCGCTCCGTCAGCCGACGCCTCTGCTCCACCAACCGGTCGATCGACTCCAGCTCGCGACGCCAACGGCGCTCATCGCCGAACCGACGGTGCGCCTCCCGCACCGCCTCCTCTTCGCGCCACCCGCGCTCCACCAGCTCCCGCACCGTCTCGGTGAAGTGGAACTCCAGCTCCTCCGCCACGTCCCGGCGCGGGTCGCGGATCCGCCACAGCCGCCGGATGCCGGCAAAGCGGTCCTCACTCATGCGGCCGCCTGCGTCGCCCGTAGCACCTTGAACACCGCCTCCGCATACTGCGTCCAGCTGCGCTCGCCGCTCCTCAGCTGCGCCCGACCCCCGCTCGTCAACGCGTAGTACTTCGCCCGCCGGTTGTTCTCCGACAGCCCCCACTCCGACGTCAGCCAGCGCCGCTTCTCCATCCGATGCAGCGCCGCGTACAGCGCACCCTCCTCCACCGCCAGCGTGCCCTCCGTCGTGTCCCGGATCCAGCGCGCCACCGCGTAGCCGTGCCGTGGGCCCCAGGCCAGCGCCTTCAGCACCAGCATGTCCAGGGTGCCCTGCAGCAGGCTCAGGTTGGTTTGGGCCATGAGTCGCGAGGTTCCCCTAAAAGGTTATGGGGAGGATGCGGGGGGGAGTTGGTCGGCGTCAAGGGATTTGGGACAAGTGGTGGTGGAGGTGTAAGGGATGAGAGCAAGTGTGAGTGTGAGGGTAAGTGTAAGGGGTAAGGGTAGGTCAGGGGCGGGGCCCGGGGGCCGGGGTCGTCGTGGTCGCTCCGGTTATCTCTTTGAGGCGGCCCAACAGGGTGGCGGCGCCGGCGCGAAAACGCTCGTGCGGCTCCCGCAACGCGTCGTATTATGGTATAACCGTTAATTTGCCCGGAATTAACGGTATCGACGTATCCTCCCCTCTGTTTCGCGTACCGACCCTCCGGCGGCGGACGCGGCGCGGACGCTGCGTGAGTACAGCGACCTCTTCCCCCCCGAGCTCGCCTGGGCGGCTCGTCGCCGTGTGGTTCGCCGACATCGTGGGCTATACCACGCTGGCCGCGGCGGACCACCGCGCGGCACTGGAGTTGGTCGAGCTCTTCCAGGATGTGCGCTGACCATGGCACGTTGATAACCACCTCCTGCGGAATATCCGTGGTTCTGCGGCGGAACGGTCGTGAAGAACCGTCGCAGAACCGCGGCCGATTACGCATTGCGTGACCGCGATTCAGGCGCCGGGCCGGGCTCGTCGTGGTCGCTGCCGGTCATCTCTTCGAGGCGGCCGAGCAGGGTGGCGTCGCCGGCGCGGCTGGCGCCGAAGAGGCCCTCGGCGCTGGCGGGGGCGGCCTTTGCTGCGCTGTAGAGGCTGAGCCAGCGGTCGAAGCGCTCGCCGGCGCGCAGCACGTTGTAGAGGCGGTAGCCGTTTAGGCCGCGGCCGGCGAGGATGTCGAGGACCAGGGCTCCGATGGAGATGGGGGCGAGGACGAGATCCTTGAGGCCGTCCAGCCACAACTTGAGCTGAAAGATGAACAGATCGCGGATCAGGACGGATTGCGGGATATTGGGTCCGGGCATGAGGATCTCGGGTTGGGGGCGGCAGGCGGCGGACCGGGGAAAGATAGGCGAAAACCTTGACCCGTGGCCACTGTTGGGTTAGTCTTGGGTTTGGCGAGAGTACTCCGGGCGACGTTGTCCGGTGAACCAGAGATCAGGACCTGGGCGCTTTTGCACCCGGTCCTTTTTTCATTTCGCCACCGCAAGTGCGGGGCGGGCATTCCCGCGCAGAACAAAGGTGATCGACCGGTACGGAAATACCGCACCCCGATTTCACCACACAACTGGGAGTACGGTATGCGTACCACAGGCACCGTGAAGTGGTTCAACGACGCGAAGGGCTTCGGCTTCATCACGCCGGAGAACGGCAGCAAGGACTGCTTCGTGCATCACAGCGCGATCCAGGGCAGCGGCTTCAAGTCGCTGGCCGAGGGTGAGCGGGTGGAGTTCGACATGGTCCAGGGCACGAAGGGCCCGGCGGCCGAGAACGTCCAGCGGATCGGCTGAGTCCGGCCCGTCGCTCGCAAGAGCCACAACACAGAACAGCCAGCTCGCGGATGCGGGCTGGCTGTTTCTTTTGTGGCGACTGCTGCGCGTCGGTCAGGCGAGTGGCGCGACCAGCACGTTGTTGGCGGACGCGAAGAAGGGCGCCTTCTGATCGATCTCGAGCAGCTTCAGCTCGAGCAGCCTGCTGCCGTCGCTGGTCTTGCCCAGCAGGCGCACGACCTCGGCGAGGCCGGCGGTGCAGAAGACCCGATCACCCACCTCGGGCAGCTGGTCGGTTGCGGTATTCCAGTTCGGCTTGGCGTCGCGGTCGACGTGCAGGTCCGCGTTGCTGAGCCGGCGAGTGCTGTTGCCTACCATGGTTCTCACCTCGTGTTCGGCCGAGGATACTCGTCCTTGTGCCGGTACGTGATGCGGGCGCGGGAGAGGTCATAGGGGGAGAGCTGCATTGTCACTCGATCGCCTGCGAGCACGCGGATCCGGAATTTGGTCATCTTACCGGCTGCGTAGGCGAGCACGATGTGGCCGTTCTCGAGCCTCACGCGGAATTTCTGACCGGGGAGCACCTCGGTCACGATGCCGTCCAGCTCGATCGCTTCCTGCTTCGCCATAGCGTCTCCTGTTCAACGGCGTTCCTCGCGGAAGGCCAAAGAAGAGGCCCGCGGGTGCATCGAGCGCGATGCGCGCCGCGGGCCGCACTCCTGGGAAAGCCGTGCTTTCCTCAACTTTATAAACTAACGCTTCGGCGGCCGTTCGCCCAGGGGGGCTGGTGAACGCCCGCTGGCGGCGCGGACGATCGTCGGATCAGCCGACAGCATGCCCCTCGGGAAACAAGCGCTCGAGTCGGGCGCGCCAGGCGCGCTCCAGCGCCGGCAACCGGCGTCGCCCCGCCTCGTCCCAGACCGCGAGCCACAGCGTGACGTCGCGGGTGTCCGTCGCCGGACGACCGGGCTCCAGCGACGCGCGGAACAGCGCGCCCTCCGGAGCCGCCAGCACGGCGGCGTACTGCAGCGGCGGCGTGTGGTCGATCAGTGCGTCCGTGACGCATGGTGGCTCGACCCCGCCCGGACCAAAGAGGCGCGCCCACGCTTCGGACTCGTTAAGTGCTACCCGGCGCCGCAGATACACGACGGTGCGATCGCGGCCGGCGTAGTTCTCCAGGTAGTGCTTGAGCGAGCGCAGCTCGAACGCCCAGCCGCGCACGGTGCCCTCCACCCACGCGTCCCACTGGGCGTCGTCGGGAAAGCCGGAGGTGATCACGCGCAGCACGGTTCGCCCCCCGCCGCGCGACTCCAACACGTAGTCCGTGACCTGCGCCTCGCCCTCGACCGCCTCGAACCCCCACGACGTGCGCAGGTGGTACGGCTCATCCCACACCAGGATCTTCGATTCGCCGGCGAACTCGTTCTTCCACGACATGTAGATCGAGCCGTCCGGGCCCGGCTCCACCCGTGCCTCCAGCGGGAACCAGCGCTCCAGCTCGGCTGCCTCCGTCAGTGCGCGCCACACTCGCTCGATCGGCGCAGCGATCTCTACTTCGCCCGCCGCGCTGCGCTTTCCCGCTCCAGTTGCGCCAGCCGCCGCGCCTGTCTCCGCTCGTGCCTCACTCATTTCTCGCCTCCGGTCTGCTGTCGCCACGCCGCGCCGCACCGGGATAGGCACCCAGAATCACGCGGAACGACCGCGCACCCGCACGGTCGTCGTCGTACTTCGCCACAACCTCCGCCACCCCTCTCGACAGCTCTGCGATGAAGGCCGGGAAATCCGCTGGCCGAAGCAAGCGGACTTCGGTATCGAGCGACGCCGTCGCCAGCCGTTTTCGCTGATTCCGCGCGTTCTCCATCAGCTGCGCCAGCTCGCGGATCGCCCGAACCGCCAACGCCACCAGATAGGTGGCTGAAAATCGATCCCCTTCCGCTGCCGGCTCCGGTG
The DNA here is from genome assembly GCA_050732635.1 of Longimicrobiales bacterium. GTDB lineage: Bacteria > Gemmatimonadota > Gemmatimonadetes > Longimicrobiales > RSA9 > JBOHRE01. Next base: position 31,038 of record JBOHRE010000017.1, on the reverse strand, counting down.
CCAGGCTGCCGAGCGCTCCCGGATCCAACACGAACCGCTGCGCCACCACCCGCAGCACCCGCTCCGTCAGGTTCCCCCGCCGCCGCTCCTCGGCCAGCTCGACGATCCCCGCCCCTTCCAGCGCCCGCAGGTGATAGTTCAGGCGCTGGCGCGTCTCGCCCAGCCGCCGCGCCAGCCCCGACGCCGAGTCCGGCCGGTCCCGCAGCGCCTCGACCAGCCCCAGCCGCTCGCCGTCCAGCAGCACAGCGGCCCGCTCCGGCTCGCTCAGCCACGCCAGCGTGGCGGGTTCGGCCTTCGTCATCCGGCCAAGGTGGTCTCGACAAATTTATTTGTCAAGGCCCGGGCGGCGGCCGGGCGGCTGCCGCGGCAACCGGACAGCGGCCGGCGGGCAAAACACGGACAGCCGGCACAGCACCTGCGCGCCGGGGCCGGCGTGAGCGAACGGATTCGGGTGGTGATCGTCGGTGCGGGCGCACGCGGCAACCGCGTGTTCGCGGCGCTGATGGCGCGTGAGGACGTGGGCTTCGAGACGGTGGGGGTGGTGGAGCCGCACCCGGCGCGACGCGCCGCGTTCTGCGAGCGTTACGGCATAGCGGAGTCGCAGTCGTTCGTCACGCTGGAGGAATTTCTGGAGGCGCCACGATTCGGCGACATCGTGTTCATCTGCACGCCGGACGTGACGCACTACGCGCATGCGCGGGCGGTGTCGGAGAAGGGTTACGACATCCTGCTGGAGAAGCCGATCGCGACGAGCCTGCCCGATTGTCTGGCGCTGATCGATGTTGAGCAGACGCATCGCAACCGGATCTTCGTGGCGCACGTGCTGCGCTACTCGCCGTTCTTTCGGGCGGTAAAGGAGATCGTGGAGTCGGGTCGGCTGGGAGCGATCCGGAACGTGCAACTGCACGAGAACGTAGGGCACTGGCACTACGCGCACAGCTACGTACGCGGCAACTGGGGCCGGGAGGCGACGAGCGGCCCGATCCTGCTGACGAAGAGCTCGCACGATCTGGACATCCTGTACTGGCTGGTCGGAGCACGGGTCGAGTCCGTGGTCTCCTACGGCGGCCGTACGTATTTCCGGCGCGAGAACGCGCCGCCGGAATCCACGGAGCGCTGCCTCGACTGCCCGCTGCGCGAGACGTGTCTGTACAGCGCGACGCGGCTGTACCTGAACGACCGGGACGAATGGCCGTACAACGTGATCGCACCGCCGCCGGACACGATCGATGAGCGGCGGCGCGCGCTGGAGACGGGTCCGTACGGGCGCTGTGTCTGGAAGTGCGACAATGATGTGTGTGAGGAGCAGACGGTGTTGCTGCGTTTCGCTTCGGGCTTGCACGCGACGCTGGGGTTGCACGCGCACACGGCCGAGAACACGCGCACGCTGCGGATCCTGTTCGATACGGCCGAGCTGAGCGGCAACCTGGTGCGTGGCGAGCTGTCGATCTCGCATTTCACCGGGTTGCCGGGCACCGTGCCGGTCGAGCGCATCGAGCTGCCGCCGGTGAGTGACAGCCAGAGTCACGGCGGTGGCGACCTGCGGCTGCTGCGCATGCTACACGAGCACCTGACGACGGGTGCGCACGCGGCTCTGATGACGTCGCTGCAGAGCTCGCTGCCGAGTCATGCACTCGCGTTTCTGGCGGAGCAGTCGCGTCTGGAGGGCACGGTTCAGATCCCGGTCCCGGAGGTGTTCTCGCCGGACGCGATCCAGCGGTTGAAGCGGGCGACGCTGGCGCGGGCCTGATGCCATTTGTCGGCTGTGGCTTTGCGACGCCGTCGCGAACTGCCGTAGGTTGTGCCCGAGCCCACGCCGCGCGCGGCAGCGCACCCTCGAGCGGAGACGAATGACGCAAACGAGCCCGGACGCACCGACCGAATTCATCCTCGCCACCGACCTCGACGGCACCTTCGCCGGCGGCAGCGCAGCGGACCGGGTCCGGCTGCAGCGCGCGCTGGCCTCGCTGGAGGACTCCAGGCTCATCTACGTAACCGGCCGCACTGTCGCGGCCGCGCGGGACCTCATCGAAAGCGTGCCGCTGCCGCAGCCGGCTGTGCTGATCGCCGATGTGGGCACGACGGTCGCGCACGGCAGCACGTTCGAGGCGGTCGCGGAGCTGACCGCCGAGCTGGAGCGGGCGTGGCCGGGAGGCGACCGTGTACGGCGGCGGCTGGCGGCCACGCCCGGGATCGAGGAACAGGCGGTGCGGGCGCCACGTCGGGTGTCGTACTGGCTGCAGGGTCCCAGCATGGAGCGCGTGCTGGTCGAGATGGCGCAGCGGCTCGCAGGGCTCGAGGTCGATCTGGTCGGCTCCGCCGGCACGTACATCGACGTCATACCGGGCGGCGTGAACAAGGGCACCACGCTGGTGCGTGTGCTGCGCTGGCTCGGTGCCCCGCTGGAGTCGGTCGTGGTGGCCGGTGACACGCTGAATGATCTGGCGCTGTTCGAGACCGGCCTACGCGGCGTGGTGGTGGGCAACTGCGAGGCTGCGCTGCGCGAGCGACTGGCGGGCCGCGACCATCTGTACTTCGCGGCGGGTGCGGGAGCGGCGGGCATTGCCGAGGGGCTGCTGCACTTCGGCTGCCTGAAGGAGCTGGGTGATGGCGAGTGACTTCATCGTGCTCTCGCATCGTGAGCCCTACGAGGAGATTCAGACCGAATCCGGTATCGAGCGCCGCCGCAAGACCAACGGCGTGTTCACGACGCTCGATTCGGTAATGCGCCGCCGGCGGGGCACGTGGATCGCGTGGAAGGAGCGGGGTCCCGACGTCGCCTTCGACGATGTGATCCACGTGCCGTCGGCCGAGGACCCGGAGTCCTACCGCGTGCACCGGATCGGCCTCGATCCCGACGAGGCACGCCGTTTCTACTACGATTTCACGTCGACGGCGATCTGGCCCGTGCTGTTCTCGCTGCTGGACCGCGCGCGCTTCACGCAGGAGTCATGGGAGACGTATCAGCGTGTCAACCACATCTTCGCCGAGGTCGCATGCGAGGAGGCTGCGGAAGGCGCGCTGGTGTGGGTGAACGACTTCCACCTGATGCTGACGCCGAAGCTGATCAAGCGGCGCCGGCCCGATCTCACGGTCGCGCTGTTCCTGCACACGACGTTTCCGCCGCCGGACGTGTTCGCCGTGATTCCGTGGCGCCGCGAGCTACTCGACGGGCTGCTGCATCTCGATCTGATGGGGTTCCACATTCCTTCGTACGTGCTGAACTTCGCGAATACGGTCGAGCGCTTCATGGGCGCGACGCCCTCCGCCGTGGCGCGGACGGATCTGATCGCTGAAGGACCCGCGGTCGCGGTGCCACGCTATCCCCTCGCGGTGCAGTACGGCGATCATCTGGTCGCGCTCGGCGTGTATCCTGTGGGCGTGGATGTGCAGTATTTCGCCGACGTCGCGCAGCGGCCGGCCACGCGCGAGCGGGCGGCGGAGATCCGCCAGCGGACGGGCGCGAAGAAGGTGATCCTGTCGGCCGAGCGACTGGACTACGTGAAGGGCGCACTCGAGCGGCTGGAGTGCTTCGAGCGCTTCCTCGAGCGGCACCCGGAGCGGCACGGAGACGTCTCGTTCGTGCAGATCGCCGTGCCGACGCGCACCGGCATGGAGGAGTTCCAGACGATGCGTCGGTCCGCGGAGGAAGCGGTGGGCCGCATCAACGGCCGCTTCGGTACGATGGGCTGGCAGCCGGTCATCCACTTCTACGGCTCCTTCGACCGCGATGAGCTGGTCGCGTTCTACGTCACGGCGGACGTCGCGTGGGTGACGCCGCTGCGTGACGGAATGAACTTGGTCGCGAAGGAATACATTGCCAGCCGGGTCGGCGGCGACGGGGTCGTGATCCTGTCGGAGTTCGCGGGTGCCGCCGCGGAGCTGGCGCAGGTCATCCTGACGAACCCGTACTCGCCGGACGACATGGACCGCGCACTGGACGAGGCGCTGTCCCTGTCGCCGGGCGAGCGCACCGGCCGGATGCTCGCGCTGCGCGAGCGCGTGATCGGCTACGACGTGCATGAGTGGTCGCGCCGCTTCCTGCAGGACGCCGAGCGAGTGGGTGGCGCGCGCATGGCCGGCCGCACCGTCTAGCAGGTGCGCGAGCTCGCGCCGCTGGACTGGGCGATCGTCGGCTGCTACCTGATCCTCGCGCTCGGCGCGGGCGTGTTCGTGGCGCGGAAAGCCGGCCGCTCCGTCGAGTCGTACTTCATTGCCGGCCGGCAGCTTCCGTGGTGGTGGCTAGGCACCTCGATGGTCGCCACCACGTTTGCCGCGGACACGCCGCTCGTGGTGACCGGCCTGGTCGCCAGCAACGGCATCGCCGGCAACTGGTTCTGGTGGTCCTGGGCCATCTCGCATGTGTCGATGGCCGTGCTGTTCGCCGGACTCTGGCGTCGGGCCCGCGTCCTGACCGACGCGGAGCTGGTCGAGCTGCGCTACGCCGGCCGGCGCGCGGCGCTGCTGCGCGGCTTCAAGGCCGTCTTCTTCGCGGTCGTGATCAACGGCATCGTGCTCGGTTGGGTGATCCGCGCGATGACGAAGATCTCCGCGCCGTTCGTGCACTGGGAGGTCTGGCTGGGCGAGGCCGGCTACGCGGCGCTGGCGGGCGTCTGGCCCTCTTGGCTGCTCTTCGGCGAGCTCTCCGACACGCTGACCGTACTCGCCCTGTTCGCGCTGGTCACGGTGTACTCGAGTCTCGGCGGCATCCGCGGTGTGATCCTGACCGACCTGCTGCAGTTCGTGCTCGCGATCACCGCGAGCATCGCCTTCGCCTGGTTCGCGGTCGCTGCCGTCGGCGGGCTCGGCGGTCTGCGAGCCGGGCTCGCGTCTCACTACCCGGACCCCGCCGAGATCCTGGCCTTCGTGCCCTCCACCGATGCCGCCTGGCTGCCGCTCAGCGTCTTCGCCGTTTACCTGGGCGTGCAGTGGTGGGCGCAGTACTTCAGCGACGGCAGCGGCTACCTGGCGCAGCGGCTGTTCACAGCGAAGAGCGACGCGCACGCCGAGGCCGGCGGGCTCTGGTTCGTCGTCGCGAACTACGGGCTGCGGACCTGGCCGTGGGTGCTGATCGCGCTCGTCGCCCTGGTGGTCTACCCGCTCGGTGCCGAAGGCGGCGGCGCGGCCGCCCGCATCGTGGCCGGCGATCGCGAGATGGCCTACCCGGTGCTGATGGCCGAGCTGTTGCCCGCGGGCCTGCTGGGGCTGCTCTTCGCCAGCCTGCTGGCGGCCTTCATGAGCACGGTCGATACGCACATCAACTGGGGCTCGAGCTATCTAGTCAACGACGTGTACCACCGGTTCCTGCGGCCGGCCGCCTCCCAGCGCGAGCTGGTGCGCGTCAGCCGCGCCAGCGTCGTCGGCCTCGCCGTACTCGCCGTGCTGATCGCCGCGCAGATCTCGAGCATCGAGCAGGCCTGGCGCTTCTTCATCGCGCTCGGCGCCGGGCTCGGGCTGCCGGCGATGCTGCGCTGGCTCTGGTGGCGCGTGAACGCGTGGACGGAGATCGTCGGCATGACCGTGGCCACGGCCGCCGCCTTCATCCTCTACGCGAGCTTTCCCGACACTCGCGATGAATACCTGCTGGTCGCAATCGTGGCCATTTCCATGACGGCGGCGTTCAGCGCCACGTTCCTCACCGCGCCTACGCCGCGCGCCACCCTCGAGCGCTTCGTTCGACGCGTGCGGCCGCCCGGCTGGTGGGCCGGCCTGAGCGGCGGCTCGAGCCGCCGCGCCGCCGGCTGGATCGCACTGGCCTGGGTGCTCGGCAACGCCTCCGTGTTCGGCATCCTGTTCGGCGGTGGCTGGCTGCTGCTCGGGCGGCCGTGGACCGGGCTCGTCGTGCTGCTCGGCGGCGCCCTGGGGCTCAGACTGACGCTCCTTGCGACGTCGCGCGCGCGCGACCTTCGCGGCGAGGACCTGCCGGAGCCCGGCGACGCTCAGCGTGGACTCGCCTCGTCGTCCTTGACGGCGAGGTAGGCGAAGCGCGAGAGGCGGCGCTCGCGGCCGAGCCGCGCCGCGATCTCGAGGAGCGCCTGCTGGCCGTCGTACATGTCGTCGCCTTCCAGGGCGCGGAGCGCCGCCTCGCGGGCCGCGCGCGCCGCCCTCAGCCTGGTGGCCGTCGCAATCATCGGCTCGGTGTGGTCCTCGGCGCGGACCACGCGCAGCCCGACTTCCTCGAGCGTATCCCGATTGTAACCGCGCGGAATGAAGACCGAGAAGCCGATCGCGCTGCGGGTGGCGATCTCTTCGTTCGTGAGCGCGCCGGTCAGGACCAGCGAGTCGGTGAAGACTGCCCGACCGCCGGGCCGGAGCACGCGAGCCCACTCGGCCAGTGTGCGTCGGCGATCCGGCAGGTGCTGGATCGCGTCGATGGAGATGAGCGCATCGAACGCAGCATCGTCGTAGGCGAGCGGCTGGGCGGCATCGCGGATCTCGAAGCGAGCGCGCTCGGCGCGCCCCTGCGCGACCGCGCGTTCGTTCGCGGTGGCGATGGCTTCCGCCTGGACGTCGATGCCGAGCAGCCGGCAGCCGGCGCGCGCTGCGAGGCGGAGTCCCGGTGCACCGGCGCCGCAGCCGACATCGAGGACGAAGTCGTCCGGGCCGACCTCGAGCCATTCGCTCAGCTCATCGTACTCGGCCGCCGTAAGCCAGCTGTGCTGCCCGATGTCCGGCTCGAACGTCTCGCGTCGCAGCTCGGCATACACGTCCGACGTCTGCAGCGCGTAGGACCTGCCGTAGCTCACACCCACGTCCGTACCGACGCCTGCAGCCGATCGCTCGCGACGCGTTTCCATCAGGGCCGTTGCTGCTGTCGTGGCCTTCGCGTCGAGCACGTTGGCTCGAGCACGTTCGGTTACTGCCGCTCCGGGATCTGCACGGCCGTGATCGCCGCGGGTCGTGCGGCAGCAGTGTAGACGCGTGCCTCGAGCGCGGCCAGGCTGCCGCTGGCGCCTGCCAGCAGCTCGTTGAGACGGCCGATCGCCGCGGGCGTCCGCTCCCACGCATCCTCGATCTGCCAGAGCTGGTCCGCCGTCGGCTGCGCCGAGATCGCCTCGAGGCTGAAGGCCAGGAACCCGCCACGCCGAGCACGGTTCAGCTCTTCGCGCACGCCGCCCAGGCGTTCTGCCAGCGAGTCGGCCTCCGCCGTGAGTGAGGCATCCGCATCGGCGTCCGCCAGCGTCTTGCGGATCGACTCGATGCGCGAGTCCGCCTTCTCGGCAGCCTCGTTGGCGTCCCGGATCGCCCGCACGAGAGTGTTGAGCTCGAGCACGGCATCACGGCGGGCCTCGAGCTCGGCAGCGGCGACGCTGATGCGCGGGTCGCTGCGCACCTCGAACGCGCTGGACGCCTCGGTGTCGCCGGCCACCAGCCGCGCCGTGTAGCTGCCCGGCAGGGCGAGAGGTCCGTTCGGTGCGCGGTTGAAGAACGACTGGTTCTCGCGCTCCTCGTCGCTCACCTCGTAGGGCGGGTCGTGACGGAGGTCCCAGACGACCTGATGGAAGCCGCGCGTGGCTGGCGCATCCAGCGTCCGGACCAGCTGACCGGCGGCATCCATGATCTCGATTCGGGAGCTGGCTTCGGAACCGGAGCCAGCGCCGTTCGCGGCGTTGCCATTGCCGCCGTCCTCCGCGATCGGCGCGGCCTCGGCGGCGGCCACCTCCTGGCCCAGCCAGTAGCGGATCACGGCGCCGTCGGGCGGATTCTCGGCGGCGTAGAGGTCGCCCCAGAAGGACCAGCCGCCGGCGCGGGCGCGCATGGTCGCGTCGGCCACCTCGAAGAGGTGCGCGCGCGCGGCGAGCAGTGCGCGATCGCGGGCGACATCCTCGAGCGGCGTCAGGTCATCCAGGATCCAGATGCTGCGACCGTGCGTGCCGAGCACGAGATCGTTGTCGCGCGGGTGGATCACGATGTCGTCGACCGGCACCGTCGGCAGGTTGGCGCTCAGCCGCTGCCACGCGCCACCGCGGTCGAAGGAGACGAAGGCGCCGACCTCGTTGCCGAGGAAGAGCAGCCCGGGCGTGCGCGGATGCTCACGCACGACATTGACGGAGTGCGCCGGCAGGCCGGACGTGATGCGTCGCCAGGAGCCGCCGTAGTCCTCGGAAACGAAGACGTAGGATCCATAATCGTCGCTGTAGTGGCCGTCGTAGGCGAGATAGACGCGGCCCGGCGCATGGCGCGAGGGCTCGACGGCGCTGACGACGAAGCCGTGGCGGAGTCCGGGCACGTTGCCCGTGATGTCGGTCCAGGTCGTGCCGCCATCGCGTGTGCGCGACAGCTTGCCATCGTCGGTGCCCACATAGAGCACGTTCGCATCGAGCGGCGACTCGCCGAAGGTGGTGATCGTGCCGTAGCGCGATACGCCATCGTTGCGCGACAGCGTCCGCTCCGTGACCGAGTCGCCCATGATCAGCAGTGTGTCGCGGTCGATGCGGCGCGTCAGGTCGGGCGAGGCTTCCTCCCAGGTGACGCCGCGGTCGCGTGAGCGGAGCACGTGGTTCGCGCTGATGTAGACGGTGCGCGGATCGTGCTCGCTGATGTGGATCGGCGCGTTCCAGTTGAAGCGATACTCGCGCGCGGTGTCGTCGGGTGTGGGCCGCGCGACGGGCCGGATCCGCTGCTGCTCGCCGGTGTCCACGTGGTAGCGGGCGATGTTGCCGCCCTGCGACTCCGTGTACACGATCAACGGATTCGTCGGGTCCGGCTCGTTGTAGAAGCCGTCGCCGCCGGAGATGACATACCAGTCCGCGTTGCGCACGCCGTAGCGGGTGAGCGACTCGTTCGGGCCGCACCACGAGCTGTTGTCCTGCAATCCGCCGCAGACGTAATACGGGTCGCGCATGTCGACACCGATCTGGTAGAACTGGCCGACGGCGAGGTTGTTGTGGTGGCGCCAGCTGTCGCCGCGGTCCCAGGTGGATGCGACGCCGCCGTCGTTGCCCAGGATGATGTGGCTCGAGTTGCTCGGGTCGATCCAGAGCGCGTGGTGGTCGACGTGGATGCCCTCGGCTGCGTCGCCGTCCTGCCACGTGCGGCCGCCGTCGGCGCTCATCTGCAGCGCGACGCCGCCCATCCAGATGCGCTCGGGGTCGTTCGGATCGATGCGGATCAGCGAGAAGTACATCGGCCGCGGGTTCCTGTCGCTCAGCTTCTCCCAGGTCTCGCCGCGATCGCGCGAGCGGTAGACGCCCCGGTCCTCGCGGCGCGCCTCGACGGTGGCATAGACCAGGTTGCCGTCGCGACGGTAGACATCCAGGCCGACACGGCCGATGTCGCCCTCGGGCAGGCCGACGGTCAGCCGGGTCCAGGTCGCGCCGCCGTCGAGCGTACGGTAGATGCCGGCCTTGCCGGCGCCGCCACCGGCGCTGTAGCCCCAGGGCGTGCGCTGGCGGCGGTACATCGCCGCGAACAGTGTGTTGGGGTCGCCCGGGTCGGCGACCAGATCGATGGCGCCGGTGTTCTGATCGATGTAGAGGACCTTCGACCAGGTTGCGCCGCCGTCGGTGGTCTTGTAGACGCCGCGCTCCTCGTTCGGCCCCCACAGGTGTCCGGACGCCGCGACCCAGACGATGTCCGGATCGGTCGGGTGCACCACGATGCCGGCGATCTGCCGCGTCTCATCCAGACCGAGGTCCGTCCACGTGCGGCCGCCATCCATCGACTTGAAGACGCCCTCACCGTAGGTGATGGACTGGCGGTTCTGCGGTTCGCCCGTGCCGACGTAGACCACGTTCGGGTTCGATGGCGCCAGAGCAACTGCGCCGATCGACGCGGTCGGCTGGTCGTCGAACAGCGGCGTCCAGCTCATGCCGTCGTTCGTCGTCTTCCAGACGCCGCCGGTCGCGAAGGCGACGTAGTATTCCGCCGGCCGCGCCTCGTTGACCGCCAGATCCGCAACCCGGCCACCCATGACGGCAGGGCCCAGCTCGCGAAGCTCGACGCTGTCGAGCAGAAGCTGGGCTGGGGCTGGGGCTTGGGCTTGGGCTGGGGCCGAGGCTGCGGTGACGGCGAGCACGAGCGCGAGGCGCGTCGGGAGCATGGGCGTAGCCTCCATGAATGCGATTCAAGGTGTGGGGCGCCCTGGATGGATCGGCTGTCGGGCGGCTGGTACAAACTGGGTATGTCCGCTGAGGACAGCAAGGTCGCGCGCTCGACTGCGGGCGCGGGCATGGCCGTCTCACACTCTCGATCCGGGCCCGGGCGTTCTGACGGTGCGTGTCCCCTGGGGGTCACGCTCACTGTCTCCTCCGGGGGACGCGTGCGCGGCTCCAATTAGCTCGGTTCCGCCAGTTTCCCCGGAGGCGGGCGGAACCCGACCGCGGCACGGCTCCTGCCCCCGTAAGACCATGTCGTGGCGCGAGAAATCAATGGCTGAGGTGAACCATGAAGTCGACGAATACAGGGTTCAAGACAGGCTTCGCGGGTGCGCTGATCGTGCTGCTCGGTGTGGGATTCCCGGGCGCCACTTCGGCGCAGTCGAGTGACTGGTGGGACTGGGCGCTGCCGAGGCTGGCCGGCGGCGAGGTCATCCGGACCGAGCGGGGCACGTATCGGATTCCTGCGCAGCGCGGTGACAACGACGATTGGGAACGGCGGCGTGCCGGCGACCGGGGGCCGATAGGCCGACGCGATGATGACCGTGGCGTCTGGGACGAGCGCGGCCGCGATGAGCGCCGTGGCCGCGGCCCGGCATTCTGCCGCAGCGGCGAGGGACACCCGGTCTTCGGCCGGCGCTGGTGCGTCGACAAGGGGTTCGGTCTCGGCGGGCGCGACGTGCGCTGGGACCGGCGGCGGGCCTGGGAGGACGTGATCCTGCGCGGCCCGCGCGATCGCCGCTTCGAGGATGACCGCGGCCTGATCGATGTCCTCGGTGACGTCGTGTTCGGCCGCCTGGATACGCAGCGGCGCCAGATGGGCGGCGAGCGTCCGCTGGACGGCCGCTGGCTGCGGCTCGACAACGGCGCGACGGTGCTGCAGGTCCGGTCGGGTAGTCTGCCGATCGCGGAGCTGACGGATATCGATGCGGACGGTCGCGTCGACGTGGTGCTGGTGCCGCGGCGCTGAGCGCGACTGCGGACTGCATTGGGCAAGAGCCCCGGACGCCGCACGCGTCCGGGGCTTTCTCGTGCGACGCGCCGGCCGCTACTCCCCGCGCAGCACGTGTTGCGGCGCGGTCGAGCCAGCGTGGAACGCGAGGCGCGCCGTCGTCGCCACACCCAGCGCGGCGAAGAGGAGCAGCACGGCGCCGATCGTCAGCGGGTCGAACGCGCTCACGCCGACGAGCTGTGACGCCAGCCCGCGCGACGCGATGATCGCGAGCACGAGCCCGAGCGCCAGTCCGAGCGCGGTCAAGCGCAGCCCCTCACGGAGGACGAGGGCGCGGATGTCCTGCGCGCGCGCGCCGACCGCGAGCCGGATCGCGAGCTCGCGCTGCCGCTCGCTCACTGAGAACGCGATCACGCCGTAGAGGCCGAGCGCCGCCAGCAACAAAGCGGTCGTGCCGAACGCCGCCAGCGCCATCGAGCCGATGCTCCACTGGAACCGGTTCTCCCGCACGATTGCTGACAGCGGCCGGATCGTCGCGGGCAGATCCGGGTCGATACCGGCCAGCGCCTGCCGGACCTGCGGCACGAGCGAGGCGGGGTCCGCCTGGCCGGCCACCGCCGCGACGATGAAGCGGCGCCGACCGCTGGTCGCCGGGAAGTAGACGTGCGGCGTGACTTCGCCGACCAGGCCAGCGTGGCGAATGTCCTCGACCACGCCGATGACAATGGCGCGCTCCGGCGAGTCCGACTGGTAGGTCAGCGTGTGGCCGACCGGGTCCTCACCTGGCCACTGGCGCGCGGCCAGCCGGCGGCTGACGATCACGACCGCGGAGGTCGTGTCCTCCGCGCCCGTGAAGTCGCGCCCGGCGAGACGCGGAATCCCCATCGCCTCGAAGTTGCCCCGCTGCTCTCCCCGGCCCGGTTCGTGGTTGGTCGTTGGTGGTTGTTGGTCGATCCCGGCCGGGAGGCCGCGGGGGCAGACCAACCACGGCATGGCGCGTCCGGAGCGACCGCACGTCGGGACTGTCGGCGGTTGGCCGCCGCCTCTACTATCGTGGCTGTGTCCGCGCCGAAATCGACCCTGTACCTGCAACGATCAGCCTTGAACGAGAGGACTCAACGCGCGGAGCGGCGCGCCGAGGGCCGTGACTTCATCCGCGACATCATCGCGGAGGATCTGGCGCGCGGTAAGCACGCCAGCATCGTGACGCGGTTCCCGCCGGAACCGAACGGGTTCCTGCACATCGGCCACGCGAAAGCCATCTGCCTGAACTTCGGCCTGGCGGAGGAGGTGGCTGGCTCGCGCTGCCATCTGCGCTTCGACGACACGAATCCGGAGACGGAAGAGGTTGCGTACGTCGAGGCGATCGAGCGGGATGTGGCCTGGCTGGGGTTCGATTGGGGCGAGCATCTGTACTTCGCCTCGGATTACTTCGAGCAGATGTACGCCTTCAGCGAGCACCTGATCACGGCAGGCAAGGCGTATGTTGACAGCCAGAGCGAAGACGAGATCCGGTTGAACCGCGGCACGATCAACGAGCCCGGCCAGCCGAGCCCGTATCGCGAGCGCAGCGTGGAGGAGAACCTGGAGCTGTTTCGACGCATGCGGCGGGGCGAGTTCCCGAACGGCGCCCACGTGCTGCGCGGCAAGATCGACATGGCGTCGCCGAACATGCTGCTACGCGATCCGGTGCTGTACCGCATCCGGCACGCACACCATTATCGCACCGGCGACGACTGGTGCATCTACCCGCTGTACGATTACGCGCACCCGCTGGAGGACGCAATCGAGTGCGTGACGCACTCGCTGTGCACGCTCGAGTTCGAGGGCAACCGGCCGCTCTACGACTGGGTGGTAGAAAACACACCGGTCCCAAGCCGGCCGCGCCAGTACGAGTTCGCGCGGCTGAACCTGGATTACACCATCATGAGCAAGCGCAAGCTGCTGCTGCTCGTGAATCAGGGTCATGTCAGCGGCTGGGATGATCCACGCATGCCGACGCTTGCCGGCCTGCGGCGTCGCGGCGTGACGCCGGAGGCGATCCGTCGTTTCTGCCACATGATCGGTGTGTCGAAGGCGGACAGCCGCGTCGACGTCGGCAAGCTCGAGTACGCGATCCGCGAGGATCTGAACACTCGCGCGCCTCGCGTGCTCGCAGTGCTGCGGCCGCTGAAGGTGGTGATCACGAATTATGGGGGCGGGGGCGGGCGCGGGGGCGGGGGGGAGGATCTGGAGGCGCCGTACTGGCCGCACGATGTGGCCCGGGAAGGCTCGCGGACGCTGCCGTTCGGGCGCGAGATCTTCATCGACCGCGACGACTTCATGGAGGATCCGCCGCGCGGGTACTTCCGGCTCGCGCCCGGCCGCGAGGTGCGACTGCGCTACGCCTACATCATCCGCTGCGACGAGGTGGTCAAGGATGATGCGGGCGAGATCGTCGAGCTGCGTTGCACGTACGATCCGGCCACGCGGGGTGGCGCGGCGCCGGAGGGGCGCAAGGTGCAGGGCACGATTCATTGGGTCAGCGCGGAGCACTCGCTGCCGTGCACGGTCCGGCTCTATGACCGGCTATTCGTGGTCCCGGACCCGGACGCCGCCGCGAGCGACGCTGGCAGGGAGTTCACGGATTTCCTGAGCCCGGAATCTCTGGTCACGCTGGAGGACGCGCGCATCGAGCCGAGCGTGCAGGACGCCTCGCCCAGCACGCACTACCAGTTCGAACGGCTCGGCTATTTCGTGAGCGACGACGTCGACTCCTCCGCCTCGCGGCTCGTCTTCAATCGGACGGTGACGCTGCGGGATACGTGGGGGAGGAGGGCTGGGGCTGGGGCTGGGGCGGCGCCGGAAGGGGCGCGGTCGCGGAAATCCTCAGCCTCAGCCCCAGCCCGAGCCCCAGGCCCGGCGCAGCCGATCATCCCGTCACGGGCGAAAGACCTCGAGGTACGCCGCGCACGCTACGAGGCGGACGGGCTGAGCGCCGACCACGCCGAGCTGCTGACGCGCGAGGCGGCAACGGCGGATCTGTTCGAGGCGGCGCTGAAGCGTGGCGCGAGCGCGAGGTCGGTCGCGAACTGGATCATCAATGAGCTGCCGCGCGAGCTGGGCGATCGGGCGCTGACGACGCTGCCCTTTGCCGGGCTCGAGCTGGGCACGCTGATCAAGCTGGTCGAGGATGGCGAGGTCTCGGGCAGCGTGGGCCGCGAGGTGCTCGCTGAAATGCTGGCGACGGGCGATGCCGCACAGGAGATCGTGGCACGCAAGGGGCTGACCCAGATCAGCGATGAAGCGGCGCTGGGCCGCGTGGTCGAGGAGGTCGTGACGGCCTCACCGGCGAAGGCCGCCGAGTACCGCGCGGGCCGCACCGGTCTGCTCGGTTACTTCATGGGCCAGGTGATGGCCTCGACGCGAGGGCGCGCGAATCCGGAGCTGGCGAAAAAACTGCTGGAGAGCCGCCTCGCGCGTGAGGGCTGAGGCTTCTCCCGAGCCGGGATCTCGACCGGCTGGTCGAGGCGGAAGGCACGAACGTCCTGCTGGTGAAGCTGACCTACTGGCTCGGCCTGTGAGCCGTCAGTGTGTGGCGGCGCTCCGGCTCGCCTGCTCGAGCAGTGCTTGCAGCCGGGCCGCAGGCAGCCAGCGGCCGCGGACCATCACGCCGGCTGGTCGTCGCAGGACCGCGAGCGACTCACGAGGATCGCCCTCCAGCAGCAGCAGGTCGGCCCGCTGACCGACCTCGATGGTTCCGAACTCGTGCTCCTGACGGAGCAGCGCCGCCGCGTCACGCGTGGCGGCGGCCAGCGCGTCCTGCGGCTCGAGACCCGCGGCCACGAAGTTGGCCAGCTCATCGTGCAGCGAGAAGCCAGGGATCACGAGGTCGTTGGGCGTGTCACTGCCGGCGGCGAGGCGCACGCCGCCGCGGTGCAGGATACGAATCAGGGCCAACCGGTTCTCGCGGCCGCGTAGCAACAGCTCACGCTCCTCGGCACCTGCTTCTTCGAGCGCGGCGCGCCGTTCAGGCTCGTAGCCAGCCGGATCCCAGCGCTGCCGCAGCGATGCCGGCACGTACTGCAGCTCCGCTGCGGCCAGCAGCACACGGATCGAATCGAGCAGGACCACGCGATCGGCCTGCACGGCCGTCGGCACCACGTAGATTCCTGCATCGCGCAGCCGTGTCGCGAGAGCAGCGGCGCGCATGGTGTCCAGCGGCATCGCGACGTACAGCTTCGACCAATGCCAGCCTTCGCGGAATGGTGAATCCTCCGCTTCGACGGCCTCACCGATCGCGTCCAGGTGCTCGATCGCATGCTGCCCCGCAGCGATCGCGTCGGCGACGGCCAGCGTTCGGGCGACGTGGCCCACCGCAGGCAGGCCCCGCGCCGTGGCCTCAGCGATCGCTGCCCGGTACGCATCTGCATCGAGGTTGACGTACAGCTTGATGAAGTCGTAGCCGGCGGCGTGCTGCTCGGCGACCGCGGCACGAGCGGCCACGGCATCGGCGATGGCGAGGTTGTCGTCGCGCAGCGGCGGATCGCCATCCAGGATCGGGCCGGCCGTGTAGATCGTCGGTCCGAGCCACGCGCCGCGCGCAACCGAGTCCCGCCAGGCAAGCAGGTGCGGCCGCCCGTCCATGTTACGGACGGACGTGACGCCATTCGCCAGGAACAGACCCAGCACCGCCGGATCATCGAAGTACTCGAGGTGCACGTGCGCATCGACCAGGCCCGGCATCAGGACCTTGCCGCTACCGTCGATGCGTTCGGTGCTGCGCCTGACGTCGATGCGAGCGGTGGGTCCGATCGCGATGATGCCATCGCCCTGGACCAGCACGGTCTGATCCTCGAGCAGCGCTGCGAGGCCCGGCGTCAGCACGTTCACGCCGACGAACGCCGTCACCGGCCCGGTGACGATCGGTTGGGACAGCGGCGCCGGCGAGCAGCCGGCGAGAACGAGAACGAGCGCGCCGAGCCAGCGCATCGACGGGCGTCGTGCGATCAGGCGCCGCGGCGCGCGTTGGCGTAGCACTCGCTGGCCTGTGCGGCGAGCGTGCGCGCCTCGTCGAAGTCGTCCGTCTGGATGGCCTGAGCGGCGATCCGGTCGCACGGGGCCTTGCGCTCGTTCGCAGAGGGGCCGCCAACAAAAGGCACGCTGCACCCGAGCAGCGGTCCGATCAGGAGGAGGAGGGCTGGGTAACGCATCGTCGCCTGCGTTCGAGTGAACGGAATCGCTAACGCACAATCTGCACGCGGCGCGGCGGGAATGCGAGCGAGGCCGGACCTGCTGCGGAAAGCACGGTCCTTGCACGCGGCGCGGTCGACTCTGGCGGGAGGTGTCGGGTTGCGTGGCTGGGCGATCGCGTGGGTTCTGCCGGCGACGTGGTTCATGGCCAATTCGCTCGCGGCACAGGTGCCACGGGACACCGTCTCGCTCGAGATGCTGGGTCGCCAGCGGGCGGCGGCGGACACGGTCTACGCGAATGAGCGTGTGCGCGAGCTGGTCGCGCGCGCGGCAGCGGTCAGCGGCGAACTGCCGGCAGAGCTGGCATCCTACGCCGCGCGCGTGGAGACGGACCTGGCACTCCTGCGCTCGGAGCCGGATGGTCGCGAGGTGATCCTGCAGCTGGAGCAGGTCGCGAGCGACGTCGAGTGGGAAGCTGGCCTGCCGATCGTGCAGCGGCTGACTGGCTACCGCGCACAGACACTGGGGCTGGCGCCATCGACGCTCACCTTCTTCCAGTCGCCCTGGCTGGTGCCGCATCTGTACGGCGATCGGATCGACCTGGTGCATACCGCGGCGCCGCTCCGCGATGAGCGCGGCCGCCTGCTCCGGCCACGCACAGTGCATCCGTTCGCGGCGGATCGCGAGCGCGTGTACCGCTTCGCTGGTGGCGACACGGTCGACGTGATCACGCTGCCCGAACGGCGGATCCCGATTCTGCGCGTGCACGTCAAGCCGCGGCGCGCGCCGGAGCGGCCGGCGCTGGTCTTCGAGGGCGACATCGACCTGGAGGGCAACAGCTTTCACATCGTGCGGATGCGCGGTCGGATCTTCGCCCAGGGCGTTCGGCAGACGGGCGGCATGCGCGTGCTCGGCGTCGCCATGAGCGGCGCCCTGTTCATCGAGCTCGAGAACGCCGAATACGATCAGCGCTACTGGCTGCCGCGCACGCAGCGGATCGAGGCACAGGCGATCACGTCGCTCGGCGAGTCACGCATCGCGTTCCGCACGATCTCGCGCTTCACGGAGCTGCTGGCGAACGAGCCGGTGGCCGTCGCGGCCGCATTGCTGCCGCCGGACTCATTCCCGTACGGCCGGCTGCTGAGTGCTGACCGCGCGACGCTCGGAGGATTCGACGCCTGGCGCCTTGAGCCGGGCACGCTCTCCAGCCGTGTGGCGGCGCGGGATTTCGACGCGGTCGCGCCGACCATTTTCGGCCGACCGGACGAGCCGCGCATGACGCTCGGCGCGCGGCACCTGGCGCAGCTCATCCGATACAACCGGGTCGAGGGCCTGTTCACTGGCGCCGGGCTGACGGTCCGGCCGGGCCGCGTGGCACCGGACCTGTCGGTTCGCGTGCACGCAGGCTGGGCGTGGGCAGAGCAACAGGCGCGAGGCGGTGCGGAGCTGGCCGTCCGGCGCGGCGGCTGGGAGCTGATCGCGCGCGGCGAGCGACAGCTCGCGCACACCAACGATTTCGGCTACGCGTACGACCCCGAGCCGGGCGTCGCGCCGCTCCTGGCGGGCGACGCGTTCGACGATGTCGATCGGCGCATCGGCAGCCTCGTCGCGCGGCAGCCGCGCGGCGCCGGCTTCGCGTGGCGTCTGGAGGCCGGCCGTGCCGGTGATCGGCAGGTCGAACGCCACGTCGAGCGGCAGCTCCTCTCCGACGACACGACCCGACTCAACCGTCCCGCAGCCGAGGGCGACTACTGGCTGCTCCGCGCGACGGTGGAGCGTAACGCAGCGGCGGGTGGCGCCGCCTTGCAGCCCGGCGCCCGACTGCGGCTGCATTACGAGGCAGGCATGGGCGAGCTCGAGTGGCAGCGCATGGAAGCCGGCGCAGGTATACGCCGCACGCAGGGGCGCTGGACCCTCGCCGTGCGTGGCGACATCGGCGCGACGCTCGCCGACCCGCCGCCGCCCCAGGCGCTCTTCGAGCTCGGCGGTCTCACCACGCTTGCCGGCTATGAGCACAAGGCCTTCACCGGTGACCTCGCGGGACTCGGTCGCGCCCTGCTCATGTACCGCCTGCCCATCCTCAATGCGCCGCTGCGACTCGGCATGCTCGTGGTGCCCGCGATCGCGCCGTCGCCCTCCGTCGAGATCGCCGGCGGCTGGACCGATGCGTCCAGTGACGCGCGGCCGATCCTCGACAGCCATGGCTGGGTGACCAGCGAGGGCGTGCGCGCCACGGTCGACCTGCGGCTGCGTCTCTTCGGCGGCGGCGTCAGCCTGGGCGCCGCTCGTCCCATCAGCGAGGCCGCGCCGTGGCGATTCGTCTGGGGGCTGGCGTCGGAGCTCTGAGGGGTCGCCCGACGGCGCGCCCGCCGGCTGCTCCGGCTATGGACTCACCCGGCTGAATTCGGCATCCTCGCGGTGTGGCTGATGGGTTCCTGGCGGCCTACGCGGCCGCCGTCCGACTGCTGGCGCAACGCGCGCGGTCCGAGGCGCAGCTGCGTACGCGGCTGGCGCGGCGCGATTTCGAGCGCGAGGTCATCGATCGCGTCGTCGCCCGGCTGCGGCAGGAGCGATACCTCGACGACGTCGCTTTCGCCGAGCAGCTCGTGCGCGCACGCGTGACTCGCCAGCCACGCAGCACCACGGCGCTGCTCCGTGAGCTGGCCGAGAAAGGCGTCGCGAGCGCCACCGCCGGTGCCGCGGTCGAGCGGGTTCTTGCCGACGAGGCGCTGGATGAGCGCGCCCTGGCCGAGCGGGCAGCAGAGGCCTGGGCCCGGCGCAGGCTGCCGCCGCGCAGCGCAGTCCCCGATCGGGATGGCGTGCTGCGCTTGCGACGTCGCCTGCACGCCCACCTCGAGCGCCGCGGGTTTCGCGGTGAGGCCGCGATCGCTGCCGAGCGAAGCGTGATCGGCCGCTGGCGCGAAGCGTAGCCGTTGATCGACGCGCAGCGTTCAGGCCCGACCGCTGCCGCCGTGGCCCCCTTCGCGGATCGAGCCGAGGAACCAGCGCGCTCGCGCTTCCGGCGAGGTCTCTCCCGCATCCGCGATCTGCGCCAGAATCTCGGTGGCGCGCTCATGCCAGCCGAAGAAGAAGGCCTGCACTCGCGGGTCGCGGAGCGCGCTGCCCTGAAGACAGGACTCGCGCCAGGCGGCGGCTTCCGCTGCGCTGGCGAGTCCGGCGGTGACCGCTGGCTCGACGACGTAGCGCTGGAAGCAGTCGGTCGGCGCATCCTCCAGCTCGGCGGGTGCGCTGGCCAGCGACGCCGCGGCGCGGCCGCGCTCGCGGGCCTCCAGCAAGGCAGCCGCCCGCTGCTTCAGGCTCAGTGTCTCGAGCGGGGCCAGCAGACGTCGTTCGTCCATCGCGTCAGGGCAGCGACTCGGCGGAGCGACTCAGCGATGGCACCTGCGTCGACTGCGTGCACGCAAGCTCCGCGCGGGCCCTCACCCGACGTCCGCGGTCACACGCTCGCGGGGCGGGACAGCCGCCGGCCGGAACGCGTCGGTCCCACGACCCGACACCGCAGCCGGCGCCAGCTCGCGGTTTGTGAAGTGGACGTGATAGAGTGCGATCGCGTCATCGAGCAGCGAGTACATGACCGGCACCAGCACGAGCGTCAGCACGGTTGCGAAGGTGAGGCCGGCGATCACGGCAATTGCCATCGGTCCCCACCACGCGGCCTGCTCGCCGCCCCAGTAGATGTCCGGGTTCAGGCTCGTGTACAAGCCCAGGAAATCGAAGTTGAAGCCGGTCGCCAGCGGCACGAGACCGAGCACCGTCGTGATCGCCGTGAGGATCACCGGCCGGAAACGTGTCATGCCGCCGCGAACCAGCGCCTCGCGCCGGTCCAGGCCGTCACGCTCGCGTAGAATGTCGACATAGTCGATGAGCACGATTGCGTTGTTGACCACGACGCCGGCCAGCGAGATCACACCGACGCCGGTCATGATGATGCCGAACGGCATGCGGAACAGAATCAGACCGATCAGCACGCCGACGATCGACATGATGACCGATGTCATGATGATCAGCGGCTTCACGATCGAGTTGAACTGCGAAACCAGCACCATCGCGATCAGCAGCAGCGCGGCCAGAAACGCGCTGGTCAGGAACCGCTGCGCATCCTGCTGCTCTTCGTTCTGGCCCGTATAGCTCAGCCGGTAGCCGGGCGGCAGATCGGCCACGAAGCCGGTCAGTGTCGACTGCACCTCGGCCAGCACGGCGTTGCTGTTCTCGCCCGCCTTCACGTCGGAGCTGACCGTGACGACGCGATCGAGATCCTTGCGCTGCACGCTGCCGAAGCCCTCCTCGACCTGCCAGCTCGCCACGGAGTTCAGCGGGATCTGCACACCGTCCTCGTTGACGACCGTGAAATCGCGCAGCGCATCGATATCCGAACGGTACGGCTCGGCCAGCCGGACCACGATGTCGTACTCGTCGTTTCCCGTCCGGTACTTGGCGGCCTCGGTCCCCTGGATCGCAGTACGCACGAGCGCACCGACCTCCGCGGTCGACAGGCCGTACAGCGCGGCGCGCTCGCGATCGACAGCGACCACCAGCTCCAGCCGCGCCTCGGCCATGTCGCTCTCCAGACCTTCCAGTCGCGAATAGACCGGTGAAGCCCGCAGCAGCTCCACGGCCCGCTCGCCCAGCTGCTTCAGCAGTTGCGGG
Organism: Longimicrobiales bacterium; assembly: GCA_050732635.1. Lineage (GTDB taxonomy): Bacteria > Gemmatimonadota > Gemmatimonadetes > Longimicrobiales > RSA9 > JBOHRE01. The sequence continues at coordinate 10,149 of JBOHRE010000017.1, read as the reverse complement.
TCGCGGCCCGCGATCTCGATGTTGACCGGTGCGCCGGAGGGCGGACCGTCCTGCGGCTTCGCCACGCTGATGTCCGCGCCCGCGATGTCGCGACCGATCTCGCGTTGCATGCTTTCGAGAACCTCGAACGTGTCGTACTCACGGTCCACGAAATCGACGAAGCTGAGCGTGACCCGCCCCTCGCCCGACCCGCCAAAGAACATGTTGCCGCCGCCATCCCCATCGGACACCGTGGTGACCTGCGCATCCACGTCCTCGAAGCCCCGAATCCCGCGGACCTCGCGCTCGAGTCGTAGTGCCAGATCATTGGTGAAGCTCGCGTCCGTGCCACTGGGCACATCGATCACCACCTGCGCCTGCGCCGGCGGAATGTCTTCCGGGAAGAACTCGATGCCGGCATTGAGAGCGCCGAACGCGAAGAAGCTGATGACGAAGACGGCGCCCGCGGCGCCGACCACGACGGCGCGGTGGTCGAGCGCCCAGCGCAGCCGACCCTCGTAGACGCGCAGCAGCACGGGCACGAACGACGTCTGGAACCAGCGCGCGAAGCGCTCGAGCAGCGCGCGATGCAGCCAGATCAGGCTGAAGGCTGTGAGTGCGAACAACAGCGCCGTCAGTGGATTCGCCAGTCCGACGAGTAGCAGGGCGAAGCCAGCGCCGAGGAGCAGTGTACGGCGCGCCGCCCGCGTCAGCGGCTGAGGCGGCTCGCCTTCCAGCCGCATGAAGCCCACGGCGAGCGCCGGCACGATTACCAGTGCGACGAACAGCGAGCTGGACAGCGTGATGATCAGCGTCAGCGGCAGGTACTTCATGAACTCGCCGACAATGCCGGGCCAGAACGCGAGCGGCGCGAATGCGGCGAGCGTCGTCAGGGTAGACGCGATGATCGGCATGGCGACCTCGGCAGTCGCCCGCGTCGCCGCACGCACCCTGTCGTAGCCCTCCTCGAGGTGGCGGTAGATGTTTTCGACCACGACGATCGCATTGTCGACCAGCATGCCGAGCGCCAGGATCAGTGAGAACAACACGACCATGTTCATCGAGAAATCGAGCAGCCGCATCACGATGAACGAGAGCAGCATTGACATCGGAATGGAGATGCCGACCAGCGTCGCATTGCGGATCCCCAGGAAGAACAGCAACACGGCAACGACCAGCACGAGGCCCGAGATGATGTTGTTCTCGAGGCTGCTGACCATCGAGTGGATGTCCTCCGACATGTCGGACGTGATCTTGACGACGGTCGTGGCCGGCAGCGTGGGCTGCAGCCCGGCAATGGTCGCCTTTACCGCGTCGGCCGTCTCGATGATGTTCTCGCCGGCGCGCTTGACGATGTCCAGCGTGACCACCGGATTGCCGTCGAGTCTGGCGTAGCTCTCGCGATCCCGGAACCCGAAATCGACGCCGGCGACATCACGCACGTAGATCGCGCGCCCGCCCTTCATCGTAATGACCAGATCCTCGATCACGGCCGGATCATCGAATTCGCCATCGACCCGAACGAGGTATTCCTGCGTGCCGACGGCGATGCCGCCGCCCGGCACGTTGATATTCTCGTCGCGAATGGCGTCGATCACGTCCGTGAACGCGACGTCGTAGTATTGCAGCTTCTGCAGGTCGACATCGATTTGGACCTCGCGCTCGAGGCCGCCCGACAGGCGGACCTCGAGGATGGACGGAATCTGCTCGAGCCGGTCCTGCAGCTCCTCGGCGACATCCTTCAGCCGGACGAGCCCGTACTCGCCCGAAACGTTGACCTGCATGATCGGGAACTCGGCGAAGTTGAACTCCGAGATGATCGGGTCCTCCGCGTCGTCCGGCAGCTTCGGCTTGGCGAGGTCGATCTTCTCGCGCACGGCCTGGAGCGCCTCGGTCATGTCCATGTCGGACGCGAACTCCGCCACGACACTCGAGTAGCCCTCGACGGATGTGGAGGTCAGCTCGGTGATGTCGGGAATCCGATTGAGCTCATCTTCGATGACGCGCGTGACGAGCGTCTCGATGTCCTGCGGCGCGACGCCGGGATAGATCGTCGAGATCGCGATCGTCGGAATCGTGATCTCCGGCTGTGCCTCTTTCGGCACGGCGTTGTAGCTGAGAATGCCGAGGATCGCGATCGACGCGAGCAGCACGAGCACGCTGATGCGGTTGCGCACGGACAGCTCGGTGAGCGGGAAGCGGCGAAACTCCTGCTCGGGCTGCGTGCCGCCGGTTGGAGGCTGAACGGAACCGCTCATCGGGCGAGCGCCTCCGCGCGGTCGACAATGGTGAGCACATCGCCCTCGGCGACCTGGTTCTGGCCGACCACGATGACGCGGTCGCCCGGCGCGAGGCCGGCGAGCGCAACGATTTTGCCGCTCTCCGATGGACCGAGCTGAACGTGTCGCAGCTGCGCGATTGCCCGGCCGCCCTCGTCCGCGGCGATGTAAACGCTGTAGCCGTCCTCGTGGCGCAGCACGGCTTCACGCGGGATCACGAGGGCGGAGTCCAGAACGCTCTTCGCGATCGCGACGCTCGCCACCATGCCGGGCTTGATCGTGGCCGATGGATTCGGGACCAGGACCTCGACGGGGATGGTGCGATTCTCGGGGTTCAGCGCCGCGCCGACGAAGCGGATCTCGCCCGTGAACTCACGACTGCCGAGCACGTCGAAGGTGATGCGCACGCGATTGCCCGTTCGCACCTCGGTCGCGTAGCGCTCGGGCACGCCGCCGGTCACCTCGATCGCGCTGATGTCAATGACCCGTGCGACGGCACTGCCCGGCGCGACCATGGATCCCACATCGACCATGCGATCGTCGACGACACCGGAGATCGCCGCACGTACGACCGTGCGCTCGAGCCTGGCCTGGATGACCTTGGCGGCCGCCCGGGCCGTCTCCGCGCGATACTTCGCCTGGAGGTAGGTCATCTCCGAGCCGATCCGCTCGTCCTCCCAGAGCCGACGCTGGCGCTCGAATGTCTCCTGCGCGAGCATCGCATTCGCCGTGGCCTCCTCGAACTGTGCACGCAGCAGCGCATCATCGATCTTGGCAATCGGCTGACCTGCGCGTACGCGCGCGCCGCGGTCGACGTACAGCGCGCGGATCACGCCCGACTCCTCGGCTGCGACCGTCACATCACTGCGCGCCTCGGCCGTGCCGGTCAGACGCAGCACGTCGTCGAACGGCCGCGGCTCCACCGTCTCGACCACGACGTTGACGGTTCGCTCCGTGGCCGGCTCGGCACTGCGTGCGTCCTCCGCTGCGCCATCACTGAACAGCGCGACGGCCGCCACGACCGCTACCATTCCGACGATCGCCACGGCTCGCTTCCACCACCCCGAAATGTTCATTGCCCCTGTGTCCCCAGGATCAGGCGAGCACCCGGGTCGACGAACGGGACGGCTCCCGCTGCCGCATCGAGGAATGCCCGCGCGGTGAGATAGTCGTAGACTGCCTGCGCGTAATTGAACTCCGTCTGCCGCAGCGCGAGCTCGACGTCCGTGACCTCGAGCTGGCTGCTCAGCCCTTCCCGGTACTGCGTGCGTGCGATCTCATATCCGCGCTCGGCGCGCTGCACCGCCTGGCGCTGCTGCACGGCCCGCTCGGCCGCCTCGCGCACCTGCTCGGCCAGCGTGCGGACCTGGCTGCCCGCCTCCTCGCGCGCGAGCCGTAGCTGCGCGCCGGCCTGCTCGACCGCGTACTCGCGCTGTTGCACGCGCGCCGGCCGCATGAAGCCCTGGAACAGCGGCATCGACACGCGGACACCAACCTGCTTGCCGTACGCACGCACGCCATCATCGCCGCCGAAGAAGCTCGGCGAACCGTTGTCCTGCGCATTCACGGAATACGTGCCGAACAGGTAGACCTTCGGCAGGTACTCCGCCTGCTCGACGCGCAGCTCGGTATGACGCAGCTGCTGCGTCAGCTCGAGCTGGCGCACATCGGAGCGGCGTGCCAGCGCATCTGCCACCAGCTCCTGCATGTGGTCGTCAGCGAGCGTCGCCGACGTCGCCGACGATGCGAGCAGTGCGATCGAGCCGCCGGCTGCTGGCTCGCTGCCCTCGCTCCAGGCCACCAGGTCACTGGCCACATCCGCCCACGAGCCCTCGACCCGTAGCGTATCGCTGCCCTCGAGCCCGACCAGCACCGCCAGCTCGCGCTGTGCCGCCGACAGCGCGTTCTGCGAGCGACGCACATTCGGCTCGACGTTCGCGTACTCGATTTCCAGCCGCAGAACGTCGTAGTCGGCCGCCAACCCCGCGCGATTCATCGCCTGTGTCTCCGCGAGCGATTGGGCGATACGGTCCAGGCTCTTCCCGTTCAGCCTCACGCTCTCCTGCGCCAACAGCACATCGTAGAACGCGATGCGAACCTCGGTCACCGTCTGCTGCGCCACCCCGCGCAGCACCTCCTCCTGCAGCGACTCGTAGCGCGCCGCTGCACCGAGGCCGACAAAGGCCGAGGCCTCGAACAGCGGCTGCTCCGCGTTCACCTGGAACGCCCACAGGTTGTCGGAGCCGAACTGCACGCCGACCAGCTCGTCCTCCGCCGCATCGGGATCGAAGATCCGGGCCGGCAGAAAGTTGACGGGCACCTCCAGATTCCGTGTGAACGTCGAGCTCAGCGTGATGTCCGGGTAGACCGTGCTCCACGCCTCCCGCACCTGCTGGCGCGCCGTGCCCAGCCCGAGCCGCGCCTGCTCCAGCGTGCGGTTGTGGTCGAGCGCCAGCGTTATCGCCTGTTCCAACGACAGCGTCCGTGGCGACGTCGCCGCCGCCGCTTTCTGCGCGGCTTCTGCGCGCTGCGCCTGAGCAGCACCCGCCGCCGGTCCACACAACAGTGCCGCCACCAGTAGCACGATCGCCCTGCGATTGCTCATGTCTCCTCTCGATTCGTCGTCGGCACCTGTACGCGCGCGTCGCGCACGAGGTTTCCGTCGTATTGAAATCGTTACATGCACCGAAAACACTCAGGCCCGACGGCCCGGTTTCCGGCCGCGTCGCCCATTGCCCGTCCGCTTGCCAGCCGGTTCGCTGCCCACCCCGGATTCCGCGCTGGCGACACTCGGCGCTGCCGCCGACCTGGCACTGCCGGTCCCGAACATGCCCCGCAGGCCCGCCTCGACCAGCGTCCACAGCTCATCCTGCGTGCTGACCAGATCGCGCAGGTGACCCGCCAGGTAGAGCGACGTCAGCCCGTGGATCAGCCCCCAACCGAGGACCGCACAGTGCTGCGGCGTCCGCGCCGCCACCTCGCCCTGCGCCACCGCCGACTCCGACGCAGCCAGCACATAGTCCCACGGCTGCTCCTCCGTCATCGATACGTCGTCCGGGTGCGGCTCCGCACACTCCATGTGCGCCACCGCCGGCAGCTCGAACATCACCCGGAAATACGCCGCGTTCTCCAGTGCGAAGCGCACATACGCACGCGACGTCGCCAGCAGCCGGGCCGTCGCCGGCGCCTCCCGGTCGACCTGCGCCAGATCCGCGCGCATGTAATCTCCGAGCCGGCAGAACGCCTCCGCCACGACTGCCCGGATCACCTCGTCCTTGTTCTGGAAGTACACGTAGATCGTGGCCGGCGAATACTCGATCCGCTCGGCGATCGAGCGTACGGACAACCCGTCCAGCCCGGTCTCGGACAGGATGTCACGCGCCGCCTCGACGATCCGGGTGCGCAGCTGCTCTTTTTCGCGCTCGCGGCGCTCGGTGATGCCCATCGGATGTTTAACGGGGGTCAATGGTTGAACGGGCGGATGATATTGAACAGTGTTCAGGAAGGCAAGAGGGGTCCACGCGCTCGGGTCGGGGCGGCGGTTCTGCGTTAGGCGGTAGGGGTCCAGGCGTGGTGGGTCGGGGCGGCGGTTCTGCGTTAGGCAAATGGAGGCGATCATGCCTTCAGGGTGCGGATCAGACGCGTCAGGTGGGCGGCAATCGTGTTGCACCGACTGTGCGCTAGCTCGACGAATTCGGGGGTGAGCTGGCGTAGCGCGGCGAGCCCATCGACCGCGGCCGAGGTTTCCGCCGCCGAGCGTCGCGCATAGCGATAGAAGCGGGCTTTGTCTCCCGGAGACGACTCATCGGCCCCTTCGGCGATGTTCAGCGCGATCGAGTGTACGGCGCGCAGCAGCTGCCAGACCAGCGCACGGTACAGCGGGTCCACCTCACGAACCGCATCGCCGCCGAGCGCGAGCAGTTCGATGGCGAGCCGATAGACGGGAAAGTCCCGATGCGCGAAGCCGCGCATTGCGAGCCTCCTGTTTTCGACCCCCGGAATTCCGCTCCGTGCTGCGCCGAACGCCATAGTCGCGCGAGCCACCTCCTACCGCCTAACGCGCTCCCACCGCCCCGGTCCACCCGTTCGGGCCCCTACCGCCTAACGCGACTACGCCGCCCCAGCCCGCCACGCCTGGACCCCTACCGCCTAACGCGACTACGCCGCCCCGACCCACCACGCCTGGACCCCTACCGCCTAACGCGAGTGCGCCGCCCCGACCCACCACGCCTGGACCCCTACCGCCTAACGCGACCACGCCACCCCAGTCCGCTACGCCTGGACCCCTACCGCCGCCCCACCAGCGCCGCGATGTCGTCGGCGGCCACCGGCAGGTCGGCGCTGAGCACGTCGCGCCCGTCGGGCGTGACGAGGACAGCGTCTTCGATCCGGATGCCGGTGCCGCGCAGGCGTTGGATGTGGTCGGGCAGCTCTGCTGGGGGTGGGATGTAGAGGCCGGGCTCGATAGTGAGGACCATGCCGGGCTCGAGGCGGCGCGGGTCGTCGCCGGCCGTGTAATCGCCGACGTCGTGGACGTCGAGGCCGAGCCAATGAGACGCGCGGTGCGGGAAGTACGGCTTCCAGGGCTGCTCGTCGTCCTCGAGCAGCGCCTGCGGCTCGCCCTGGAGCAGGCCGATGCGCACCATGCCGCGCACGAGCTCGGCGATCGTCGCCTGATGGATGTCGGCTTCGGTTGCGCCGGGTGCGACTGCTGCAATGCCGGCGTCGTGGGCGGCGAGTACGATGTCGTACATCTCGCGTTGGGCGGCAGTGAAGCGGCCGGAGACGGGAAGTGTCCGCGAGAGATCGCCGGCGTACATGCGGAGGCGCGCGCCGGCGTCGATCAGGATCAGCTCACCGGCACGCGCCGCGCGGCTGTTCTGGACATAGTGGAGCACGGTCGCGTTGCTGCCCGAGGCGACGATCGACGGGAAGGCTGGTCCGTCGGCTGCGCGGCGGCGGAACGCGGCCTCGAGCGCGGCCTCGATCTCCCATTCGCCGACGCCGGCGCGGATGAGCGTGGCGGCCTCGCGGAACCCCTCCACAGTGATGTGTGCGGCCTGCCGGAGCGAACGGATCTCGTACTCATCCTTGATGAGGCGCAGCTCGTCGAGAATCGCGCCGGGGTCGACGAGCGCGCGGGCTCCGACGCCGCGTCGCTGGCGAGCGCGCCGCTGCGCGGCCAGCAGCCCGAGGATGATGTCGTCGAGCCGTGGCCGGCCAGCGCGCAGGCGGTAGTAGAGCGTGTCGACGCCGGCGAGCAGCTGGGGCAGCCGCTCGGCGAGCTCGGCGGTCGGGTAGGCGATGTCGGCGCCGAATCGCTCGCGCGCGGCGTCCGGCCCGTCGCGCGCGCCGGTCCACAGCTCGGCGTCGGCGTTGCGCGCGCGCACGAAGAGCGTGACGCGGTGCTCGTCATTGCCCGGCAGGAGCAGCGCGACCGCTTCGGGCTCGGTGCAGCCGGTGAGGTAGTACAGCTCGGGATCCGGCTGGTAGCGCAGCTCGAGGTCGCGGCCGATACGCAGCTCGGGCGCGGCCGGCAGGATCATCGCGGCGGCATCCGGCAGGAGCGCGAGCACACGTTCGCGTCGCGAACGGCAGCGCTCGAGCAGCTCCTCGTTCATCGCAGGCCGGTGGTGGTGTCCGCGGGCGTGATCCGCACGAGCCAGGACAGGTTCACGTCGACGATCAGCGTCACGATGTAGTCCGGAAAGACGAGCATCGTGGCTGCGAGCACGGTCAGCCGTGCCGCGATGGTATCGTTCGCGGGCGGCGGCAGGAAGCTGGCGGGAACCGGCAGCACCGCCGGTGGCACGCCGTCGGCGCCGATCCGGACGCGTCCGCTTGCGCTCGACAGCTCGAGGTTCCAGTTGCGGATCGTCGGCGTGGGCACCAGCGGATCGGTGGGCTTGCGCAGCGTCAGGCGGAGATCTGCGCCGGGCTCGATGGTGAGTGTATCCGGGTCGTCGGTCCACACGAGGGGCCAGCGCGCGACCGTGTCCGGCGTGGCGGTCAGCGCGACGTCGGGTGGTGCGAGCGTTACCGGCGTGGTCACGCCGTCGTCAGCGGTGAACCAGCGCGCACGGTAGCGGCGCACGCCGGTATCATCGGCGCTGTCGAACGGGAGCAGCGTGAATCCGGCCAGGCCGAGCCGGTCATCGAGGACCGGGCGCGGATCGCCGCCGGGATCGGTGCCGGGGTCCAGCGTTGCTTGGACCCAGGCGAGGGCGCTGCCGGTGTCGATGAGGGTGGCGGGCGTGAGATCGGCCGTACCGATGGGCACGCAGCGGGCGTTCGGACACAGCCGTGCAGTGTCATCCACGATCCGCAACGAGACCTGCAGCGCCGTGGGTCGCTGGGCGACGCGCTCCGGCTCGACGAAGTCGATGCATGCTGCGGCAGCGAGCGCCGCGAACGCGGGGGCGGCGATGCGGCGCCGTCGCGTCACCGGTTCTCCAGGAAGTTCGCCTCGACCTCCCAGGGCCGGGAACCGTGGTCGCCGAACAGCGACAATGTACTGAGGAACACTTCGCCCCAGCCGAAGCGCAGCGCCCGGTCGGCATGGCTCAACAGCTTGCTACGAGCCGCAATCTCACGCTGCAGCGGCTCGCCCCAAGCGATGGCGAAGAAATCTGCCTGCAGCACGTGTATGCGCTCGTGCGCGAACACGCGCTCGCTGTAGCTCTCGCCGAAGCGCTCGATCTCGCTGAGCCATAAGGTGCCGCCGACCGCAATGCCGCTGCTGCGCACATTGTCCTGCCACTTGCGCTCGAACAGCGTGCCGGGCGCGCGGAACACCGCGGTCCCCGCGGAAACGCTGCCGTGGCCATCGAACTCGAGGCGGTCCTCGGCAATCGCGTAGCCGATCGCGGCCACGGCAGCGGCATCCACGTGCACATCGGTATGGAAGCCTCGCTCATCGCGCCGCTCGAGGGTGAGCCACAGCGGGCCGACGGGCAGGACCACGCGGTCCAGCAGCGCGTCTCCGGCACCCGCATTGGCGACCATCGACGCGCCGATCGCGGCGATCTCGCGGCCGAGGAATCCGGCGCCCGGCGCGCGCTCGACGGCCACCCGTTTGCCGGCGAAGCCGACCAGGCCGCCGAGGAAGCCATCGGTAAACGGAGCGCGGAACTCGCCGCCATGCAGCCAGCGCGTGGTCGCCGCAGTGAGCGCACCCAACACCGCGTTCGCGCTGGCGACCGCGAAGTCACCGACCCAATCCGGGTGTTCGGCAACGGGGTCTTCTAGATCGGGCGGCAGGACCGTGGCCCGCTGTGCGGCGGCCGGCCTGGCCAGCGCCGCGGCAGCGACCAGCGCGAAGAGAATGCGTGCAGTCACAGCGGGGCGGGTACGCAAGTCGCGAAGCTGCGTGTCGAGCGGGTGGACGCGGCGGCGATCAGCCGCGTTCCGCAGCCTGTTCGTCCTGCACGCAGCGCGTCGCCCACGGCACGAGCTCCAGTCGCTCATCGGCGATGTCCTGGCCGCACACCTCGCAGCAACCGTATCGATCCGGCTCCTTGTAGATCGTGCGTAAGGCCTCATCGATACGCTGCAGCAGCCGCCCCTCCTGACCGGCGAGCATGTAGTTCTTCTCGCGCTCGATCGTGTCCGTCCCCTCATCGGCGAAATGCAGCGGGTAGTTGGTCAGCTCGCCATCATCCTCCGGCTGGCCGATGACCTGCTCCTCGAATTCGCCGAGCGTCTCGAGCACGCGCTCCCGCTCGTGCAGCAAACGCTGCTCGTAGTGCTTCAGGTTCCTCTGGCTCATTGCTCGCTTCATGTGGTCGGGGATGACGGCGCCGGCCAGCCGCGTCGTACATTGCCGGTGTCCGGCGGCAACTCGACCGGCTCGCCGAGCAGCGGAGGTCCAGGGTCGGGCTCGGGCTCCGGC
>JBOHRE010000016.1:0-45215 GCA_050732635.1 Longimicrobiales bacterium | reverse complement strand
CAGCGGACCAGCGCTGCTGCGCCGGACGGCAGCAGCGCGGTGCGTAACGCCTGCTCCGCCTCGCGCACGCGAGCCGCCAGCGCGCCGAGCTCGAGCAGCTGTTCGGCCAGCGCGTCGGCCCACTGCCGGTCGAGCTGCACCTGCTCGCGCAGCCTGCCGAGGGAGGTGGCCAGCGTCGACAGCGCCAGCGTGGCGTTGGCGAAAAGAACGTCGATGCCGTGGCTCCAGGCGTCGCTCGCCGCGAAGCTGTCGTCCAGCCGGACGACGCCGTCGGCGGCGCCCAAGGCGAGCTGCTCGAGCGCGCGAAACAGTGCCAGCCCGTGCTCTCGGGCTCCGGCCACCGCCGGCCTCGCCTCCTCACGGATCGCCCGCAGTGCGCCCTGTTGCAGCAACTCCTCGTCGGCGGTCCGCAGCTTCGCTTCGAGCGCGCCGAGAATGCCCTTCCCCTTGCGGTCGAGCCGCCCGAGCAGACGCACCAGCCCGCGCCGTGAGATGCGCGCACCCAGGTGCTCCGTCGCGGCATCCTCGAGGTTGTGTGCCTCGTCGATGATGACCTGACGGTACGGCGGCAGCACGGCCGGCGACGTGTAATTCCCCTGTACACGGCGTACGGCGATGTCGCTCAACAGCAGCGAGTGATTGACGACCAGCAGATCCGCGGTCGACGCCGCGCGCCGCGCACGCTGGTAGAAGCACTCCTGATAGTGCGGGCACTTCGCCCGCAGGCAGGCATCCGTGTCGCTGACCACCTCATCCCAGACCTCCGCGCTCGGCTGGAACGGCAGATCCTGCAGCGACCCATCCGACGTCGTCTCCAGCCACTCTGCGATGCCGTGCAGCTCCGCGGCATGAGCATCCTCGAACAACACCGACTGGGACTCGGCCGCCAGCTTCGCGCGCCGGATCGAGACATAGTTGCCGCGGCCCTTCACCAGCGCGAAACGGAACGGCTCGGCCATGGCACGGCGAAGCAAGGGCAGGTCCTTGCCCACGAGCTGTTCCTGCAGATTGATCGTGTTCGTCGAGATGATCACGCGCTCCCGATTCGCGATCGCCCAGCGCAGCGCCGGGACCAGATACGCCACCGATTTGCCGGTGCCCGTACCGGCCTCGGCCAGCAGCACCCCGCCATCGTTGAAGCGCGCGGCCACCGCGGCCGCCATGGCGCGCTGGGTCGGCCGGTCCTCGTAGTGCCGGTGCTCGCGCGCCAGCGCACCGCCCGGCTCCAGCACCGCTTCGACCGCGGCCGGATCGATCGTCTCGCGCGAGCGCGCCCGACCCGGCTCGACCACGACGTACAGGTCGGTGACCGCGTTGTCGACGATGGCCAGGCCGAGCCCCCGATCATGCAGCTCCGCCGCGACCCGAAAGTCCGCGTCCGACGGCTCCAGCTCACCCGAGGGATGGTTGTGCAGGACCAGCATGCCCGCCTCGGCGCCGCCCGCGGCCGCCAGCACCGCGCTGCGGTTCCCCCGGGCGACGACGCGCGGCTCGATGATCGCGCCGTCCTCCGCGACGCGCGCGATGAAGCAAACCTCGTTATCCCCGGCCCGCACGATCTCGGCGCGGATCCGTGAGGCGCTTGGCGTGGTCAGAAACAGGTCGGCGGCCGGCAAGGCGCTCCTGGCGGCGGGAGTGCGCGAACCACCAGGCGAAGATAACCCGAAGCTGAGCATTGCGGGAGGTGCCTATCCTGGAGCTCGGCGCCGACGCCGGTGCCACCCGCCGCGCACCCTCGTGGTTTCTGTACATGTTGTACACTGGGCCGCCGCCGACCTGAGTTTTGGGCCATGCGACCTCACTGTCGCGCGTCACGCTGCGGCGCTTCACGCTGCGGCAGTCGCGTCCGCGCTTCCGTCCCTGCTAGGGAGCGCGGCACGTGCGCCTCGGCCTCCTGCCGCGATCGGCGCCCGACAGGTCACCTCCCGCGTCCGGCCTCGTCCGCGCACTGGTACGACGTCACCACCGCCGACTGGTGACCCATCTGCGTGCTCGGCGGCAGCGCGCCGTACATCTTGTACAAAAAGTAAGAGGGCGCGCGCCGGCACTCTGTCGGCCCGGCCATCGCGTCCGACGCGGGCCTCGAGGTCGCAGCAGGTGCCGGCTCCTCGTCCTCGATCTGGCGGGCGGAAGCCAATGACTCTTGGCGCGCTGATGCGGTGGCGGCAGGGGACCGCCGCTCAGGTCTTCAGCGTCTTCTTCTTGGCGGCGGGGAACAGCACGTTGTTGAGGATGAGGCGGTAGCCGGCCGAGTCGCGGTGCAGGTCGAGGTCGGTCGCGGGGTCGCCGATCTGGTGCTGTGGGTCTTCGGGGTCGTGGCCGCCGAGGAAGGTGAAGGTGCCATCGCCGAACGGGCCGTGGATGTACTTGACCCACGGCGTGCCGTCCTCTTCGGCGAGCACGACTGTGCCGGGCTTGAGGCGGTCGCGGCGGAAGCTGGTCGTCAGCCCGTAGAAGTCCGGCAGCACGCTCTCGTGGTTCTGCACGAGCATGGCCGGCACCGGATCGAACTTCGGGCTGAAGTCGAAGAGCGCATAGGAGCCTAGCGGCTGCCGCCAGGACGTGTTCACCTGGTGGCCATCGATGTCGCTGAAGGCGTTGACCCCCGGATTGAGCTGGATGACGCCGTCCTGAAAGGCGAGTGAGCGCTCCCACTGCATGCGTGCCGTCGCGTCGGGGTCGGCGGGCGTGCCATCGCTGAAGGGCGCGGCGATGTCGACATCGCCGGCGGCGAGTGCGAGCTCGAGCGTCTCCGTTGCCGTGCACATTGCGAACAGGAATCCGCCGTTGGCCACGTAGCCGGCGATCTCCTGCGCGACCGCCTTCTTCAGCTGCGGCACACTGGCAAAGCCGAATTCTGCGGCCATCTGCTCGTTGCGGCGGACGTCGTCCTGCAGCCACGAGGCGCCGGCATAGCTGATGTAGAACTTCGAGTACTGTCCGGTGAAGTCCTCGTGGTGCAGGTGCAGCCAGTCGTACTCGGCGAGCCGACCCTGCAGCACGTCGCGATCCCAGACCTCCTCATACGGGATCTGCGCGTAGGTCAATGCCAGGGTCACGGCGTCGTCCCACGGTCTGGACCCCGGCGGCGTGTAGACGGCAATGTCGGGCGGCTTCTCCAGCAGCACGACCTCCATGTTGGACTCTTCGATCGTGCTGCGGATCGCGGCCTCATCGCCCGCGCTGATCGCCTCGACGGCGACACCGCGCAGCGCCGCTTCGCGCCGGATCTCCGGCCGGTCCGGCAGCAGGAACGAGCCGGCCCGGTAGTTCAGCAGCCACTCCGCCTGCTGCCCCTGCTGGAGCGTCCAGTAGGTGAGCCCGTAGGCCTTGAGGTGATTCGCCTGGGCGTCGTCCATCGGCACGAGCACGCTCTGCGCTCGGGCGGATCCAACTGCCAGCATGACGGCAGCCAGCGTGATGAGTGCTGCTCTCATGATCGTGGGACCCGTCCCTGAATTCGATCCAGCTCACGCCTGGCCTGGGGCACGAGCGCGCTGCGCGGGTACTCAAGCACCAGCCGCTCGAGCAACTGTTGCGCCTCGCTCAGGCCGTCGGGCCGAGCGGCCAGCGCACGCGCGAGTGCGAGCAGCGCCGGCGGCGTCTCGAACGCGTCGGGGTGCTCGAGTATCAGTGTGCGCCGGATCTGCTCGGCCTCGGCGCCGAGGCCGGCACGGTCGGCGAAGTCGGCGGCGAAGTCGAGCAGCGCCGGCCGCTCGCTGGTGGGCAGGCTGCTGCTCCGCCCGAGCAGCTCGACCACCGCTTCGCCAGCGGTGCCCGTATCCTGTGCCCGCAGCGCGTCGGCGACCACGCGCGCGCCTTCATCCGAGAGCCGGCCGAGCAGGCGCGCCAGCTCGATCGCCTCGGTCGCCTCGGCGCCGTACAGGCCGGGCGCAGCGGCGAGCAGCGCGATGCGTGCGGCGCGCGCGTCGCCGCGGGCCAGTGCCAGGCGTCCGCGCAGTCGATCGGTCCGTGGGCCGCGCACGCCCTGGATCACCGTGGTCGCAGCGTCGAACTGACCGGCCGTGATCTGGCGCTCGGCGAGCGCGGCGCTCAGATCGTCCAGCTCCGTGGCCTGCGGAAAGCGTTCGCGGAACGCCACCAGCTCCTGCTGCGCACGCTCGCTGCCGCCTTCGTCGATGGCGATCATGATCTGACGGGCCGCGGCTCTGCGCTGCTCGATGGAGCCGTAGGCGGCGCCCGCCTCGAGCGCCGCAAGGCTCTGCCGTGCCGCGGTAGTGTCGCCCAGGAGCAGCGCGAGCTCGGCAAGCCGGCTGCGGATCGCCAGCGACTCGAGCTCGTCCTCGTCGCCCTCGAGCAGCTCGCTGTAGGCCCAGTATGCGACGCGCGGCAGCTGTGCGCCCTCCGAGCGCCGTGCGACCTCGACCAGGAAGCCCTGGCGCTCACCACCGGCGAGACGGTCGGCGACCGCGACCGCGATCTCGCCGGCGTCGGCTTCCAGCCCGGCCTCGATCGCGAGCACGGCCGCGGCCCGACGCCGCGGTAGCGACGCGCCATCGTCGACGAGTGAGCGAACCAGCAACGGCAGCACGCGTGCGCCACCGTCGGGCAGGCTGCTCGCGCGTCGCTCGACCAGCAGGAAGCCTTCGCCCTGCTCACCGACGGCACGGCTCCACTCGCGCGCTGCCTGGCGCGCATCGCCCATCGCGGCATGGAGGCCGCCGAGCTCGAGCGCGAGCGCCGACGGCCCGCCGAGCCGATCGCGGCCACGCTCGAGCGTGCGCAGCGCGCCGGCGTAATCGCCGGCTGCCTCGAACAGCCGGGCGATCTCGCGGTACGGTGTCTCGACTGTGGGCGTCGCCTCGATCCAGGTTTCGGCGACGTCGGCGAACGCCTCGGGCCGATCGGCTTCGGCGTGGATGCGCAGGAGCATCTGATGGCCGATCGCCGAGCCCGGTGCATCATGCAGGTGGCGTTCGACCACCGGGATCATCGCGTCGAGGTCGCCCTGCACCCGCAGTAGCCGCTCCAGCGAGATCAGTGCGCTGAGCGACGCGGGTCGCTGATCGAGGACCGCGCGATACGCGTCTGCGGCGCCGCCCAGGTCGCCTGCGTTCTCCAGGTCGCTCGCCATTCGCAGCAGCTCGAGCTCCGAGCCGGACGTCGAGCGGTTCGCTTGCTGCGCATCCAGCGCACCGGACGAATGCAGCGGGTCGTGCGCGACGAGCAGGGCCAGCGCGGTCAACGCCGCAGCCGCGTGGCGCATCACCGGCGCTCGTCCTGGCGCTGCATCTCCGAGCGGTTCAGCCGCTCGAAGTATTCCTGAATCAGGCGACGGTAAGCCGGCGGCAGCGCGCGCATCTGTTCGGGAGTCGGCAGCGGATACCGCAGCGCGTCGGCCACACGTGGATCGAGCGGCGCGGCATGGAGCGGCGCAGCGGTGCCAGGACGCTGCGCTTCGCGCTCGTCGCTGTACTCCTCGCGCTCGAGCGAGCGGCCAGCGTCGAGCAGCCGGTGGAACAGCCGCTCCTGCCGAGCCAGCATCTCGGGAGTCAGGCGGCCGCCGTCCATGTCGCTGGCCAGCCGCTCCGCTTCGCGAGCGAGCTCGTCGACATCGCCGAGGACGTCCTCGCGGCCGCCGAGATTGCGACTCGCCGCGTCCAGCTCCTGCGAGATCTGTCGCTGTGTCTGACCCAACTGGCGCAGGTTTTCGGCGAGCGCACGTGGCGCCAGCTCCATCGGCATCAGCGAGCTGGTCTGCGCATTGAGCGATCCCTGCTGCCGCGCCATGTTGGCCAGCTGCTCGAGCGCTTGTTGGAGTCCCGTCCCGGACTGCGAGCCGGCGATCTCCTCCTGATTGCCGAGCAGTGCCAGGGCGAGCTGGTTCAGCGCGTCGAGTCCCTGCATCGCCTCCGGGATCGGCATGCGCTGCTCGCCTTCGCGACTCTCCATGGCCTCGAGCGTCTGCTGCATGTTCAGCAGCGCGCGGGCGAGCGCCGCACCCACCTCCCGGTTGATCATGGCGGACCGACGCCCGGCCTCCGCGAGGTTTCGACCGAGCGATTCCAGCCCTTCGTTGACCGCGGCCTGCTCGGCCCGCATGCCCTCCCCGCCCGCCTGTCCCTGTGCGCCCTGCTGACGCGCACCAGGCTGTCCACCACCGGACTGCTCGCCCTGCGTCTGGCCCGCCTGCGCCTGCTCGCCTGCGCCCTGCTGACTCTGCGCGCCCTGTGAGCCGCCCTGCTGTTGTCCGGACTGTTGCCCCTCCGATCCGCTGCTCTGCTGCTGACCCTGCCCCGGCGGCTGCGGCAGTGAGGCGCCCGCCTCCTGCTGCTCCTGCTCGCCGGCGGAGCGCTCAACCCCGACCTGAGGCGGTTGCGGCGGCTGCGGCAGGCGCGCCGCGTTCGGCTGCGCGGAGCCCGACTCTGGCTCCGAGCCCTCGCGCATCTGATCGATCAGCGCGTTCTGCCGCTCGGCCAACGCGAGCGCGTCGTTGGTCGCCTCCTCGACCGTGCGTTGCACCTCCTCACGCCATTCCGCAGCGAGCTGCTCGCGCGCAGCGTCCAGCGTCCGCGCGGCGCTCTCCAGCTCCTCCGCTGCCTGCTGCGCTGTGCGCCCGGCCTGCTCTCCGTTGCGCGCTGCGGCCTCGTCCGCAGCCCGCTGCATCCCGGCCCTCGCCTCGCCGATCTGGCGCTCCGCGCCAGCGGTCTGTTCGGCGGCTTCCTGCTCGCGCTGCTCCTCCAGCCGCCGCTCCAGCTCCTCCAGCGCTCGCTCGAGCGACGCGGCCTCGTCGGCCAGCTCGCGCTGCTGATCGGCTCGCTCGGCGCTCTGCTCCGGCTGCTCGCGCAGCGATTCCGCCAGCGCCTGTTCGCGCCGCGCGAGCTCGCGCGCCTGCTGCGCCAGCGCGTTCATCTGCTGCTCGGTGGCCGCGCGCCGCAGTAGCTCCAGACTCTGCTCCAGCCGCTCGCGCATCTCCGCCTGCTCCTCAGCGAGTCGGCGCAGTGCCTCCTGAACCTGTTCCGCATCCAGCTCGTCGAGCGCCTGGCGCAGCGATTCGAGCTTCTCGCGCAGCTCCGGCGTGAGCACCTCCTCGTACAGCCGGCTCAGCTCATCGAGCCGACGCTGCAGTTCCGGATCGGCGAGCCCGGCTTCCTGCACGGCACGCCGCAGGGCCTCGCTACGCTCGCGCAACTGCTCGGCCTGCTGGGCCAGCGCTTCGTGGCGCTCGAGGATCTGACGGGCCTCCTCGGCCCCGCCGAAATCCAGGTCCGAGCCGCTTCTATTCCGAGTGCCGGGCTGCCCCTGCGCCCCCCGGCCGGTCGTCGCGCCCGCAGCCGCACCGCGGCGCTCGAGGTCGCGCGTAGACTGCTGCAGCTGCTTGGCGGATTCCGCGGCGCGCGCGGCCTCCGCCAGCGCCGACTCGGTGCTCTCCCAGACCTGCCGCCGCACCTCGGCCATGCTCGGCAGGCGCAGCGCGTACGTCGGTGACACACCGACCTGCGCCGCGGGCGAGTTGTCCCGCACGCGCACGAAATACCGGATCTCGTCACCCGGCAGCACGCGCCGCTCACCGGCATCGACCATACCCTGCAGCAGCACGCGCGCGGGTGCACCGTCGATGCGCAACGTCTCGACGAGCTGCTCTTCGGCATGGCCGTCGGCGCCGACGCGCCAGCTCACCAGCTCGGCCTGCCGTACGCCGTGATCATCCAGGGCCGCGGCGGCGACCGGCTGACGCAGGTCAGGCCCCAGCAGCGTATCCCCCGCCGGGTACGTGATCTCGACCTGGGGCGCCGCATCCGCGATCACGGTCAGCTCCAGCGGCGGCGGCGGGAAATCCGGCGTCGAGCCGTCTGCTCCGACCAGTGACCAGGTGTAGGTTCCGCTCTGTCGTGGGCGCCAGCGACCGCTAAACGCCGCGCCGTCGACCGACAGCCGTACGCGGAGCGACGCCTCATCCTGCAGCAACTCGGCAGCCTCCAGCGCGTGTGTCGCCGACCCACGGATCCGCAGGGTCGTGCCCGCCGGGATCTCGAGCGGCGGCGCTTCGCCCTCGTAGCTCTCCTCGAGCCGCCCCAGATAGCTCGGAAAGCTAAGCTCGTAGTGCAGTCGCGAAATCAGCAGGGCCTCGCGCGGCAGCACGACGAAGGTGTCAGAGACTGCGCCATCGGGCGCGCGAGCCCAGTAGCGGGTCGGCGCGTCGATTCGCTCGAGCGTTGTCGTGGCGACGTCGCCCCGCACGGGCAGGCGCGCAGCGCGCCGCACGTCCCCCGCGGCCTGCCACTCCACCTGGATCCGCCGCCGGCCCGGTGCCTGGACCTCGACCTTCAGGTCGTCGCCGTGTCGAACCCGGGCATCGCCCGGTGACACCACGAGCGCCGGCAACGGTAGTGGCCGCAGGTTGTCCAGCGGCTCCAGCATCGGCGCCCAGCCGGCACGCGTGCGTTCCGGTGCGGCGAAGCCGAGCACGACCGTGATGCCCGCCAGAGAAGCCAGTGCACTCAGCGTGAGGCGGCGACGACGCCGGGCTCGGCCGGCGAGCGCGCCACCCAGGTCGGCGGCGCGGGCACTGGCGAGCCCGCTCCAGAGCCGCGCCTGGGCGCTGCGCGCCAGCGCCGCCGACGTGCCCACCGGCAGGCCGCGCTCCAGCTCGAGCATGCCGCGCACCCGCCCCGCAGGCAGTCCGGTCGCCTCCTCGGTCGCCGCCGCGATCCGCTCCTCGGCGGCATCGCGCGTCCAGCGTCGAACCGCCCAGAGCGCGCAGCCGCTCGCGGCCACGATGGCAGCGAGGTCGAGCAGCAAGGGCCAGGGCGAGGGCGCTGCCCAGCCGGCCTGGCCCGCGAACGTCCAGCCGATGATGAGCGCGGCAGGCAGTGCAACTGCGATGAGCGCGCAAGCGGCCAGACGCGTATCACGGCGGATGCGTCGCACCGCCGCGTCGAAGCGCGCGCGCGAGTCCGGCAGCAGCGGCGTCATCGCGCCACCTGCGAGAGGGCGAAGACGAACAGGTTCACGCCCATGCGCAGCGCCTGCTCGCGGGTCTGCGGAGGATCGCCATGCACGTCGGCATCTTCCCAGCCGTCACCGAGATCGGATTGGTAGCTGTAGAACACGACCAGCCTCCCATCGCGGAAGATGCCCAAACCCTGGGCCGGCTCACCATCATGCTCGTGGATCTTCGGGAGCCCATCAGGGAACGCATAGAACGAGCGGTACACCGGATGATCGGCCGGGATCGCCACCAGCTCCGTCTCCGGAAACACCCGCCGGACCTCGCGACGGAAGCTCGCATCCAACCCGTAATTGTCATCCGCATGCAGAAAACCGCCGGCGAGGAGATACTGGCGGAGCGCAGCAACCTCGCCTTCGCTCAATCGGAAGTTGCCATGACCGGTCATATAAAGGAAGGGGTAGTCATGCAGGTCCGGGGCCGTAAGTCGCACATCGACGCTGCGTTGGCTCACGGCCAGCCCGGTTCGTTCGGCAATCTCGCGCAGCAGGTTCGGCAGCGACGAGGGGTTCGCGTACCAGTCGCCGCCTCCGTCGTAACGCAGCCGCGCGATCGTCGGCTCACGCGTCGCCGCAGCCGCACGCTGTTGCGGCGACGCCTCGCTGGTCGCGGCCACCACCATGGCCGTCGCCACGACCAGCCGAAGAGTCGGCCCTTGCCCCTCTCGCTTCACATGCGACTCACTGCTGCGCCCGCGCTGCGTCGAGCGCGAGCTCGTAGGCGACGGCGCGCGGAACACCGAGCCGGGCGCTGAGCTGGCGCGCGACCGCGCTCGGCTTCAGCCCATCCGCCACCAGCGCAGCGGCGAGCGCTGGGCCTTCCTCCTGCGCCGCCGGCGCCGCGGGCATGGCTCCGCCGACCAGCACGACCACCTCGCCGCGTACCGGCCTTCCGTCGTAATAGGCGAGTGCGTCCGCCAGGGTTCCGCGAAACCAGGTTTCGTGCAGCTTGGTCAGCTCGCGCACGACCACCACCGGCCGCGTGACCTCCAGCGTCTGCGTCAGCTCGAGCAGGAGCTTGTGCAGCCGGTTCGGCGACTCGAACAGCACGGCAGTGTGCGCGCTGCCGGCCAGCGTCTCGATCTGTCGACGCCGCTCTGCTGCCTTGCGCGCGAGGAAACCGACAAACGTGAACGGCTGCGCCGGCAGCCCAGAGCCAACGAGCGCCGCCAGCACGGCTGATGCACCGGGCACGGGGACGACCTCGTGGCCGGCGTCGAACACTGCGCCGACCAGTCGCTCGCCAGGATCGGACACCAGCGGCGTACCCGCATCGGCAACCAGCGCCAGATCCTCGCCGGCATCGAGCCAGGCGCAGACCTGCTCGCTACGAGCCGCCTCATTGTGCTCGTGGAGCGAGACCAGCGGTGTTTCGATTGCGTAATGCCGCAGCAGGATCGAGGTCCGACGCGTGTCCTCGGCCAGGATCCGCGCGACCCCGCGCAGCACCTCGACGCCCCGATACGTCATGTCGCCGAGATTGCCGATCGGCGTACTGACAATGAAAAGCCGCGCCACCGCCGCTGCTAGTGCTGCACGGGCCAGGGCAGCCGCTGATAGAACCCCTGCCGCTCCAGTGCGAAGCGGTGCTGCCGGGTCACGCGCTCGACGAGCTCGGCGGGGTCGAACGCGCCCGCCGACGCACCGCTCTGTAGCGCCGCCCCGATCCAGGCGCCGTACGCCGCGGTCAGACGGTCCGCGCTCGCCACACCCTCGGCACCGCTGTGCACCTCGCCGGTCTCCTCCAACGTGATTCCGGCCAGCTCGGGGTATTCGACAGCGGCGCGCTGCAACCCAATCCGGAACCATCCGACCGCGTCGCCGCTGCCGCTGTGTTCGACCAGCTCATGAACGATCCGGCGATAGAGCGTGACCAGGGCGAGTGGCGCCTGCGCGCTGATCGCGCTGACCGGTGCGTAACACCACGCCTGCAGCGGCTCGCGCTCCGGCGCGAAGAAGATTCGCTCCAGCGCCCGCTCACGGGACTCACCGGGTAGCTGTCCGGCCAGATAGAGCTGGCGTACTCGGCCGGCCTCGAAGGTAACGTAATGCACCGCGCGCGTGCCGCGCAGCTCCAGCACCCCCTCGAACGCCCGCTGTTGCAGTGCGCCGAACAGCTGACCCGGCCGCCCCATGTCGCCCTCCGGGGCCTGGAACAGCGGCTGCGACGCCACCGTGGCATACATGGCCGCCAGCTGGGCCTCGGTCACATGGTAGTAGGCGAGATCGGCGCGCTCCTGTTCGCGACGTGCGGCATCCAGCACGTCTTCGATCGGCACGATCTCGCGCTGCTCCTCGCGCAGGCGCGCGGCCGTCAGCGGCTCGCCTCGCTCGATCAGGATCCACCACACCTCGCGCCCCAGGAACAGCGACACGAAGCCAGTGATGCGCGCGGCGCGATCCGTCTTCGCGTCGTTGAGGATGTTGGGAAGGTTGATGTACCGCAGGTGGGTCCGCTCGACGACCGCGGTCTGGCGGGGGAAGCATTCGAACATGTGAGTCGCCTCGATAGGGCGCGCGAGATTCAGCTCATTCCCGCTCGCTCCGTTGCCCCCCGGCTACGCCCGCTCAGCTCAGATGCTCCTGGATCTTCCGCTCGAGGTGCGGCTTCGGCACCGCACCGACCACCGTATCCACGTGCTTGCCGTCCTTGAAGAACAGGATACTGGGGATCGACCGAATGTTGAAGCGTATCGCAGTGCTCTGATTCGCATCGACGTCGAGCTTCGCGACCCGGATGCGACCCTGGTATTCCTCCGCGAGCTGCTCCATCACCGGCGCGACCATGCGACACGGTCCACACCACTCGGCCCAGAAGTCGACCAGCGAAAGGCCTTCGTGCTTCTCGATCGTTTCCGAAAAATCACCGTCGCCGACCGCGACCGGTTTACCATTCTCAGCCATGCCTCGAAGATCTCCTCCGTCCGCTGCCAGGCTCGCGCCCGCGCAGCCGCGTGTTAGTTTCCCTGCCGCGCTACCGAAAGTTCGCCCGCGGCGCGGCACTTTGCAAGAACCCGGCCCTCGACGTCGAGGGCCGCGCCACCTCGACTCGCCCACGACCATGAGCACCAGCGAGCTGCCACTCGACCATGTCGGCATCGCCGTCCGCTCGATTGCCGACGCGCTGCCGCTCTTCGAGCTGTTGACCGGCGGCACGGCATCCCCGGCGGAGCGCGTCGACGATCAGCGCGTCGCCGTCAGCTTCGTCGGAAGCGGCGCCGCACCCCTCGAGCTGCTCGAGCCGACCGATGACGATTCGCCCGTCGCGCGGTTCCTCGAACGGCGCGGTCCCGGTATACACCACCTCGCCTACCGCGTGCCCGATCTTGCCGCCGCGCTCCAGCGTCTGACCGCGGCCGGCATCGAGGCCGTCGATCGCGTACCCCGCCTCGGAGCTCATGGCCGCCGTATCGCGTTCCTGCATCCGCGCAGCACCGGCGGCGTGCTCATCGAGCTGGTGGAAGGCTGAGCCGTCGTGCGCTTCTCCGTGGTGATCCCCACGCTGGACGAGGCCTCACAGGTGCGCGGCGCGATTCTGTCGGCCCGCAATGCGCTCGGCCGCGACTGCGAGGTCCTGGTCGTCGACGGCGGCAGCCGCGATGGCACCCGCCAGGTCGCCAGCGCCGCCGGTGCGCGCCTGCTCGGTGTCAGCGGCGGACGCGGTGAGCAGCTCCGCGCCGGTGCAGCGGCAGCCGCCGGCGACGTCGTCGTCCTGCTCCATGCCGACACCCGCTTGCCAGCGGCGGCAGCCGACGCGATTCAGGAGGTCCTGGCCGACAGCCGCATCATTGCCGGCGCGTTCCGTCTCAGCTTCGGTTCGGAGGCGCGGGCCGCGCCCCTCGCCTTGCGCCTGCTCGCCCGCTTCATCACGCTCCGCTCGCTCCTGTTCCGCACCGCAACGGGCGATCAGGCGATCTTCGCGCGGACGGAAGCACTGCGCCGAATCGGCGGCGTGCCGCGGGTGCCGCTCTTCGAAGATGTTCGGCTGTACCAGAAGTTGCGGCGATCGGGCCGCGTGCGCCTGGTCCGCGCCGCCGTCACGACCTCAGGGCGACGTTGGCGCGCGCACGGGACCGCACGCGTGATCCTGTTGCATCTGCTGCTGCGACTCGCGCATGGGATCGGCGTCGCACCGGATCGTCTCGCCCGCTGGTACGCGCACGCCGACGCCCGCTGACGCCTCAGCGCGTCAGCACGGCCACATCGATCTGCTCGACCAGCCACAGGTCGTCCGACACGCGTACCATGGTGAAGGGTACGACGTACGCGCGGTCGTTCATCACCATGCGCACGTCGAGTTCGACTGCGCGCCCCAGCCGACCGGGCACGATGCGGTCACCGACGAGCTCGTAGTCGTCGTGGCGCAGCACCGAGGCGAGCGCGTACATGCGCCGCTCGACGTCTTCGGGCGAATCGAGCCGCCGGATCGAGCCGTCTTGAGTGCCGAACAGCTCGCCCATGGTCTGCAGGTCGTTCGAATTTGCCGCGCGCAGGAACCTCTCAAGTGTCAGCGTCGGCGCCATGCGTGTCACCGAATCGCCCGTGGCGAGCGTCGGCGCCGGTTCGGCGCGAGTGGCACAGCCGGTGATCAACACCAGCGTGCTGGCCAGCAGCAGTGTGAGCATCTTCGCCATGCGCGCAGCTTTCGGTGGGGAAACGCAACGCGGCCCAAGCAGGCCGCGTTGGACGTTAATCCCCCGTCGCGCGATGAGTCAAGCGTGCTACGCGGCGACAGCCGGTGAGCTCGACTTGCGGAACACGAGGTGTGCGGTATCGGTGTCGCGGTCGACGACGATGGTATCGCCGTCCTCGAATTCGCCTTCGAGGATCCGCAGCGCCAGCGGATTCTGGATCAGGCGCTGGATCGCGCGCTTGAGCGGTCGCGCGCCGAACGCCGGCTCGTACCCCTCTTCCGCGATCAGTTGCTTCGCCTCGGGCGTGACCTCCAGCCTCAGCTCGCGCTCCGCCAGCAGCTGCTCCACGCGGCGGAGCTGCAGCTCCACGATCTGCGCGAGCTGCTCGGTGCCGAGCGGCCGGAACACGATCACGTCATCGACACGGTTCAGGAACTCCGGTCGGAAATGGCGCCGCATCTCCTCCAGCACGAGCGCTTCCACTTCCGCCCAGCCACTGGCTCGCGATCGCTCCAGAATCATGGCGCTGCCAATGTTCGACGTCATGATGACGACCGTGTTGCGGAAGTCGACCGTGCGCCCCTGTGAATCCGTCAGTCGACCATCGTCGAGGATTTGGAGCAGGATATTGAAGACATCGTGATGCGCCTTCTCGATCTCATCGAAGAGGATCACGCTGTACGGGCGACGACGGATCGACTCGGTCAACTGGCCGCCTTCCTCGTAACCGACGTACCCGGGTGGAGCACCGATGAGGCGCGCAACCGCATGCCTCTCCATGTACTCGGACATGTCGATGCGCACCATGGCCTCTTCGTCGTCGAAGAGGAATTCCGCGAGTGCGCGTGCTGTCTCCGTCTTGCCGACGCCTGTCGGCCCCAGGAAGATGAAGGAGCCGATCGGCCGATTCGGATCCTGCAGCCCGGCCCGACTCCGCCGAACCGCGTTCGCCACTGCCTCGACCGCGTCCTGCTGGCCGACCACGCGGGCGGCCAGCAGCTCTTCGAGGTGCGCCAGTCGCGCGCGTTCCGTCTCCAGCATCCGACTCACGGGAATGCCTGTCCAGCGTGAGACGACCTCCGCGATGTCTTCCGCCTCCACCTCCTCGCGCAGGAACTTGCCATCCTTCTGGATCTCCGCCAGCCGCGCTTGCGCGGCCTCGATCTCGCGTTCCGTTTGCGGCACTTCGCCGTACTGGATCTCCGCAGCGCGCGTGAGGTCGCCCGTTCGTGTGGCGCGTTCCGCCTCGATCTTCAGATCATCCAACCGCTGCTTCAGCGTGCGGATCGTCTGGATCTGCTCCTTCTCCGCCTGCCAGCGCGCCTTCATACCCTGCGATCGCTCGCGCAGCTCGGACAGCTCGCGCTCGATTCGCTCGCGGCGGTCGACGGCCGCAGCCTCCTGCTCGCGTTCCAGCGCCGTGCGCTCGATCTCGAGCTGCATGATCCGCCGTTCGACCTCGTCGATCTCCTGGGGCAGCGAGTCGATCTCGATGCGCAGCCGCGATGCCGCCTCATCCACCAGGTCGATGGCCTTGTCCGGCAGGAAGCGACCGCCGATGTAGCGGTCCGACAGCTTCGCCGCGGCGACGATCGCGGCGTCGGTGATGCGTACGCCATGGTGCACCTCGTAGCGCTCCTTCAGGCCGCGCAGGATCGCGATGGTGGCCTCCACGCTCGGTTCGCCGACATAGACGGTCTGGAACCGCCGCTCCAGCGCCGCGTCCTTCTCGATGTGCTTGCGGTACTCGTCGAGAGTCGTCGCACCGACCACGCGCAGCTCGCCTCGCGCCAGCGGCGGCTTGATCATGTTCCCCGCATCAACGGCGCCTTCCGCGCCGCCGGCGCCGACCAGCGTGTGCAGCTCGTCGATGAAAACGATGTAGCGCCCTTCGGCTTCGGTGATCTCCTTCAGCACGGCCTTGAAGCGCTCCTCGAACTCGCCGCGGTACTTCGCGCCCGCGACCATCGAGCTGATGTCCAGTGCGACCAGCCGCTTCTCGCGCAGCGTCTCCGGCACATCGCCGTTCACGATCCGCTGCGCCAGTCCCTCGACGATCGCGGTCTTGCCCACGCCTGGATCGCCGATCAGGACCGGGTTGTTCTTGGTGCGACGACTCAGGACCTGCACCACGCGGCGGATCTCTTCGTCACGACCGATGACGGGGTCGAGCTTGCCGGCACGGGCCAGCTCGGTCAGATCCCGGCTGAAGCGCTCCAGCGCGCGATACTTCTCCTCCGGACTCTGGTCCGTGACGCGGTGCGAGCCGCGCACCGCCGTCAATGCCTGCTCCAGCGACGCCGGCGTCGCGCCCTGCTCGCTCAGCAGATCCCGCGTGGTCGATCCCTTCTGCGCCGCCAATGCGAGCAACACGTGCTCGGCCGAGATGTACTCGTCTTCCAGACGCTTCGCGTCCTGCTCGGCGCGATCCAGGATCTGGTTCAGCTCACGGCTGATCGTCGGCGTCGCCCCACCCGACTGCTTCGGCAACCGCTCGATCGCGTCGTCCAGCCGCTGCCGCAGCCGATTCACGTTCACGCCGACCTTCTGCAGAATCGGGATCGTGACCGTCTCCTGCTGGTCCAGTAGCGCACGCAGCAGATGCACGTCTTCCAGCGACGGGTTCCCCCGCCGGCGACCTTCCGCAGCCGCGGCCTGTAACGCCTCGGCCGCCTTCACCGTGAGCCGATCCATGTTGATCACGGACCGCCTTCCTTTCTGCTCATGCCGTCCTCATGTGTGGCACCGTGCAAGGGCAAGCCGCATGCCCCGCGCCGCTGCCACATCGGCAGCGGCCTGATGCGAGCTTACCGGCGGGAGTCCTCACAGCTTCGGCCCGAGCAGCAACGCGTTGACGTACGGCTGCCAGCCGGCGTACCAGAAGTGGCGAAACAGCGGGTCGTCCGCGAAAAGGATCACGCGACCATCGCCGACGCGGCGCGTCGCGAGCCAGCTTCCCTGCGCCAGGTGGGCGAGGTTCTCGGCGCTGATTACGCCACTGACCTGGCGGACCTCGGCCGGGAAGAACGCGGCCGTCTCGAACTCGTCGCTGGGCGTGAAGGCGACGCCGCCGCGGTGCAGCACGAAGGCGCGCGAGGAGTCGGGGTCGGTGCCCGCGCCGAAGGCCAGTGGGTGAGCGGGGTCCAGCGTGACGGGCAGGACGGTTCCGGGAATCTCTTCCTCCCATTCTGCGAGCTCGCGCGCCTCGCGGCCGCGCAGCGCGCGGCCGATGTCGGCGGAATCGGCCGGCGGGCGCTCGCGCACCTCGATGCCGGCGATCGGCTCCGCGAGTGCCTCGGCGCCGCTACCCAGCGCCACCAACGTACCGCCGCGTTCGACCCACGCCTCGAGCGCACTGCACGCCGATTCCTCGAGGCGACCTTCGGGCATCACGATCACATCGTAATCGTGGAGGTCAGCGCTCGCGATCGCGCCCGACGGCAGCGCCGTGAATGGCAGCTGCAGCGTGTGATCGAAGAAGAACCAGTTCGCGCCGTAGGACGTCGGTGAAATTCCCTCGCCACTGATCATCGCGATGCGCGGCAGCTCGACCGTATACGAGCGCTGGGTGCCGAGATCGTTACCGCTGCTGACGAGACCGGTCGCGACCTCGACCGCGCGCTCGCCCAGGCCGGCAGCCGCCACGGCACGCTCCAGCTCGACGCCACCGCGTTGCGGCAGGAAGATCGTGCCCGCCGGCCAGCGCCGGCCCGCGATCGTGAACGCCTCATCCATGACGATCGCCCGGCCGCCGTCGGCAACGATACGCAGCACACCCTGCCAGCTCGGGAATCCAGGCGGCACGAGGTAGCCGTACGTCGCGCCGGTGGGGTTCCGGGCGCCGTCGCCCGTCTGATTCCCCTGCCCCAGCGACCCCCAGCGGCCGCCGCCGGGCACGCCGCGTGGACGTACGGGCCCGGCCGCGGTCTGGAGCAGCGCGTTCCCGGCAGAGAAGTCCGAGCCGGCATGCGCGACGAACGGCCGGCCCAGATTCGCCGCCGGCGCCCAGCTCGCATCCGGCGCGCTCGTCACGCGCAAGGTCTCGACGCCGAACGCGTAGGGCAGTGACCAGGCGCTGAGGTCGTACGAGAAGGTCGCGTCCAGCTCGGTCTCGGGCTGCAGCAGCGTGGCCGCCAGCCGCCCACGCGGCTGTCTTGCGCGCACGCGGTAGGTGCCGGCCGGGAACTCGCGGCGTGCGTCGAAGCCGGGCGCCTCGCGGGCCTCGGCCCGGAAGGCGCGCGCGGCACGCTCGACCTCGACACCCTGGTCCTGAAGCAGCGCGACCAACGCCTCGGCCCGGCTCGGATCCTCGCCCGGCACGATCAGGAAATCCGGCTCGCCGCGGCCGACGGCGCGGGCGGCTTCAGCGTAGCCCAGCAGCAGCGCGGTCCTGCCGAGCGCCGCCGCCCGCGCCGTCGCGTGGCTGGTCGCGCGATGGTGCTCGGCGCGGTCGTGCAGCGTCAACAGGTCGCCGTCCGCCTGCCGGTACACCAGCCCCGCACGACCGCCGCCCGCCTGTTCGTACGTCATGCCGATCGTGCCCATGAACGCCGGCCAACTGTCGCCGTAGCCCGGATAGAAGAAGTCGTACGTGTCGCCAGTGAAGTACTCCCAGCCCCGCGCGTTGAACGCCTCCGCGTTGGCGCGACCAATGATCCGCCCCCAGTCCAGCATGTGCTCGGGGTAGATCGGATTGATCGGCTCCGCGGCCGGAAAGAAGAAGTAGGTCGAGTTCGCCGACATTTCATGGAAGTCGACGTGGATCTGCGGCGACCAGCGATCCCACGACGCGATGCGCACGCGTGTCTCCGTCTGCGTCAGCCATGACCAATCGCGGTTCAGGTCGAACAGGTAGTGGTTGAACCGGCCGCCCGGCCACGGCTCGAAATGCTCCCGCGCGGCCGGGTCCGGGTTCGGCACCGCCCCCCGTGCCTGCCGGTACCACAGCACGTAACGGTCGCGCCCGTCCGGATTCACGACCGGATCGATCACCACGATCGTGGAGTCGAGCACGACCGCGGCAGCGCCAGCACCGACCGCCAGATCCCACGCGGTCCACATTGCGGCCTCGCTCGAGCTGCTCTCGTTGCCGTGCACACCATAGCTGAAGTAGACCACGGCGGGATTGCTCGCGACGATGCTTCGCGCGTCCGTCTCGCTGAGCTCGGGGTCCAGCAGCCGACGATTCGCGTCCAGAATCTCGTCCAGCCGCGCTAGATGGTCGGGCCGGGCGACGACGATCTGCACCAACCGCCGGCCCTCGACCGTGCGACCGTACTCGACAATGCGCACCTGCGCGGGCGCCGCGGCCGCCAGCGCTTCCATGTACCGCAGCACGCCCGCGTGATCCGTGAAGCGCTCACCCAGCTCGTAGCCGAGAACCTCCGCTGGCGACGGCGGCGCCTGGGCCGCAGCTCGCGCTCCGCCCCACGTGTAGAGGCCCGCCACAGTGAGCGCCAGCACGACCAGCCGACTCCGCCTGTCACCGCTGCTTCGCATTTGCTCTCTGTCCTGCTGGTGTTCGGGGGGCAACGATACGCAACGGCCGCCCGGGCTGTCCAGCACAATGCACCTTGCCCGCTGCGACCGCCGCGTGTACGGTGCGGCCCATGGCGGAGACGACGGAGACGCGAGTGCGGCGGCCGGGCGCCGGGCTGCCGCCGGAGGCGTACGAGCCGATCGATGGGGTCGCCTACCGGCCCTATGTCGCGGCTACGGAGACCCCTGCCGAGTTCACGCTCAAGGCCGTGGTGCTGGGCGTGCTCGTCGGTGTCGTGTTCGGTGCGGCCAATGCGTACCTCGGCCTGCGTGTCGGGATCACGGTGAGCGCATCGATTCCGGCGGCGGTCATGGCGATCGTGCTGTTCCGTGCCTTCCGTACCGGCACCGTGCTCGAAACCAACATCGTGCAGACGGTCGGCTCGGCGGGCGAGTCGCTCGCGGCGGGCGTGATCTTCACCATTCCGGCACTGTTCATCTGGCAACGAACGGATCCGTCGATCCGGATCGACCTGTTGCAGATCACGATGCTCGCGATATTCGGCGGGCTGCTCGGTGTGCTCTTCATGATTCCGCTGCGCCGCTTTCTGATCGTGCGTGAGCACCGCAACCTGCCCTACCCCGAAGGGCTGGCGACGGCGGAAGTCCAGGTCGCGGGCGAGGCGGGCGGCGCCAAGGGGCGGCTGGTGTTCGGCGGACTCGGGCTCGGCGCGCTGTATCAGGCATTGGCCAACAGCCGCGGGCTGTCGCTCTGGCCCGAGGAGCCGGCGGTGCATCTGCCCGCAAAAGCCGAGATCAGCGGCTCCTTCACGCCCGAGCTGTTGGGCGTCGGCTTCATCATCGGTCCACGCATCGCGGCGATCATGTTCGGCGGCGGCGCGCTCGCCTGGCTGATCCTGATCCCGGCCATCAACATCTGGGGCGGCGACCAGGTCATCTATCCCGGAACCGTGCCGATCGCGGAGATGGATACCGGCTCGATCTGGTCGAGCTACGTCCGTTACATCGGCGCCGGCGGCGTCGCCTTCGGTGGACTCATCACCTTGATCAAGAGCTTGCCGACGATCTGGGAATCGTTCCGCGTCGGCATCGCGCACATCCGCGAGGGTGCGGCTGCAGTGATGCCACGAACCGACCGGGACGTCGACTTCAGGTGGGTCACCGGCGGAGCCGCGCTGATCGCCCTGGCGCTCTGGCTGTGGCCAGGGGTTCCGGTCAACCTGCTCAGCGCGGTCCTGCTCGTCATGTTCACCTTCTTCTTCGTTACCGTCTCCTCACGCATCGTCGGCCTGGTCGGATCGACGTCGAACCCGGTCAGCGGCATGACCATCGCCACGCTGCTGCTAACCGCCTCGATCTTCGTCGCGCTCGGCTATCCGAACACCGGCGCCACCAAGGTCGCGATCCTCGCCGTGGGCGCCGTCGTCTGCATCGGCGCAGCGGTCGCGGGTGACACATCGCAGGACCTGAAGGCCGGCTTTCTTCTCGGCGCCACGCCCTGGAAGCAACAGATCGGCGAGATGATCGGCGTCGTGACAGCCGCTCTGGTCATGGGCTGGGTGCTGCTGTTGCTCGACTCGACCTACGGCATCGGCATCGAAGGCGGGCTCGCCGCGCCGCAGGCCACGCTCATGAGCCTGGTGATCGACGGCGTGCTCGCGCAGGATCTACCCTGGCGCTTCGTGCTGCTCGGCGTCGGTCTTGCCGCATTCGTCGAATTCGTGCTCCGCCTGCCGTCACTCGCCTTTGCCGTCGGCCTGTACCTGCCGATCGCGCTGACCACGCCGATCATGGCCGGCGGTATCGTGCGCCGGCTGGTCGAGCGCCGCGCGCCGAGTCTCGAGGCCGCTGCCGAGCACCGCGAAACGGGCATCCTGTTCTCCAGTGGGCTGGTCGGCGGCGCCGCACTGCTCGGCGTGATCATCGCCCTCGTCATCTACTTCTTCGGCCCTGCCGATCCCACCCAGCCGGCATTCTGGATCGTCGGCCACGAGTACCTCGGCGCAGCGGCCACGTTCATCGGCATCCTCGCCTTCCTCGTGTTGGCTGTGGTCCTGTACATCGTCGCTGTCCGTGCTGAGGCCGCGCCCCACGCAGCGCCGTGATCGCAGGCGCAGCTGACGGGCGACGTCGCCCCGCCGCGGCCCTGTCAATGCTCGGGTTGGCACTCACACTCGCAATCACCGGAGCCTGCGCACAGGACGCCGACGCGCGCGCCGCCATTGGTCGCGACGTATACATCAATGCGGTTGCCGAGTTGCGGCGAGCCGCGCACGATGATCCGGACGCGTTCGCGGCGCGGCGTGCCGAGATCCTCGCGGCACACGCTGTCACCGAAGAGCAGCTGCTCGAGTTCGCCCGCGTGCATGGCGACGACCCCGCTTACCTGCACGAGCTCTGGCAGGAGATCGCGGCTCGCGCGGACAGCGCGCTCACCGACGACGCAGCCGCTCCAGCGCCAGCTCCGCCCCCGCGTCCATCGCCTGAGCCCCCAGAAGCAGAAGCAGATCCTCGCGATCGCAGCGCTCAACCGCAACCGCTACGGCGTCCCGGAGCGCGGGTTCGTAACTGAAGGGTACGCCCTCGCGTTGCAGCTCGCTCACAAAGGCGTCATGCTCCTCGGGCGCGACACGATTTCGCTGATCCGCCACATCCTCGCCCGTTGTGATCACGAGTGACGCGATCGGCACGGTGCGCGACCAGATCGCCAGCGCTTCGGCATCGCGTGCGTTGATGGTCGGACCGCGCCGGCCCCGCACGGCGAACACCACGTGCAGCGCACGGTGCGGGAACTCCGCCGCGACCTCGAACACCGCCGTGATGCTGTCCGGATGGCCAACCGTGTCATCGATCACGAGCGGCCCCGCGTCATGGATCACCTGCATACGGCGACGTGGTGGCTCGAGCGAGCCGAGTGCCTCGATGACCGACGTGTGGCGGGCGCCCAGGCACAGTGCTGCGGTCGCGGCCAGCGCTGCATTCATCGTGTTCGGTCTGCCGAGCATCCGGAGTCGCAGCTCGAGTCGTGTCGGCGGCGCTCCCGTGCCGTCGATCCGTGGCAGCGGTTGCAGAATCTCCAGCACCACGCGCGAGCCGTGAACGCTCTGCTCGAGCCTTCGTATGTGCACGGCCTCGGCGGGCGTACCGCCGCCACAGGGCACGCGGCGGACCTGGCGTGAGCGCGCGAGCGCGTCGACGACGCGATCGCTCGCCGAGTAAACCAGCGGTGCCGCGCGGCGCAGATGCTCGAAGAAGCGGAGTTTCGCGCCCACGTAGGCAGCGAAAGAGCCGTGATAGTCCAGGTGCTCGAGCAACACGAGATTCGTGAAGATGCCGAGGTCGAAGCGCAGGCCCCGTACCCGTTCCTGTACGAGCGCGTGGCTGGTCACTTCCATGGCGGCGAGCTCGACGCCTGCGGCGACCATGCCGGCCAGAGCCCGCTGCAGTACCAGCGGCCCGGCAGTCGTGTTCACGGAGGACTCCGCGTGCCCGCCGTATTCGATGCCGAGCGAGCCGATGGCGCCGGCGGCGACACCGTCGTGCCTGAGGATCGCCGACAACATCGAGAGCACGGAGGTCTTGCCGACGCTGCCGGTAATGCCGATCAGCCGCAGCCGCTCGGCCGGGCTGCCGTACCAGATCGCCGCCAGCTCCGCCATTGCGCCGCGCACGTTGTCGGCCTCGATGACGGGCACCTCGGCCGTGGTTGCCGAGGGCGCGACGATCGCGACGGCGCCGCGACCGACGGCATCCGCGATGAACGCGCGGCCATCCTGGCGCGCACCGGGCACGGCCACGAACAGGTATCCGGGCTGCACCTGTCGCGAATCATCGCTGATCCCTCGGATCACGATGCGATCGGCGGTCGCCGGTGCACTGACCCGCGCCGAGACCTCGCTCAACAGCGAGCCGAGTGGCCGGGCGCCGGTCACTCCCATTCGATCGTCGACGGCGGCTTCGAGCTGATGTCGTAACAGACGCGGTTCACGCCCTGGACTTCGTTGATGATGCGCGCTGAGATCCGGGCAAGCACGTCATGCGGGAACGGATACCAGTCCGCCGTCATACCATCGCGGCTGGTCACGGCGCGTACGGCGATGGTCTGTTCATAGGTCCGCGCGTCGCCCATCACACCGACACTGCGAATCGGCAGCAGCACCGCGAATGCCTGCCAGATGTCGTCGTAGAGCTCGGCAGCGCGGATCTCTTCGAGGTAGATCTCATCGGCAGCCCGCAGCGTCTCGAGGTGCTCCGCCGTGACCTCGCCCAGAATGCGGATCGCCAGCCCCGGACCCGGAAACGGGTGCCGACCCACCACCTCCTCCGGCAGGCCCAGCTCCCGACCGACTCGCCTGACCTCGTCCTTGAACAGCTCGCGCAACGGCTCCACCAGCGCGAACCGCATGTCCGACGGCAGCCCGCCGACGTTGTGGTGCGTCTTGATGGTGGCGGATGGGCCGCGGACCGCCATCGACTCGATCACGTCCGGGTAGAGCGTGCCCTGCACCAGGAAGCGCGCATCCTGACCCTCCTGTTCGGCCGCACGCTCGAATACGCGAATGAACGTCTCGCCGATCCGCCGCCGCTTCTCCTCTGGGTCGGTAACGCCCTCGAGGCGCGCGAGGAACTGGGCGCCCGCATCGATCGTGACGAGCCGAACGCCGAGATGGCGCCGAAATGTGCGCTCGACCGCCTCCCGCTCGCCGTGACGCAGCAGCCCGTGGTCGACGAAGATGCAGGTGAGCAGGTCCCCTACCGCCCGATGCACGAGCGCGGCCGCCACCGACGAATCGACACCGCCCGACAGACCACAGATGACGCGCGTCGTGCCGACCTGCGAACGGATACGCTCGATGCCTTCGTCAATGAAGCTGCCGGCGGTCCAGTTCGGTGTGCAGCCACAGATCCGAAAGACGAAGTTCGAGAGGATCTCGTCGCCGCGCGGCGTATGCGCCACTTCGGGGTGGAACTGGACACCGAAAAGCGGCCGGCCCTGCGCCTTGAATGCTGTGACGGCAACGGCGGCGGTCCGTGCCAGGACCCGGTACCCGGGCGGCGGCTCATCCACGTGATCGCCGTGACTCATCCACACCGTGGTTCGCTCGCCGCGCTCGAAACCTTCGAACAGCTCGTCGGGTTCGCTGATCTCGATCTCGGCGCGGCCGTACTCGCGTCGCCCAGCCTTGACGTTGCCACCCTCGAGCAACGCGATCAGCTGCATACCGTAGCAGATGCCGAGAACCGGCACATCCATGCGCAGCAGATCGGGCGTAGCGGTGGGCACGTTCTCGCCGTACACGGAAGCCGGCCCACCGGAGAGCACGATGCCCCGCGGCCGCCAGTCACGGATCCAGTCGAGCGTGACGGTGGCCGGATGGATCTCGCAGTAGACGCGTTCTTCCCGCACACGACGCGCGATCAGCTGCGTGAACTGCGAACCGTAGTCGAGAATCAGGATCCGATCACGCATCAGGACTCACGCCTCGAGCAATTCGACCTCGCCACCGAGCAGATCATCATAACGTTCGCGCGGCCGCACCAGGCGCGCATTCTCGCCTTCCACGAGCACCTCCGCCGGTCGCGGCCGTTGATTGTAGGTCGATGCCATCGAGAAGCCGTACGCGCCGGTCGTGAAGATCGCGAGCAGCTCGCCCGGCTCCGGGCGTTCGAGCGGCCGATCGAGCGCCAGGAAGTCACCGGATTCGCAGATCGGGCCGACGATATCGAGCGTGATCCGCTCCCGCCCCGGCATCAGCCGCGCCGGGCGCACGGCGTGGTAGCTCGCATAATGGCTGGGCCGCAGCAGGTCGTTCATTCCGGCGTCGGTGATGATGTACGTGCGCGAGCCCATTTCCTTCACGTACAGCACCCGCGTCAGCAGGATACCGGCCGGGCCCACGATGAAGCGTCCCGGTTCGAGGACCAGCCGCAAGCCACGCCCCTGCAGGTGTGGCACGACCAGATCCGCGAAGCGTCGAGCCGGCGGTGTCTCGTGGTGCGACTCGTCCTCGTACGCGATGCCGAAGCCGCCGCCTAGATCGAGGTATTCCAGGACGATCCCCTCGCCGTGGAGTGCGTCGACGATCTCGAGTGTCTGCAGCAGCGCGGCCTCGTATGGCTCGGGCTGCAGGATCTGGCTGCCGATGTGCACGTCGATGCCGACCGGTGTCAGGCCGCCCAGCTCACCGGCGAGCCGGTACAGTCGCACAGCGTCGCCGATCGGAATGCCGAACTTGCTCTCGGCGTGCCCCGTGCGTGTGTAGTGGTGCGGCGTGGGCGACTCGATGGCCGGGTTCACGCGCAGCGCGAAGGGCGCGGACCGGTTCAGCGTGCGCGCCAGCCCGGCCAGTTCCCGCAGCTCACCCTCGCTTTCCACATTGAAGCTGTAGATCTCGGCGGCCAATGCGGCGGCCATCTCGACGATCGTTTTGCCGACACCGCTGAAAAGGACTCGCTCGGTCGGTATGCCCGCCGCCCTGACCCGATGCAGCTCGCCACCGCTCACGATGTCGGCACCTGCGCCCAGCCGTGCAAGCAGCCGGAGCACCGATAGATTGCCGTTCGCCTTGACCGAGAACGCGATCAAGCGATCCAGCGGAGCGAAGGCCGTGTCGAACTCGCGATACCGCTCCTCGATCGCCCCTCGGCTGTAAACGTAAAGCGGCGTGCCATACTCGCCGACCAGCCGCTCGGCAGCCACACGTTCGCAGTGCAGCTGATCGTCAGCGTAATGAAACGGGTCCATCGCCAACGTCAGTACGCCCGCGCCCAGATCGCTTCATGCACAGCAGCTGCGCCACACAGCAGGCAGCGCTCGGGTGCTGCCGAAGAGCGAAACTCCTCGAGCGGCAGCACCCGAATCGTGGCCTTTGTTTCTTCCTTCACGCGCTGTTCGCACTCGGCCGATCCGCACCAGCCGGTATAGACGAAGCCGCCGGCGCCTTCGATGATCTCGCGGAACCGGTCATAGCTATCGATGCCGCGGTAGCTGTTGCGCTCGCGCCGGAGCCGGGCGAGCTCGAGCGTTGAGGCCTGCATCGCCCTCAGACGCTCGGCGATCGCCGTCGTCGCATGCTCGTCCTGCAGCGGCTCCTTGCGCGCGACACCAGCCACCTCGATCCGGGAGACCACCACCATCTGGCGGCTGGCGACATCGCGCGGCCCGATCTCGACGCGGAGTGGCACGCCCTTCCGCTCCCACTCGTAGAATTTCGCGCCCGGTGTCATGCCATCGCGCACATCGATGTGAACGCGTAAGCCGTCCTGACGCAGGTTGCGCGCAACGTGCTCGGCCTTCGCGTGCACCGCTTCGCGCTCCTCATCCTTGCGCGAGATCGGCACGATCACCACCTGCTTCGGCGCCAGCCGTGGCGGCAGGATCAAGCCGGCGTCGTCGCCGTGAGCCATGACCAGCGCGCCGATCAACCGGGTCGACACGCCCCAGCTCGTGTTCCAGGCGAACTCCTCGGCGCCCGATTCGGCCTGGAACTTCAGATCGAATTGACGCGAGAAGTTCTGGCCGAGCATGTGCGACGTTCCCGCTTGCAGCGCGCGGTTGTCCTGCATCAGCGCCTCGCAGGCATACGTGCGCTCCGCACCGGGAAAGGTCTCCGAGCGGCTTTTCACACCCGTGATCACGGGCAATGCCATCCAGGTCTCCATGAACTCCCGATAGATGCCGAGTATCCGTCGGGATTCCTCATCCGCTTCCCCTTCGGTCGCGTGCGCCGTGTGCCCCTCCTGCCAGAGAAACTCCGTCGTTCGCAGGAACAGCCGTGTGCGCATCTCCCAGCGCACCACGTTCGCCCACTGATTGATCAGCAGCGGCAGGTCCCGATAGCTCTGCACCCACTTCGCGAACATATCGTAGATGATGGTCTCCGACGTCGGCCGTATGATGAGCGGTTCCTCCAGAGCGGAATCGGGATCCGGCTCCAATACGCCGTCCCGCTCGGCCAGCCGCGTGTGCGTGACGATCGCCATCTCCTTGGCGAATCCCTCGACATGTTCGGCTTCGCGCGTGATGAAACTCTGCGGGATGAGCAGCGGAAAGTAGGCATTCTCGTGACCACTCGCCTTGAACATGTCATCCAGCGCGCGCTGCATGTTTTCCCACAGCGCGTAGCCGTACGGCCGGATCACCATGCAGCCGCGCACGACGGAATAGTCGGCCAGCTCGGCACGCAGTACGAGTTCGTTGTACCACGCACTGAAATCCGTGGCCCGGGTCGTCAGCTTCTTGTCATCCGCCATGGCGCTCTGCGCGGTCCGTTCGTGAGTCCTGCGCGGTCCGCCGACGTCGCAGCAGCAGCACGAGCTGGCCCAGCGCCGGAATGCCGAGCGTGATTGCGCTGAGGACGAGCCAGGTCTTCAGGAACGGCAGCCCGGCGGCCATCAGGATCCAGGCAATGAACGCGGCGCCGCCGACGGCGACGACGATTGCCAGCGCCAGCAGGCCGTAGGCATAGAGCGCGGCTCGTCGCAGAATCTGGCGCCGCACCTGCCGATGCACGTCACCCGGGTATTCCGGCGTCAGGAGACCAGCTCCTCGGGCGACACGCGGCGCTCCTCACCGGTGGCCATGTCACGCAGTACGACGAGCCCCGCGGCCAGCTCATCGGGGCCGAGCACCACCACGCGCGCTGCATCGCGTGCAGCAGCATCTTTGAACTGGCGGCCGACGGACGCGGGTCGCAGCGCGTAGATCGCGCTGTAGCCTCGCTCGCGCAGCCGGCCGGCAAGCTGATACACCGCCCGGTGCTGCTCTTCGCCGACTGCGACCAGAAAGAAATCCACGCCGCGCGTATCGCTGCCGAGGAGGCCGCGCTCGCGCAGCAGCTCGCCGAGCACGACGTCGCCCATGCCGAAGCCGACGGCCGGCAGATCCTCCGCGGCCACGGCGGCGAGCAGCTGATCGTAACGGCCGCCGCCACAGATGGCGCGCAGCTCCCCCGCACGATCGAAGATCTCGAAGACGATGCCCGTGTAGTACGCCAGGCCGCGCACGATGCGCGGATCGAAACGCACGAACGCATCGAGCTCGAGATCGCGCAGATGATCGAAGAAGCGTGTCAACCGATTCAACTCCTGTGCAACGCCCGGCGTGTTTCCGTAATCGCGGCCGATGGCCTCGAGTCCGCTTGCAGCGAAGATCTGGAATACCCGATCGATCACGCTTGCGTGCAATCCTTGCCGTTCGGCCAGTCGCTCGCGCACGCGCGGCTCCGGCTCACGGCCCAGTTTGTCAATGGCGGCGTAGGTGCCGCCGAGCTCCTGCTCCGTCACGCCGGCGCCGAGCAGCAGCCGTTCCAGCAGGCGGCGGTCGTTGACGCGCGCCTCCACATCCTGCTCCGACAGGCCGAGTCGCCGCAGTCCGTCGATTGCCACGGCCAGCACCTCGGCGTCCGCGGCCACGTCCGTCTCCCCGACGATGTCGACGTTCCACTGGAGGTGCTCGCGCAACCGACCTCGCTGGGTTCGCTCATACCGGAATAGCTGCGGCACCGAGAACCAGCGCAGCGGCTTGGCGAGCGCGCGCGCACGCGCGCCGGCCATGCGTGCCAGTGTGGGTGTCATCTCCGGCCGTAAGGCGACCTCGCGCCCACCCTTGTCCGTGAAGTGGTACAGTTGCTCGACGATCTCGGCTCCACTCTTCGCAGTGTAGAGCTCGAGCGGCTCGAGCGGCGGTCCGTCGTACTCTTCGAAACCGTAGCGGCGGGCCGCCTCGCGCCAGGCGCGCGTGATCTGCTCGCGGGCGGCGAAGTCCTCGGGGTAGAAATCGCGGAACCCTGGAAGGCTTTGGAACGCCGTCATGCGCGCGAATCTAGACGGCGCGCGAAGACAGCGGCAAGTCCGGCTCGAGCTGATCGGGCGCGTATCCGAGCAACGCCAACGCATCGCCCACGGTATGGAACGAGCCGGTAACCAGTACCGTGCCGCCCTCTGCCCAAGCAGCGACCTGTTCGAGCGCACACGCAAAGTCCGTCTCGACCCCGAGCTGCGCGCCCTTCGGGTCGATGAGTTCGGCTGCGGCGTCCGGATCCCAGCGACGCTCGCTGGGCATGCTCGGCGCGCTGGTCAGCACCACGCGGTCGGCGAGCGCGCCCAGCTCGGCCAGCATCGGCTGCCACTCCTTGTCGCGCAGCACAGCCGTGAGCGCAACCAGAGGACGTGGCAGCGGCAGCGCGACCGCCGTGCGCACCAGGCTGCGCATGCCGGCCGGGTTATGGGCGACATCGAAGAGCCAGGTCGTCGTGCCGATCCGCTCGACCTGCAGTCGGCCCGCCCAGCGCACGGCGCTCACGCCGCGACTCAGATCGGCTGGGGTCGGCCGGAAGCGTTCTGGCAGCAATGCCAGGATCTCGACTGCGAGAGCCACGTTCCATGCCTGGTGCGGTCCGATCAGCGGCGTCGCCAGCTCGAGCGATCCCCACCACCTCGAATCCAGGCGGAATCGGGTGCCG
The DNA here is from genome assembly GCA_050732635.1 of Longimicrobiales bacterium. Lineage (GTDB taxonomy): Bacteria > Gemmatimonadota > Gemmatimonadetes > Longimicrobiales > RSA9 > JBOHRE01. The sequence goes on along the minus strand of JBOHRE010000016.1, from coordinate 15,649 downwards.
GTGAGATCGAAGGTCAGCGCGCGCAGTTGCTCGGGCAGCAGTCGCTCGAGCGGCGCAGCCCGCGCGAGCGCCACCCGGGCGAGCGCCTCGAGCGCCGCAGCCTCCAGTTCGCCGGTCACGGCCGGGACGCCGCGCTTCAGGATCCCGGCCTTCTCGGCCGCGATTGCCTCCAGCGTATTCCCGAGCAGCTCGATATGGTCGCGCTCGACATTCGTGATCCCTACGACGTGGGGCCGGATGACATTCGTCGCATCGAGCCGCCCGCCGAGCCCGACCTCGATGATGGCGATGTCGACGCCGGCATCGGCCAGCACCAGGAAGGCGATTGCCGTCGTCGCCTCGAAGAAGGAAGGCCGTTCCCGTTCGAGCGCGGGCCACAGACGCTCCGCGGCCGCGAGCAGCGCGTCGCTCGACACCGGCTCGCCACCGATCCTGATGCGTTCGCGAAAGGAGCACAGGTGCGGCGAGGTGTACAGGCCGGTGCGCAGCCCGGCGGCACGGAGGCTGGACTCGATCGTCGCAGCGACCGAGCCCTTGCCATTGGTGCCGCCGATGTGAACGCAGGCAAGCCGACGGTGTGGGTCGCCCACACTCGCCAGAAGGCGTTCGGTGCGCTCGACGCCCCAGCGGACCCCACCCGTGAGCCTGGGGAAAAGCGCGCGAACGAGCTCCTCGTAGCTCGCCGGCGTGCGGCTCGGCCAATCCCCGTCGCTCAGCTCACGTACCCGCAGCCGCGTCCGGCGACTGGTTGCCGACCGCCGCGGCTTCGCCGTTCGGCTTGGGCTGCGGCGCCGGCAGATCCAGCATGTGCCGCAGCAGGCTCGAAAGCGTGGACTTCAGTTCGCGCCGGTCAATGATCATGTCCAGCATTCCGTGCTGCAGCAGGAATTCCGCGCGCTGGAAGCCGGATGGCAGCTCCTGCTTGATGGTCTGCTCGATGACGCGCGGTCCGGCGAATCCGATCAGCGCCTTTGGCTCGGCGAGGTTCACGTCGCCGAGCATCCCATACGATGCGGTCACGCCTCCCGTTGTCGGATTCGTCAGCACCGAGATGTACGGGATGCCGGCCTCGTGAAGCTGTCCAAGTACCGCCGAGGTTTTGGCCATCTGCATGAGCGAGAGAATCCCTTCCATCATGCGCGCACCACCGGATGCGCTGATGATGATCAGCGGCTGGCGCTTCTCCAAGGCGCGTAGCCCGGCGCGTGCCAGCTTTTCGCCGACCACCGAGCCCATGCTGCCGCCGATGAACTCGAAATCCATGACCCCGAGCTGTACGGCGATTCCGTCCAGCATTCCTTCACCCGTAATCGCAGCATCCCCACGCCCCGTCCGCCGCTCCGCGGCCCGCAACCGGTCACGATAGGGCTTCAGGTCGTGAAAGTGCAGCGGATCGGCGCTGCGCAGCTCGGCGTCGAACTCTTCGAACCTGGCGTCATCCATCAGCAACTGGATGTAACCTTCGGCGTCGATCCTAAAATGATGACCGCATGCCGGGCATACATAAACGTTCTTCTCCAGCCGCGCGCGGTAGATGATCTCGCCGCAATCATCGCACTTCTCGAAGACGTCCGAGGGCAGCTCGCGCCGCTCTGTCGCCTCCAGCTTCCGTTTCGGCTTTCGGAACCAGGCCATGTCAGATCGAGGTTTGTTCGGCAGCGATGCGCTCCGCTAGCCCGAGCGCCACGTACGTCGCCACCAGGAACGAGCCGCCGTAGCTGAGGAACGGGAGCGGAATGCCCGTGATCGGCATCAGCCCGATCGTCATGCCGATATTCACTGCAACGTGCGCCAGCCAGGCTCCGAATACGCCGAAGGCGACGATGCCGCCGAACGGATCCGCTGTGCTTTCGGCGACCTTTACCAGCCGCCACAGAATCACACCGAACCCGATCACGACGATCATGGCGCCGATATAACCGAGCTCTTCGCCGATCACGGAGAAGATGAAGTCCGTCTGCTGTTCCGGTAGGAACGCAAGCCGCTTCTGTGTGCCCTCCAGGAATCCCTTTCCCGTGAGCCCGCCGCTGCCGATCGCGACCTGTGACTGAATCAGCTGGTACCCCGCGCCGCGCGGGTCCAGCTCCGGATTGAGAAACACCAGCAGACGATTGCGCTGGTAGTCTTCCAGTGCGTTCCACAGCGGGAGCGCAATCGTGCCGGCGGCGATGTTCGCCGCGATGATCGTGACGTTCTCCGACAGGCTGAGGCGGTAGAAGAACAAAATCAGCAACAATGCGAGCATGTAAACGCTGAACATCCACACGGAAAACGACAGCAGGAGCGCAACGACGGGCGACAGCAGGAAGAACAGCATACTCGCTGGCGTGCCCGCCCAGTACATGGTCGCGATCAGCATCGCGCCGAACACCATCGCGGTGCCGAGGTCCGGCTGTGCCAGGACCATCAGCATGGGCACGATGACGATCACGATCGGCGACCAGAGCTTCCAGATGGACCGGGGCGCCTCGCGCCAGCTTCCCATCACGCGTCCCAGCAGGAGCACGGTTGCCAGGTTCGCGAACTGTGATGGCTGAAACGCGATCGGCCCGATATCGAGCCAGCTCTTGGTTCCCACCGCGGTGCCGCGGCCGACCCCGATCAGCAGCGTCGCGACAAGCAGGGCCAGGCCGATCACGTACAGCGGGATCGCCGCCCATTCGAACCAACGCACCTGGATGCGCAGCACGAGTAGGAATGCGACGATCGAGATGGCCCACCAGATCAACTGCCGGCGCCACGCGCCGGCTTCCACGGCCTGTGGAATGTCCACCTGTGCGGCCGAGTACACCATGGCAATGCCGAACACCGACATGGCGAGCACCGCCAGAAACAGTGCCGGATCGCCGAGCATGTCGCGAAACCGCTGAATCCACTTCATCCGTCGCCTGCGCGTCTCCGATTCCGAGAGCTCAGCGCTCCTCGTTCAGCCACCGGTATACCGACAATGCGACTGTCCCCGCCAGGGCAGCGTACACCGCCTGGATCGGCGCGCTGCGCAGCAGCACGCCGAGTGTGTCGGCTACCTCCATACCGGTGCTCACCGCACGCAACGCGTATTGGATCACGTCGTGAGTCAGCTTGCCGAGGAACAGGTACACCACGAGGAACAGCGTGCTGTCGCCGACGAACAGCTCGCGCGTGCGCGACCCGATATAGCCGATGACGCCCATGGCGACGGCATCGGCACCGAAGGCGATCAGAGCCAGTGCGTCCCGAAGCACGCCCAGCGCCGCGCCGAAGAGTGCCGCGGCGGGTCGCGTCATGCGCCGTGCTGCGAGCAGCAGCGCGATCGTCATGAAATCCGGCGCCCCACTGGCGAAGCCGAAGGCGAGGTGCAGAACGAAATGTAGGACGAGGAGGGTGATGACGAACACCCAGAAGGCCCAACTCATCATCGCGGCGCGCTCGTCCCCGTATCGGCTTCGCTCAATCGATCAGCAAGGGGGGCCGTGAACCAGAGTCCGGAAAGATCCGCCGCCGACTCCGTCGCGATTCCCACCAGCACGTCCCTTGCCGCCTCCGGACGCACGGCGGGACGCAGCACATAGCTCTTCCGCCAGCCGGTGTCGGCTTCCTCGATGCCGACGACCGTACCGAGCGGGATTCCCCGCGGATACACGCCGCCGCGGCCAGAGGTGACGACCCGCATGCCGGGTTTCAGGTCGCTGTGGAACGGCGCACCGGTCAGGATCAGCTCGTCCTCTTCACGGAACTGACCACGGCGGGGCTGCACGATGCCGTACACGCCGCCGTCCGCCGTCATCGCGCTGGCACGGAAGTCCACGTGGGTCCAGTCGACCGCGTGCGCCATGCGCTCGTCCACCTCACGGACGACGCCGAGCAGCCCACCCTCCGCGAGTACGGGACTTCCCGGCCGGACACCAGCCGCTGAGCCGACGCCGAGCAGGAATGTGCTCTCACCCGAACTCACTCCGACGCGGAGCACCGCCGTAGGCAGGAACGCGCTGCCGCCGCGCTGCTCGAGCTCGAGCAGCCCGCGCAGGCGCCGGTTCTCCTCCGCCAGCGGTGCGTAGGCCGCGAGCACGACGGCCAGTGAGTCGCGTTGTGCGCGCAGGCGGCGGACATCGACTCGCTGCGAGCGCTGCCGGGTCAGCCCGCTCTGCGCGACGACGAAAGGTCTGAGGATCGAACCACGTAGCGTCTGGCGGATCGGCGCCTGCGCTTCGGTCGGCAGCAGCAATAGCCCGAGGGCAAGCAGGAGCACGATCCCTGCAAGCACATCATCCCGCCGCTTCCCCTGTCGGGGATCCCCGAAATAGGCCACGCGCGCTCAGGTAGTCAGCACGCTCCGGTAACGGGGCAGGTCGTCGAGGATACGACCGGCGCCCCGGACTACGCACGTCAACGGATCATCGTCGACGTGGATCGGCAGATTCGTCTCATGCTGCAGGAGCTGATCCAGGCCCCGGATCAGCGCGCCACCGCCCGTCATGACGATGCCACGATCGACGATGTCGGAGGCCAGCTCGGGGGGCGTGATCTCCAGCGCGCGTCGCACCGCGTCGACGATGGCTTGGATCGGCTCCTGGATGCACTCGCGAATCTCCTGCGAGTGCACGGTCACGGTCTTGGGAATGCCGCTCACCAGATCCCGCCCTTTCACATCCATCTCCCGTTCGTCGGACGTGTTGAACGCCGATCCGATCTGGATCTTGATCGCCTCGGCGGTCGGCTCACCGATCAGCAGATTGTAATTCTTCCGCAGGAAGGTCACGATCGCATTGTCGATCTCGTCGCCACCGACGCGGATCGACGTGTCGGCCACGCTACCGCTCAACGCGATCACGGCGATCTCCGTCGTGCCGCCGCCGATGTCAATGACCATGTTGCCGGTCGGCGTGTCGACCGGCAGACCTACACCGATCGCGGCGGCCATCGGCTCGGCCACCATGTAGACTTCCTTGGCACCCGCAGCCGCTGCACTCGAGCGCACTGCCCGTCGTTCCAGCTCGGTAATGCCGGATGGCACTCCCACCACGACGCGCGGCTTGATGCGGAAGATCCGCTTGTTGGTCACCTGACGCAAAAAATGGCGCAGCATGATCTCGGTCGTGTCCACATCCGCGATCACGCCGTCCTTCAGCGGTCGTACGGCAACGATCCCCTCCGGCGTCCGCCCGAGCATCCGCTTGGCCTCCAGGCCGATGCCCTTGATCCGATTCGATCCCCGCTCGACCGCGACCACCGATGGCTCGTTCAGGACGATGCCCTCGCCCTTCACGTACACCAGCGTGTTCGCCGTCCCCAGATCGACCGCGATATCATTGACCGGGATCAGCTTGCCCGAGCTGAACAGACCCAGCGGCATGGTTTGCCCTCTGGTCCCACCGGCGGGACCCCTGAACGCTGCTGCGGCGCACCGTCCGGCGTGCGGTGTGCCCCCGACACAGAAGCTTGAAACTTAAGCCGCGCACCTCGCCAACTGCAAGCGCGGAATGCCCGAAGTCGTTGAAATTCCGGGGCTTTAGCGGCCCGTGCTGCCGAAGCCGCCACCGCCCCGCGCGCTCGGCGGCAGTGCCTCGACGGGCGCCCATTCGATGCGCGCAACGCGCGCGATCACCAGCTGCGCCACGCGCTCACCGTGCGCCAGGGTCTGCGGCTCGACATCGAGGTTCACGAGCGGAATCAGGATTTCCCCACGGTAATCGCTGTCGATCGTGCACGGCGTGTTCGGAATGCTGATCCCGCGCCGGTAGGCGAGTCCCGACCGTGGCCGGATCTGGGCCTCGGTGCCCTCCGGCAGTGCGAGCGCAAGTGCGGTCGGCACCAGCACGCGCGCCAGCGGATCCAGCCGCACATCGGGACCGGCGTTGCGGAGATCGACGGCCGCCGCGCCCGGTGTGGCGTATGCCGGCAACGCCCAGTCGGCTGGAAAGCCTTCCAGCCGACGCACCTGCACCCGGATCCGGTCCATCACGACCCTTGCAAAAGGGGACTACAGGGCGGTCTCGACCGGGGCATACCCCAGGCCGAAGGCCTCCGCCACCCCGGGGTAGGTGATCTCGCCGGCGACGACGTTGACCCCCAGCGCCAGCGCGCGATCGGCCCGGCAGGCGTCCTGCCAGCCGCGATTCGCAAGCGCCAGCGCATAGGGGAACGTCGCGTTCGTCAGCGCGAGCGTCGACGTCCGTGGCACGCCGCCCGGCATGTTGGCCACGGCGTAGTGGATCACGCCATCGACGACGTAGATCGGGTCGTCGTGGGTGGTGGGATGGATCGTCTCGATGCACCCGCCCTGATCGACCGCCACATCGACGATAACGGCGCCCTCCTTCATTCGCTTCAGGTCGTCGCGCCGGACCAGCTTCGGCGCCTTCGCCCCCGGTAAGAGGACGGCGCCGATCAGCAGGTCGGCCTTTTCGAGCAGCTCGAGAATGTTGTGTCGATTCGAGTACAGCAGGACCACGTTCGCCGGCATGACCTCGGCGAGATAGCGCAGCCGGTTCAATGATAGATCGAGTAGCACGACCCGCGCACCCAGGCCCGCCGCCATGCGGGCGGCGTTCGAGCCGACGATGCCGCCGCCCAGAATCACCACGGTGCCCGGCTCCACGCCGGGCACGCCGCCCAGCAGAATGCCACGCCCGCCGAAATACTTCTCCAGATACTTCGCCCCCTCCTGGACGGCCATGCGCCCGGCCACCTCGCTCATGGGCGTCAGCAGCGGTAGTTCGCCGGTGGGCAGCTGCACGGTCTCGTAGGCGATCGCGACCGCGCCGGATTCCATCACGGCGCGCGTCAGCTCCTCGGAAGCAGCGAAATGGAAATACGTGAAGATGACCTGGTCCCGGCGCATATGCCGGTACTCCACCGCGATCGGCTCCTTCACCTTCAGGATCATTTCGGCCTGCGACCAAACCTCAGCGGCGTCGCCGATCAGGCGTCCGCCCACCGCTTCGTATGCGTTGTCGGCGAATCCGCTTCCCAATCCCGCGCCGCGCTCGACCAGCACCGTATGGCCCTGATGGGCCAGTGCTTCCGCGCCCGCCGGAACCAGCGCAACGCGGTTCTCGTTGGACTTGATCTCCCTCGGAACGCCGATGATCATGTGCCTTCTCGCAAAGTGTTCACCGCGCGGTGTCTAATCGGGGCCGAGCCGCAGCAGCACCTGACGCTCCGGATCCGCATACTCCGCCGCCACCGCCGCGACCTCCTCCGCGCTCACCGCGTCCACACGGGCGACCAGCTCATCCAGGCTCAAAAACGGCTCATCGTACAGGGCGACGCCCGCCAGCCGATGCAACCGCGCACCGCTCGATTCCAGCGACAGCACGATCTGGCCCTTCACCTGTCCCTTGGCGTCGGCCAGCTCGGTCGAGCTCAACCCGTGCGCGGCCAGGCGCGCCATTTCCTCACGGATCGTCGCTTCGGCCAGGTCGGCGGTCTCTCGACGCGTGCCGACGTAGACGCCACACACGCCGGCATCGCGGTAAAACGTCTGGTACGAGTAGACCGTGTAGGCCAGGCCCAGCTCTTCACGCACCCGCTGAAACAGGCGCGAGCTCATGCCGCCGCCGAATGCGTTCGACAGCAGCACCAGCGCGTAGCGGCGCGGGTCGCTGTGCCCGAACGTCGAGGTGCCGAAAACCAGGTGGGTCTGCGAGGAGTCGCGCGGCACGCGCCCGACATGCGGCGCCGCCGCGCTCGGCTGCGGCAGGCTCGCCGCGGCAGCGCCGGACGGCGCTGGTGCGAACTGGCGCTCCACCTGCGCAACCACCTCGTCGTGGCGAATGTTGCCCGCGGCGGCGACGATCAGATTCGGGCGCGAGTACGCTCGGTCGTGCACCCGCCGCAGGTCGTGCTCGCTCAGCGCCGAGATCGTCGCGCGCGTACCGAGGATCGAGTAGCCATACGGGTGCTGGCCCCACAGCTCGGCCGCGTGCAGATCGAAGACGAGATCGTCCGGCGTGTCCTCCACTGCCGCGATCTCCTCGAGCACGACGCGCCGCTCCAGCTCCAGGTCGGTCGGCCGCAACAGCGGCGTCAGCACCATGTCCGCAAGCACGTCGAGCGCGTCCTCGACATGCTCATCCAGGACGCGCGCCTGAAAGCTCGTATGCTCGCGGGTGGTGTACGCATCCAGTGAGCCGCCCAGCCGCTCCAGCACCAGTGCCAGCTCGCGCGCGCTGCGGCGCTGCGTACCCTTGAACACCATGTGCTCGAGGAGATGGCTCACGCCCATCTCCCGAGGCAGCTCGTGCGCCGAGCCCCAGCGCACCCAGATGCCGATCGCGGCGGATCGGACCCACGGCATCTCCTCCGTCAGCACCAGCAGGCCGCCATCCAGTTCCGCCGCGGCGAACCGGTCGCTGGCCGCGACCGTAGCGGCTCTAGTCAACGGTCGAAAGCGCAGCCTTCCGGGACAGGCGGAGCCGCCCCTTCTCATCGATCGAGAGCAGCTTCACCTTCGTCGTTTCACCCTTCTTCAGCACATCGTCGGTATTCTCCGTGCGTCCGTCCTGGAGCTCCGAGATATGGCAGAGACCTTCTACGCCAGGCAGGATCTCGACAAAGGCGCCGAAGCTCGTCGTACTCTTCACCACGCCCTCGTAGATCTTGCCGACCTCCGGTTCCTCCGTCAGCGCCGCGATCATCTCGCGTGCCTTGTCGCCCCCCACGCCACCCGGGCTCGAGATCGTGATGACACCCGTGTCATCGATGTTGATCTGCGCACCCGTCTGCTCCTGGATCGAGCGCACCGTCTTGCCCTTCGGACCGATCACCAGACCGATCTTCTCCGGGTTGATCTGCAGCGTGATGATCCGCGGCGCGTAGCGCGAGAGCTCCGCACGAGGCTCCGAAATCGTGCGCTCCATGACATCCAGAATGTGGAGTCGACCCCGGTGCGCCCGGCCCAGCGCGTCGCGCATGATATCGACCGTCAGCCCCTCGACCTTGATGTCCATCTGGATCGACGTCACACCCTTGCGCGTGCCGGCGACCTTGAAGTCCATGTCGCCCAATGCATCCTCGACGCCCAGGATGTCCGTCAGAACTGCCACTCGCTCGCCGTCCTTGATCAGACCCATCGCCACACCCGCACACGAGGCGCGCAGCGGCACTCCCGCATCCATCAGACCCAGCGATGCGCTGCATACCGATGCCATCGAGGAGGAGCCGTTCGACTCGAGAATCTCCGACACCACGCGGATGGTGTAGGGGAATTCGTCGTAGGCCGGCAGCAACGGCTGGATTGCCCGCTCCGCCAGCGCGCCATGACCTTGCTCGCGTCGCGACACGCCCCGGATCGGTCGCACTTCGCCGACCGCATACGGCGGCATGTTGTAGTGTAGCATGAACGACTTGCTCGTTTCCTGAGCCACATCGACCGTGTCCACGCGCTGTTCGTCCGCCGGCGAGCCGAGCGTCACGGCGGCCAGCGACTGCGTCTGGCCACGCGTGAACAGCGCCGAGCCGTGCGTCCGTGGCAGCAGCCCGATCTCACACGTGATGTCGCGGATGTCGTCGACCCCACGACCATCGACGCGCTCGCCCCGCTCCAGCACCTGCTGGCGCAGGACACGCTTCTCGATCCCGTACAGCACTTCCTTGATCGCGGTGCCCTCCTCCGGAAACTCCTCCGCCAGCGCCGCCGCTATGTCCTCACGCACCGTCGCCAGCGCCTGACTCCTCTCCGCCTTCACCTTCAGGTTCAACGATTCGTGGATCCGCTCACCCGCCAGGCTCTCGACCCGCTCGCGCACGCCATCGGGAATCGGCAACGCGCTCCATGCCATCTTCGGCACCGAGATCTCGCGCAATAGCTCCTTCTGGATCGCGACCAGATCGCGGATCCCCTGATGCGCGACCTGCAGCGCCTCGACGATCGTATCCTCCGGCAGCTCGATCGCGCCGCCTTCGACCATCAGGATCCCGTTCTCCGTGCCCGCCACCACCATGTCCAGCTCGCTGAACTCGAGCTGCTGGAACGTCGGATTCAGGACCCACTGCCCCTCGATCCGGCCAACCCGCACGCCCGCGATCGGACCGTTGAACGGGATCTTCGACAGCGACAGCGCCACCGACGTGCCGACCATGCCCAGCACATCCGCATTGTTCTCCTGATCCGCGGACAGCACCGTCACGAAGACCTGCGTCTCGTTCTGAAAGCCCTCCGGGAACAGCGGCCGGATCGGCCGATCGATCAGGCGCGCCGACAGCACCTCGTTCTCGTTCGGCCGCCCTTCCCGCTTGATGAATCCGCCCGGGAACTTGCCCGCAGCGTAGAACTTCTCACGGTACTCTACCGTCAAGGGGAAGAACGGCAGATGCGTGCGCTGCTCGGCCGCCGTCGCGGTACAGAGCACGACTGTCTCACCGTACTGGATCGTGCACGCGCCGTGTGCCTGGCGCGCCATCCGACCCGTCTCGATGATCAGGGGCCGGCCCGCGAACGTCTTTTCGATCCGCTTCATGATCTCGTCTTTCTCTCGTTTTTTCTCGATCGCCGCTTTCCTGCTCCTCTCGGCCGCTGCGCTCCCGCACGACCGCACGCTCGCCGCCAACCGGCCAGCGACTGGTCCCGGCTCAGTGACGCAGCCCGAGGTCCTCGATCAGACCACGATACCGCTCCAGGTCCGTGCGCTTGAGGTACTCCAGCAGACGACGACGCTGGCCCACCATCTTCAGCAGGCCGCGTCGACTGTGGTGATCTTTGGGGTGGCTACGGAAATGCTCGGTCAGCTCGTTGATCCGCGCAGTCAGCAGTGCGATCTGCACCGGCGCGCTGCCCCGGTCGGTAGGGTGGAGCTGGTACTTCTGGATGATTTCGTCCTTCTGCCACACCATCGGTGCCTCCGCGAGAGTCTACGCTGGTCGGGAAGCCGAGGCGTCTTCGCCTCGCCGAAACTCGACAACCTTGAATAATATCTATGAATCGCCCGTTTCACAAGCCGCCGCCACCGAAGACGGGGCCGAGCAAGCCCGCGTTCAGACGTCGCTCAGAGACAGCCGCCGGCGAGGGCGTGCCGCGCTGCCTGGCAGTCGTCGCGGATCGCATCGACCAGCGCGGCCACGGTGGCAAAGGGATGAATCGGCCGCAGCCAGCGGCAGAACTCGAGTCGGATCGTTTCGCCGTAGATATCCTCGTCGAAATCGAAGAGGTGCAGCTCGATGGAGGGGGTGGAGCCCTGAAACGTGGGCCGCGGACCGAGGTGAAGCACGCCATCGAGGACGCGCGTGTGCAGGATCGCGCGCGCGGCGTAAACGCCCTCCAGCGGCAGCAGCTTGTCCTCGTGGTCGGGCCTGATGTTGGCTGTGGGAAAGCCGAGCGAGTGACCGCGTCCTTCGCCGCGGACGACAACGCCGCGAAGTGCGTACGGGCGTCCGAGTCCTCGGCCCGCCTCGGCGATGTCGCCGTTTTGGAGTGCACGGCGGATCCGGCTGGAGGAGACGGGTTCCTCGTCGCGCTGTACGGCTTCGACGACATCCAGGGCGAAGTGGAGCTCCTGCCCGATCTCGCGTAGCGTCGCCACGTCGCCGCTGCGGCCGCGTCCGAATCCATGGTCATAGCCGATGACCAGGTGGCGCATGTCGAGCCTGCGGATCAGGATGTCCTCGACGAATCGCCGAGGTGAATAGTCGGCCAGCTCGCGAGTGAAGCGCAGAAAGACGGCATAGTCGACGCCGCTTTCGGCGAGGATTTCCTTCTTTTCGTCCGGTGTCGTCAGCAGGGCGGGTGCGGTTTCGGGGCGCACGATCCGCAGCGGATGTGGGTGGAACGTGACCAGCACGCTGCGACGACCCTGCTCGACTGCCCGTGCTCGAAGCTCCTGCAGCACGCTCCAGTGGCCGCGGTGGACGCCGTCGAACGTGCCGACGGTCGCGACCGTGCCGTGACCGTCGAGCGGCACGATCGCATCGGCACCAGTGCGGACCTGCTCAGTCATGAAGGAACACCTTGCGCGGCAGCAGCATGCCGTCGCGCCGCTCGGCGACCGCGATCAGCTGGCCGTCGTGCGCCACGACAACCGCCGGCGCGGCGCTGCCTGCCTCGTGCGGGTCGGCGACGGCTGCGCCGTGCGCGATCCGCTGACGGGCCGCTCCATTCACTTCGACGGAGGGCAGATGCGCGAGCGCCGCGAGTGGGTCGATCCATGCCCGCCGTACGGCCTCCGGATCGGCCAGGGACGCGGCAGCCACCGCGTCCTCGACAGCGAACACACCAATAGCCGTACGGCGGAGCGCAACCAGGTGCGCGCCAGTGCCCAGCGCTTCACCGAAGTCACGTGCGATGGCGCGCACGTAGGTGCCGCTGGCGCATTCGACCGTGAAGTGCACGTCCGGCAGGTCGAGCTCGACGAGCTCGATGGCGTAGATCTCGACCGCGACCGCTGCGGGTCGGACCGGCTGGCCACGCCGCGCGAGTCGGTGCGATCGCTCGCCGCCCACGTGCTTCGCCGAGTACGTGGGAGGCCGTTGCGGGACGCGCCCCACCAGACGCTGGAACGCCTCCTCGATGCGGGCCCGTTCGACCGAGCGCCAGTTCGCCGACTCACTCGAGGTGACGCCGGTTGCGTCGTCGGTGTCGGTCGCCCGCCCCAGACGCGCCACCGCCGTGTATCGCTTGGCCGGCCCACTCAGATACTCTGCCAGCCGGGTGGCCGCTCCGACGCACAGCAGCAACAGCCCCGAGGCAAACGGGTCGAGCGTGCCGGTGTGCCCGATGCGCCGTTCGTGCAGCTCGCGCCGTGCGAGCGCCACAATGTCATGCGACGTCGGACCGGCGGGCTTGTCGACCGGCAGGATGCCGTTCAGGTGACCGGCCTCACGCGTCGCCTTCCTCATGGCGCTCGGCTTCGTCGCCCGGCAGCACCTCATCCAACAGCCGTTCGATGCGCAACGCATGCTCGAGGCTGCGATCGATCTCGAAGTGGAGTTCGGGCATGTGGCGCACGCGTATCGTGCGCGCCAGCTCGCTGCGGATAAAGGGAGCAGCCGATCGCACGCCTGCCAGCATGTCCTCACGCGCCGCTGGATCGCCCAGCGTATTCAGGTAGACGCGCGCGCGATACAGATCAGGCGTCGTGTCGACGCTCGTCACCGTGACCAGTCCGACGCGCGGATCGCGCACCTTGGTCCGCAGGATGTCGGTGATCTCGCGTCGCAACTGCTCGTTCAGTCGCTGAATCCGTCGATTCGCCATTGCGTTTGCCGAGTGCCTGCCCGCACGGCATGCAAAACGGCGGCCGGCGGTGGCCGCCGTGCGTCAGCGGAACGTGCGGTAGCTGTCGATGATGCGGGCCCGATGCTCGGCCGCGACCAGCTGATCGGCGGTCTGCAGTACCGACTCCGCCTGCTGGCGAGCACTGGCCACGACACAGGCGGTCAGCTCGGCACGTTGCCAGCGATCCTGATGATCGGTTTCAGCGACCGATACGTTGAAGCGCTCATGTAGCCGATCCTTCAGGCTTTTGATGACGCTGCGCTTCTCCTTCAGCGACTGGGAGCCGATGATCTCCAGCTCCCAGGCGATCACGCCAATGACCATGACCGAGGGGTTCGGGCCGCGCTGTCAGCGCTGGTCGCTGGCGCTGCCCGCAAGGGTGCGCGCGACCTCTTCGACGCGGTAGGATTCGATCAGGTCTCCGACCTTGATGTCATTGTAGTTCGCCACGTTGAGTCCGCACTCGAAGCCCTCGCGGACCTCGCGCACATCGTCCTTGAAGCGCTTGAGGCTGCCCAGCTCGCCCTCGTACACCTGCAGCCCATCGCGAATCACGCGTACGCGGCTGCGCCGGTCGATGACCCCTTCGGTGACATAGCAGCCGGCGACCGTGCCGATGCGCGGCACCTTGAACAGCTGGCGAACCTCGGCCACGCCGAGCATGACCTCCTTCTCCTCGGGGGCGAGCAGGCCCTCGAGCGCCGCGCGCACGTCTTCGATCGCCTCGTAGATCACGCTGTAGAGGCGGATATCGACGCCGTCCCGCGCCGCGAGTTGGCGCGCGCCGGTATCGGGACGCACATGGAAGCCGATGATGATCGAACCGGAGGTCGCTGCGAGCAAGACGTCCGACTCATTGATCGCGCCGACAGCGCGGTGGATCACGTCCACTTGAACCTCGGCGGTGGACAGCTGCTCGAGCGAATCCGACAGCGCCTGCACGGAGCCATCGACGTCGCCCTTGATGATGACGTTGAGCTGGGCGGTCTCACCGCGCGCGAGCATTGCGCTGATGTCGGCGAGCTTGACGCCCCTGCTCTTGATCCGCAGCTGCTTCTCGCGCTCCAGCCGCTGGCGGTTTTGCGCGATCTCACCTGCACGCTCGGCGTCCATCGCCACCAGTGTGTCACCTGCTTGCGGCACACCGGACAGACCGAGGATCTGGACCGGCACACCCGGACCCGCCTCGTCGACGGCGTTCCCGCGTTCATCGAGCATCGCGCGGACGCGCCCCTCGTACAGCCCGCAAACGAACGCATCACCGACGCGCAGCGTACCGCTGGTGACCAGGACGGTCGCGACGGGGCCCTTGCCGACGTCGAGCTGTGCTTCCACCACGGTGCCCTGTGCGGCGCGGTTCGGGTTTGCCTTGAGCTCGAGCAGCTCCGACTGCAGCAGCACCTTTTCGAGCAACTCGTCCAATCCCTGCCCACTCTTGGCGCTCACTTCCGCCGACAGCACCTGGCCGCCGAAGTCCTCGGCGACGACCTCGTGGTCCAGCAACTGCTGCTTCACCCGCGTCGGGTTCGCACCCGGCAGGTCGATCTTGTTGATCGCCACGACGATCGGCACGCCGGCATTCTTGGCGTGGCTGATTGCCTCGATGGTCTGCGGCATCACCGAGTCGTCGGCTGCAACCACGAGGATCACGATATCGGTGACCTCCGCGCCGCGCGCGCGCATGGCTGTGAATGCGGCGTGCCCGGGCGTGTCCAGAAACGTCAGCGAGCGACCGTCGTCCAGCGTGACGTGGTAGGCGCCGATGTGCTGCGTGATGCCACCCGATTCGCCCGCGATCACATTCGTCTTGCGAATGTAGTCGAGCAGCGAGGTCTTGCCGTGATCGACGTGCCCCATCACGGTCACCACGGGCGGCCGCGGCAGCAGGTCCTCGGCGCGATCCACCCGTTCCTCGACCTCGGCCTCGGCGGCGTAGCCTTCCGCACGCGCCGCGCGGAAGCCGAACTCGTCCAGCAGCAACTCGATCTGGTCGAAGTCGAGACGCTGATTGATGGTGACCATCAGGCCGAGATTCTTGAATGCGCTGCCGATGATCTCGGTGGGGCTCACATCGATCAGCTCGGCCAGCTCGGCTACGGTGAGGAACTCCGTAACCCGCACGATCTGCGCCTCTTCGGCCGCCTGCCGCTCACGCTCGTCCTCCCGCTCCTGGCGCGCCGCCTGTGCATCCGCGCGCTGGCGACGACCCCGCTTCGTCGGCTTGCCGCCGCGCAGCTCCGCCATGACGCGCTGGATGTTCTCCTGCACCGCATCCTGGTCGACACGCTGCTTCTTCTTGCGCTTGTCCTTCTTTTTGCGCCGGCCGTCGCTGGTGAAGCCCTCGGCCTGAATCCGCACCTGGCCGCCGGGGCCCGCGCTGGCTGCCGGTGCGGGCCTCGCGGGCAGCACATCGGCCACGCGCTTCGGCCGCGTACGCGGCTCGCTCGGCCGCTCCGGCTC
>JBOHRE010000015.1:0-45966 GCA_050732635.1 Longimicrobiales bacterium | reverse complement strand
GGCCGGTACGCGGCCTGAGCCCGTGCGGCGCGGGGATGCCGCTGGCCGTACGCGGCCTGAGCCGGTGCGGCGCAGGGGTGCCGCGGCCCCCGGTGCCTGCGATGTCCGCGGGCTGGCCCGGTCCCCGCCCGCCGCAGAATCCCCGCTCAAAGGCCGGAAAGCCCCTTGCGACTCGGGCGCTGCGGCTTCATCCTTATATCCGGATCTATGGATAATGGTGCGGTCTTCGATCGTCTCGCGACCCTCAGCGACCCGACGCGGGCCCGGCTGCTGCTTCTGCTCGAGCGTTTCGAGATGAGCGTGTCGGAGCTGTGCGAGGCGGTGCAGCTGCCGCAGTCGACGGTGAGCCGGCACCTGCGACATCTGGTGGATCAGGGCTGGCTGCAGACGCGGGCGGAGGGTCCGAGCCGCTACTACCGACTGGCGCGCAGCCTGGACGGCGCGGCGCGTCGACTGTGGAAGGCGGTGCAGGAGCAGGCGGCGACGGCGGTGCGATCGACGCACGACGAGGCGCGTGCGAGGAGCGCACTGAAGCAACGTCGCACGCGCTCGCAACAGTTCTTTGCGACGGCGGCCGCGGAATGGGATCAGCTGCGCGCTGAGCTGTTCGGCGAGAGCGCCGATCTGGGCGCGTTGCTGGCGTTGCTGGACGACGATCTGCTGGTGGCCGATCTGGGTTGCGGGACGGGTGCCGTGGCTACGAAGCTGGCGCCGTTCGTGCGGCGCGTGATCGGCGTCGACGAGTCGCGTGCGATGCTGTCGGCGGCTCGACGGCGGTTGGCCGACTATGAGAACGTCGAGCTACGAGCGGGCGAGCTGGAGGCGCTGCCGCTGGAGGATGGCGCCGTCGACTTGGCAATTCTGTCGTTGGTGCTCCACTACGTGGCGCAACCGGCGGCGGTTCTGGATGAGGCGCGGCGGATTCTGGCGGACGGCGGTCGGCTGCTGGTGGTGGACATGATCGCGCATGCGCGAGCCGACCTGCGTGAGCGCATGGGCCATGTGTGGCAGGGTTTCGATCGTGAGCAGATCGAGGGTTGGGTGCGGGAGGCCGGATTCGAGCGCGTCGTTCATCGTACGTTGCCGCCGGATCGTCGCGCGCAGGGTCCGGTGCTGTTCGCATTGACGGCGGTCGGGGCGGCCGAAGGGCGGCTCGGCAGACAGTCCATTCAGCTCGGTGAGGAATGATGGGTACTGCAGTGATGACGGAGAAGCCAGACGGCAGCGCGGAGCGTGGTCGGCTTCCATTCAAGGTGCGCGACATCGGGCAGGCACCAGCGGGTCGCCATGAGATTCGCCTCGCCGAGCATGAAATGCCGGGGCTGATGGCCTTGCGCGAGCGCTATCGCGCGGCGCAGCCGCTCGCGGGTGCGAGGATCATGGGCTCGCTGCACATGACGGTGCAGACCGCGGTCCTGATCGAAACGCTGCTGGAGCTGGGCGCGGCTGTGCGCTGGGTATCGTGCAACATCTTCTCGACACAGGACGCGGCTGCGGCTGCGGTCGCCGTGGGTCCTGACGGCACGGTCGATGAGCCACGCGGCTGCGCGGTGTTCGCCTGGAAGGGCGAGACGCTCGAGGAGTACTGGTGGTGCACGGCCGAGGCTTTGGTGTGGCCGGACGGCTCGGGGCCGAACCTGCTATTGGACGACGGCGGCGACGCGACGCTGCTGGTGCACAAGGGCGTCGAGTTCGAGCGGGCCGGTCGGGTTCCTGAATTCGATGCCGAGAGCGAGCCGGAAGAATGGGGCGTCATCCTGGAGGTCCTGCGTCGCGAGCAGGCACGTGATTCAGGGCACTGGCGGCGCCTGGCGGCGGGGATCCGCGGCGTCTCGGAGGAGACCACGACAGGGGTGCACCGGCTGTACGAGATGATGCGGGCGGGCACGCTACTATTCCCCGCGATCAATGTGAACGACTCGGTGACGAAGTCGAAGTTCGACAACATCTACGGCTGCCGGCATTCGGTCATCGACGGACTGAACCGCGCGACCGACGTCATGATCGGCGGCAAGGTGGCGGTCGTCTGCGGCTTCGGTGAGGTCGGTAAAGGTTGCGCGCAGGCGCTCCGAGGCCAGGGCGCACGGGTGATGGTTACGGAGATCGATCCGATCTGCGCGCTGCAGGCGGCAATGGAGGGCTACGAGGTCACGACGCTGGAGGAGGTCGTCGACCGCGCCGACATCTTCATCACGGCCACGGGCAACCGCGACGTCATCACGGTCGAGCACATGAAGCGCATGAAGGACAAGGCGATCATCGGCAACATCGGCCATTTCGACAATGAGATCGACATGGCCGGCCTGAAGAAGGTCGAGGGGCTCGAGCGGATCAACATCAAGCCACAGTATGATGAGTTCCGTTTCCCCGACGGCCACAGCGTCCTGATCCTGGCGGAAGGTCGGCTGCTGAACCTGGGCTGCGCGACCGGCCACCCGAGCTTCGTCATGTCGGCGAGCTTCTCGAACCAGGTCCTGGCGCAGATCGAGTTGCATCAGAACAACGACATGTACGAAAAGAAGGTCTACATCCTGCCCAAGCAGTTGGACGAGGAGGTCGCGCGCCTGCACCTCGATCACCTGGGCGTGAAGCTGACCCAGCTCACCCCCGGGCAGGCCAAGTACATCGGCGTCGACCCCGGCGGCCCGTACAAGAGCGAGCATTACAGGTACTGAGAGGGGTCCAGGCGGGCGGGCCGGGGCGGCGCTTCTGCGTTAGGCGGTAGGGGCCCAGGCGAGCGGGTCGGAGCGGCGCTTCTGAGTTAGGGGTCCAGGCGGGCGGGCCGGAGCGGCGCTTTTGCGTTAGGCGGGAGGGGGGCCGCGCGCCGCCTAAGGCCTAACGCGCTACTGCCGGCGCCGCCTGCACGGCTGGACCCCTCCCTGCCTAACGCGTTGCTGCCGGCCCCGCCTGCACGGCTGGACCCCTCCCTGCCTCGCGCTACTGCCGGCCCCGCCTGCACGGCTGGGCCCCTCACGGCCGGTCGAACGGCCGGCCGGCCGCTGCGATCGCGCTCGTCGTCTCGGTCAAGCTGCCCAGCAGCGCGTCCAGCTCGGCCCGCAGCTCGGAATAGCGTGCGTGCGCGTCGCGGCCGGGCCGCTGATCCGCGGTGGTGCTCATGCTGTACAGATACTCGAGCTGTGCAAGCAGCATCGGCTGAGGATAGCGGATGCCGGGCTCGGAGGCGGTGAGGAGCCGGCGCTCGATGTCGGCGAGTCGCTCTGCGACGTCCTCGGCGGGCGCCTCGGTGAGTCGCTGATGGGCGGCCTCGATACGGGCCGCCGCCATACGCGCCTCGGTGACCGCGTCCCGGATCTGCAGGTTCAGCTCGAGCTGCTCCTCGAGGTCGGCGAGCGTGACGCCGGCTTCGGGGAGCCGCGGGTCGATGCGTACCGTCAGCGGCTGGGTCTGGCTGACACCGTTCGCGGTCAGCCGCACCTGGTAATCACCGGGCAGGACCATGGGACCGCCGCGCCCGCTGCGGCCCTCGTCTGCATGCCACGGGCCGGACAGGTCGAGGCCCCAGGTGAAGCGGTGCGCACCGGCAGCCTTCGCCAGCCGAGGCGTGCCCATCCGCAGCAGGAAGGGCTCGCGCATGTCCTGCGCGACGGCCGACACCTCACCCGGCGCGTCGCTCGAGAAGCTGCGAATCACGGTGCCGCTCGCGTCCAGGATCTCCAGCGTCACCTCGCCGGCGGGCTCGCTGGCAACGTAGTAATCGATGGTCGCGCCGGGTGGCGGGAACCGCGGATCGGCCGGGTTCGGCGCCTGAAAGCCGAAGCCGCCACGATAGCGCGTGCGATAGGCAGCCCGCGGCCTAAACAGCTGCACCTCGGCGCTCGCCACCTGCGGCGAAAGCTGCTGCAGCCGCGACACGTCATCGAGGATCCAGAAGCCTCGTCCCATGGTCGAGAAGACGAGGTCCTGCTGGTGCACGATGATGTCGGTGATCGGCGTGCGCGGCAGATTGAGCTGGAGCGGTTGCCAGAACGCGCCGTCGTCGAACGAGATGAACATGCCGAACTCGGTGCCGGCATAGAGCAGTCCGGCGCGGTCCGGATCCTCGCGCACGACCCGCGTCGGGAAATCGGCCGGGATGCCGTTCTCCCCCGTGGTCAACCGGCTCCAGCTCCGGCCGAAATCGACGGTCCGGTAGATGTACGGCTCGAAGTCGTCGGCATAGAGGAACCGGTACACGGCGACGTAGGCCTTGGCCGGATCGTGCGGCGAGGGCGCGACACTTTGCACGCGGCCGCCGGGCGGCAGATCCGGCGGCGTCACATCGGTCCAGGTGCGACCGCCGTCGCGCGTGACGTGTACGAGCCCGTCGTTCGAACCGACCCAGATCAGTCCGGGCTCGAGGGGCGACTCCTCGACCGCATAGATGGTCGAATAGAACTCCTCGCCGGTGATGTCGCGCGTGATCGGCGAGCCGGAGACCACCTGCCCCTCGGTGGGGTTCCAGGTGAGGTCGGGCGAGATCGTCTCCCAGGTCACGCCGCCGTCACTGGTCCGGTGCAGGAACTGCGAGGCATGATAGACCACTTCCGGATCGTGCGGCGACACCTCGATCGGTGAGACGCGCTGGAAGCGGTATTGCAAGTCGCGCGGATTGTGGCCGTACATGTTCGACGCGCCCACGTAGTACTGCTGCTCCTGGCCGGTGACGTGGCTGTACACGCCGAAGCGGCCCTTGCAGTTGGCGTAGACGATGCGCCAGTCATCCGGCTTCGGCACGACGGGGCCCGTCTCGCAGCCGCCGACGTGGATCCACCAGCCGGCGCGATGGTCCGGACCCCAGGTCGCGGGCGGTCGGCTCGGCACCCCGATCGTGCTATTGTCCTGCTGGCCCGCGTAGACCCAGTAGGGGAAGCGATTGTCGACAGCGGCCTGGTACAATTCGGCAGTCGGCTGGTTGAGCTGTGTGGACCAGGTCCGGCCAGCGTCCAGCGTGACGTTCACGCCGCCGTCGTTCGACTGGACCCAGACGTCGGGGTCGTTGGGGTCGATCCACATGTCGTGGTTGTCGCCATGCGGCGTGCTGACGCGCTCCCAGTTCGCGCCCGCATCAACGGACCTGAAGAACCCCTCGTTGTTGACGTACACGATGTCGGCGTCGGTGGGATCGGCGTCCACGTTCGTGTAATAAAAGGGCCGGTTCAGCAGCGGGTTGAAGCTGCTGACCTGTCGCCAGGTGCGACCGCGGTCATCGGAGCGATAGAGACCGTCCTCGGGCTCGGGCGCTTCGATCAGTGCGTAGACACGATCCGGATCGGCGGCCGATACGGCGAGATCGCTCTTGCCGAACAGACCGTCGGGCAGCCCGCCCTCCAGCTTGCGCCAGCTCTCACCGCCATCCTCCGACTTCCAGATGCCGCCTTCACGCGCGCCGCTGATGATCGTCCAGGGCTTGCGCTCTCCGCGCCACATCGACGCGTAGATCTCGTTCGGGTTGTCCGGCGCGAGCTCGAGATCGACGGCACCGGTGCTGTCCGAGACGAACAGCACATTGCGCCAGGTGCGGCCGCCGTCCGTCGACTTGTAGACGCCGCGGTCCCGGTTCGGACCGAAGGCATGTCCGATCGCGGCGACGTAGACGATGTCCGGATTGCCCGGGTGCGCCTCGACCGCGCCGATCTGACCGACGTCGCGCAGCCCGACAAAGCTCCACGTCTCCCCCGCGTCCGTGGACTTGTACACGCCGCGCCCGGTGATGATGTTGCTGCGGATGCCGTCCGAGCCAGTGCCGACGTACACCACGCCGGGGTCGGCTGCGGCCACCTCGATCGCGCCGATCGAGCCGGTCTCGAGGTACGCGTCCGCGATCGGTCTCCAGTTCCGGCCGTAGTCCTCGCTCTTCCACACGCCACCGCCCGTCGAGCCCATGTAGTAGGTCCCGGGCTGCTGCGCCACGCCGTGCACTGCGGTGACGCGGCCGCCCCGACTCGGGCCGATCGAGCGGTACTCCAGCTCTCCGAAGAGCGCCGCGTCGAGGCCGCCGCCGGTAGGCGTTTGCGCTGCTGTCTCAGACGATGTCACGAGCGCCGCGATCAGTACGAAGGGGGCGGCCGCTTGGATTGCTCTCCGGATCGGTCGAAGCGTGCTCATGGGCGTGATCTCTGAGGGATGAGGTTGCCAGATGGATCAACTTGCGCGCCGCCCGGCCCGGGTGCAACCAGAGCGCACCGGGGCGACGTCGCGCCGCGCGCAGCCGGTGGCTCGCCGTGATCCGGCGCCACAACCCGCGGCGCTCGCGCGTTCTAACGTCAACAGCGCTTGAAGGGAGCGATGGTCCGCAGATTGGCAGTCCTGGTCACCGCCTGCACGGCCTTCGCGGCGTGCGGGCTGACCGAGCCGGGCAGCGAGCCGGAACGCGAGCTCATGCGGGCTCGCGCACGCTGGGACGCGGCGGCGCTAGGTTCCTACCAGATCGTCGTGCAGCGTAGCTGCGAGTGCCTGCCGGAATTCACGCGTGCGATCCGCGTCGCCGCGCGCGATCGCACGGTGCTCGAGGCGCACTACGCCGACACCGGCGAGCCGGTCCCGGCCGCGGTCGCGCAACAGCCATATCTGACCGTGGCAGGAATGTTCGATCGGATCGAGGATGCCCTCGGCCAGCGCCCGGACGATTTCCACGCGACGTACGAGTCGGCGTACGGCTATCCGACCGCGATCTTCGTCGATTACGACCGCCGGATGGCGGACGAGGAGTTCATCCTGAGCGCGCGCGATCTGCTGCCGCAGTAGAGGAGGACGAGCGACGGCCGCTACTCGACGCGCAGCGCCGCGGCGGGATCGAGGCGCGCAGCGGCCAGCGCGGGTCCGAGCGCGCCCAGCAGCGTCGCGACGGTCAGCACCGCCGCGATGACGAGGAAGAGCGGCGCATCGAAGAGCTGCACGCCCGAGACGTGGAGCTGCAGGTAGCGGCCGACGGCGAGCGCGCCGAACGCACCTGCGGCGACGCCGCGGACGCTCGCCGCACCCGCCCAGCCAAGGACCATGGTCACGATGTCGCGGCGGCGTGCGCCCAGCGCGCGCTGCACGCCGATCTCGCGTCGCGCCGCCTGGACGAAGAACGCCGCAGCAGCCCGAACGCCGTACGCCGCGATGCCGAGCGTGAGCGCGGCGAGCAGCAGCAGCACGGCGGCGGCCCAGCGGGCGGGCGCCGCCCGGAACCTCGTCCACTCGACGAGCGGCGCCGCGCTACGCACCGCGTAGCCCGCCGCGAAGCCGATTTCGGCGAGTGTCGCGGCGGACGCCGCGTCGCCCGTTGCGAACGCCTCGACAGCCGGCGGCGGGTGCTGCTGCAGCGAAAGGTACACGGCCGGACGCGGCTGCTGAGACGCCCCCAGGCCGATGACCGGCGTGTCATCGACCACGCCGACCACGGTGTACCAGCGCCCGTCGAAGCCGCCGATCTGAATCGGTTTACCCAGCGGCTCGACGGTACGGAAGAGCGCGTTCTCTGCCGTGCGGTTGATGACCGCGACGGGTGGCGCGGCCGCGACGTCGCCGCGCTCGATCGCACGACCCCGGATGACGCGGATGGAGAGCGTGTCGAAATAACCGGGCGAGATCGCGTGATGGACCGCCGAACCCTGAATCATCGGCACGCTCAAACCGCCCCATGGGCAGCCGCCGCACATTGCGCGCACCCGATCCTGCGTGCCGAGACCGTTCCACGCGCCGGGCGACGCCAGTGCCGAGCGCCCCACGCCGAACGCCTGGCGCAACGCATCCGCGAGCGCACCGTGCTGGCGCGCCAGCTCGCCACCTGCGGCCGGCGCAACCAGCGCCGCGGCCACGACCGCTCGATCGACACGCCCCGGCTCCGGCTCGCTGCCGTCAGGCGCGCGGGCGCGGAGCAGCAGACCCCCACCCGTGAGCAGCATCAGCGTGAGCGCGATCTGGAGGGCGGCGAGCCCGCGGCCGGTCACGGGCCTGCCATTGCCGTCAGTCGCAGAGGCTGCACCACTCCGGAGCGGCCGGCGCGCATCCACGCGCGCGGGCAACAGCCCGAGTGCGAGCAGCGGCACCACCGAGCAGCCGAGCGCGAACGCCGCGAGCGCCCAGCCGACGCCTGCGCCCGCGTCATGCGGCCACGCGTGCGTGAGCAGCTCGCGGCCGGCCACGCCCAGCAGCAAGCCCGCCGCGAGAGCCGGGCTGGCAAGCAGGACGCTCTCCACCAGCAGCTGCGCCTGCACACTGCGTCGCGTCGCTCCAAGTGCCAGACGGAGCCCGATCTCCTCGCGCTTCGCCCGCGCGTGACCGATCAGCATCACGGCCACGGCGAGACATGCCGCAGCCAGCGCGCAGAAGCCGAGGGCCAGCATGATACGCAGCAGAGCATCGAGTCCCGCCTGCTCGAGCGCCGCCGGCGAGAGCGCGTCGGGCTTCCAGGCGAAGCCGAGCTCGACGGCCGTGACCGGTCGCACGGTCAGTCGAGCCAGCAGGTCCGGCGGTAGGCCGCCGCGCACCGTGAAAAGCCCGAGCACAGCAGTGGCAGTGCCCGCGCCGAGGACCAGCAGCGTCCGGGCGGGCCGTCTCAGCGGATCGCGACTCAGTGAGCGGCGCGCTTCCCACGACGCATCCAGCAGCGCAGGCAGCCGCATCGGCTCAGGAGGCCGCGCCCGCCGGCTGCCGCTCGCGCTGCTCGAGCGGCACGTAGCTGCGCTTGTCCTCGCCGATGTAGATCTGGCGCGGCCGGGCGATCCGCTGCTCGCTGTCCACCAGCATCTCCTGCCACTGCGCCAGCCACCCGGCCGTCCGCGGAATCGCGAACAACACCGGAAACATGTCGACCGGAAAGCCCATGGCCTGATAGATGATGCCGGAGTAGAAGTCGACGTTCGGATACAGGTTGCGCTCGACGAAATAGTCATCCTCGAGCGCGATCCTCTCGAGCTCCATGGCCAGTTCGAGTAGCGGTGTGCGACCCGTGACGTCGAGGACCTGCGTCGCCATCTCCTTCAGGATCTTGGCGCGAGGATCGTAGTTCTTGTAGACGCGGTGGCCGAAACCCATCAGCCGGAACTCGCCCTGCTTCACCCGGCGGATGTAATCGGGCACGCGCTCCTTGCGTCCGATCTGATGCAGCATCCGTAAGACCTGCTCGTTCGCGCCGCCGTGCAGCGGCCCGTACAACGCCGCGGCTGCCGCCGCCACACATACGTACGGGTCAGCTTGTGAGCTGCCCACGCTCCGCATCGCGTTCGCACTACAGTTCTGCTCGTGATCCGCGTGGAGGATGAACAGTACGTCGAGCGCACGCTGCAGTACCGGATCGGGCGAGTACTGCGGCTCCGCTATCCGATACATCATGCTCAGGAAGTTGCCCGTGTACGTCAGGTCGTTGTCCGGGTAGGCGTACGGCAGACCCGCACGATGCCGGTATGCGAACGCGGCGATCGTCGGCATCTTTGCGATCAACCGATGCAGCTGCTTCTCCCGCACCCCGGCGTTCGAGATGTCCTTCGACTCCGGATAGAAGGTCGACAAGGCCGCGACCGTGCTCACCAACACGCCCATCGGGTGTGCGTCGTAATGGAACCCATCCATGAACTTCTTGATGCTCTCATGAATGAGCGTGTGGTACGTGATGTTGTGAGTCCACGCCGCGAGCTCGTCGGCGGTGGGCAGCTCGCCATACAGCAGCAGGTACGCGACCTCCAGGAACGTGCTCTGCTCCGCCAGCTCCTCGATCGGGTAGCCGCGGTGTCGCAGGATGCCTCGTTCACCGTCGATGTGCGTGATCGCACTCTTGCACGACGCCGTGTTCGTGAACGCCGGATCATAGCCGAGCAGCCCGAAGTCCTCCTCGTGCGCCTTGATCTGTCGAAGCGCCGTCGCTGGAATCGCCGAGCCGTAATCGGGATAGGTGCCCGCCATGATCGGGACCTCGTACTGCTTGCCCGTGCGGTTGTCGGTGATCGTGAGCGTATCCGGCATCTGTCCCCCGCGGTTGTCGTGAGCAGCTGAATTTGCCGCGCAGGTGCGTTCGCGGCAACGCGGGCGGCGCATTCGCGCCGCAGGGGTCCAGGCAGGTGGGCGGTGCGGCCGCTTCTGCGTTAGGCGTCAGGGGTCCCGACAGGTGGGTTGCGCCGCCGCCGTCGCGTTAGGCAGCCCAGTCGCGGGCCTAATGCGACGGCGGCAGCAAGCCCGATCCGGCTGGACCCCTAAGGCCTAACGCAAAAACGCTTGGCAACACGTCCCGCATGGACCCCTAAGGCCTAACGCAGCAACGTCTGGCAACACGTCCCGCATGGACCCCCCTAGCGCGACGCCGCCCCACCCGTAATCGCGAGCACCTCCCCCGTGCAGTACCGCGAGTCCGCAGCCGCGAAGAACACGTACGCCGGCGCGAGCTCGACCGGCTGCGCCGGCCGCTCCCAGTACGTGTCGCTGCCGAACTCCGCCACCTTCTGCGCCGGCCGCGTCGACGCAATCAGCGGCGTCCACACCGGTCCCGGCGCCACGCAGTTGACCCGGATCCCGCGCTCGGCCAGCGCCTGCGCCAGCGACATCGTGAACACATGGATCGCGCCCTTCGTCGCCGAGTAGTCCAGCAGATCCTTGCTGCCCCGCAGCGCTACGACGGACCCGGTATTGATGATGGCCGCGCCCGATTCCATGTGGTCCAGGGCAGCCTGCGTCGTCCAGAAGAACGAGTAGATGTTCGTGCGGAACGTCCAGTCGAGCTGCTCCGGCGTGATGTCGCGGATGTCGCTGCGGTCGACGTGTATGGCAGCGTTGTTCACGAGGATGTCCAGACCGCCGAGCGCCTCCGCCGTCTCCGCAACCGCCTCGCGGCAGTGCGTCGGATCTGTCAGATCGCCCGCGATCGCCACCGCCTTGCGCCCCGCCCCCTCCACCCACTTCACGGTTTCCGCCGCATCCTCGTGCTCGTTGTAGTACGCAATCGCGACGTCGGCGCCCTCGCGCGCGAACGCGATGGCGACCGCGCGACCGATGCCGCTGTCACCGCCCGTGATCAGCGCCCGGCGACCCTCCAGCTTCCCGCTCCCCCGGTAATCCCGCTCACCGTGATCCGCCTGCGGCCGCAGCGCCTCATCGCTCCCCGGCCACTCCTGCTGCTGCGCTCCTGGACCGCCCTTCGCCTTCTGCTCTCGCTTCGGATCGGGCGACGCCGCCAGCCCCGACCGCGACGCCTTCGGCCGCTTCGCCGGCTTCGCCTCCTTCGCTCCCTTCGCTCCCTTCGCTCCCTTGCTCCGCGCTCGGCGCACCTTCGTCCTGCTCGTCATCCCAGTCACTGTCCTCTCTGAACGGCGTGTCGGGCGCCGAGGTGCAGCGGGCGTGCCGGTGCGTTGCCGGCGGCGCCCAGAAACATTTGTTGACACCCCCGCCGGAGACTCGCCATTATGCACCGCGCGGAATGCGCTCACCGCTGAATGGGTGGTAGCCAGGGTGAACTGGGAGGTCGAATACACCGAGTCATTCGGTCGCTGGTGGGCATCTCTGACGCTCGAGCAGCGCGGCCGGATCGACGCGTTGGTCCAGGTTCTGGAGCGAGGCGGCCCGCTACTCGGTCAGGCGCGCGGCGGTGGGCCGGGAGCGCCGGCCGAACAGCGATTGTGGGGCCTGCGGATCGAGGAGGAAGGGATCGCGACGGAGGTGCTGTACCGGTACGATCCGGCGCGGCGCGTCATCCTGTTGGTGGAGGGAACCTGTAAGTTCCTGTGAGGTCGTGGTATACGTAGTGCAGCGAAAAGCTGTCTCACAGCCCCAATCAGCCGCGGCAGGAGCAGGAGTGCAGGCATGGGCAACAAGTATCGGGAGCTGCAGGCGGAGCTTCCAGCGGAAGTCAGGGAGCGCGCACAACGGCGGGCGGACTCGATCGCGGCCGCGATGCAGCTGGACGAGCTGCGGCGATCGCGAGACCTGACGCAGGAGGAGCTGGCGACGCGCCTGGGCACATACCAATCCGCGGTCTCGAAGCTTGAGCGGCGGGCGGACATGCATATCAGCACGTTGCGCTCGGTGATCGCGGCGATGGGTGGGGAGCTGGAGATCGTGGCGCGATTTCCGGAGGGGGCGGTGCGGATCACGCAGTTCGAAGCGGCGGAAGAGGCGTTGCGGCCGGAGTTCTGAGTCAGCAGCGCCGACGAACGAGGCCCCGTCACGGGACGCAATGGCGGCGTCCGCGGCTATGCCATGGTCCTCGCAAAGCGTCGCCGGGCGAGGCTCAGCACGAGCATGGCCATGAGCGTGAGGGCGAGGTACTGCGGCCAGAGGTCGGCGATGCCGGCGCCCTTCAGGAAGATCGCGCGCACGATCTCGAGGAAGTAGCGCACGGGGTTCAGCAGCGTGAGCCATTGGAAGATCTGCGGCATCGTGTGAATCGGGTAGAGGAATCCGGAGAGCACCAGGGCGGGCAGGATGAGCAGAAACATGCCCATGAATGCCTCCTGCTGGGTGCGTGACACCGTAGAGATGAGCAGACCGGTGCCGAGCGAGGCTATGATGTAGACCAGGGCGCCGATGAGAAGGGCAAAGGCACTGCCGCGGAACGGCACATCGAACCACAGGATCGCCACGGTACTGATCAGCACCAGATCGATCAGCGCCACGAGGGCGACAGGCAGCGTCTTGCCGAGGATCAGCTCGGTCGGTGTGAGCGGGCTGACCAGCAGCTGCTCGAGCGTGCCGAGCTCACGCTCGCGTACCACGGCGAGGGCCGTGAGCAGCAGGCACATCAGCAGCAGCAGCGCGCCAATCACGGCCGGCACGTTGTAGACGCGGCTCGCCAGCTCGGGGTTGTACCAGGCTCGGGCGCGCAGCTCGACGGCACCGTTCGGCAGCTGTCGCGTGGCGTGCTCGCGGCCGAACTGCTGCATGATGCGGCCGGCATAGCCCTGCGCCACGGTCGCCGTGTTCGAGTTCGTCCCGTCGATCAGCATCTGCACTCGTGCGCCGCGACCGGCGGCGAGGTCGGCGGAGAACCCCTGCGGGATCATGACGCCGAGCGTCGCCCGGCCAGCGTCCAGCTCATGCTGCAGCGTGCGGCTGTCCTGCGACCGGCGCGCCACCACGAAGTACTCGCCGGCGGTCAGAGCATCGACCAGCGCGCGCGAGGCGGCGGTGCCGTCCTGGTCGACCACCACCGTCGCGACGTGGTGCACGTCCGTGTTGACTGCGTAGCCGAACAACAGAAGCTGGATGACCGGCGAGACGAAGATGATCCGCTTGGTCTTGGGATCCCGGAATAGCTGGCGCCATTCCTTACGCACCAGCGCCAGGATGCGCTGCCAGGAGCCCGCCGCGTTCATGCGCTGATCCGCTTGCGAAAGAAGACGGTGGCCAGCGCAAGTCCGATGAGGGCGAAGATCAGCATCGAGAGCGCCTGGATCCACAGCACCTCGATGCCGACACCCTTGAGGAATACGCCGCGCGTGACGGCGATGTAGTACCGCGCCGGGATCGCGTACGTCACTGCGCGCAGCGCGGCGGGCATGCTGGCGATGTCGTAGAGGAATCCGGAGAGCAGCAGTGCCGGCAGGTAGGTGGCGACCATCGCTACCTGGGTCGCGAGCACCTGGCTGCGCAGCACGGCAGAGATGAAGATGCCGAGGCCGAGCGCACCGATCAGGAAGAGCAGCGTCAGCGCGCCCAGCAGTAGCACACTGCCGCGAAAGGGGACGCCGAAGATGATGATGCCGGCGAGCACCGCGAAGCAGACGTCGAGCAGGCCGATGCCGATGTACGGGATCAGCTTGCCGAAGACGACCTCGAGCCGGTGCACGGGTGTGGCGACGAGCTGCTCGAGCGTGCCGCGCTCCCATTCCCGTGCAATCGTCAGAGCCGTCAGCATGGCGGCGATGATCGACATGATGACTGCGATCAGGCCGGGCACGATCATGTTCCGGCTCTCCAACGTGGGATTGTACCACACGCGAATCTCGGCGACTGCCGGCGGTTCGAGGCGCCGGCCGCGTAGCAGCACGCCGCGCGAGTACCGTGCGGTGATCGCGTCGGCGTAGTTCAGCGCGATCGTCGCCGTATTCGCGTCCGCGCCATCCAGCAGCAGCTGCACGGGTGCGATCCGGTCCGCCGCCAGGTCGCGCATGAAGCCGCGCGGGATCACCAGGATCGCGTCGACCGTGCCTTGCTCGAGTAGCCGATCGCTCTCGGCCGCACGGTCCAGCCGCCGAACCACGCTGAAGTAGCCGCTGGCGGCGAAGGCATCGACCAGGCCGCGGCTGGCGCGCGAGCGGTCCTGATCCAGGACGGCCAGCTGCAGATCCTTCACATCCCAGGTGATCGCGTAGCCGAAGAACAGCAGCAGCAGCACCGGCAGGGCGAAGGCCAGCGCCATGCTCCTCCGGTCGCGTCGGAGCTGGATCCACTCCTTCCTTGCCATGGCGAGCAAGCGCGTCGTGCTCAACACCGACCCTCAGCCGCTGCGCGCGCCGCCCTCGCGGCGGACGAGTGCGACGAACACATCCTCGAGCGTCGGCGCGACCTCGCGCAGCCCGTGGCAGTCCAGCCCGCGCGCGGCCAGCGCCGCTCGCAGGCGCGAATCCATGAGCGGGTCCGGCGCGATCACGACGTGCACGGCACGGCCGAACATGGACGCCTCGAGCACGCCCTCCACCCCGCGCAGCGCCTCGACGGCGGCGGCCGGATCCGCGGTCTGCAGCTCGATGATCGGCTCGCGCATGAGCCCGCGCAGCGCCGCCGGCGACCCTTCCGCGATCAACCGACCCCGGTTCATCAGCAACAGACGGTTGCAGTACTCCGCCTCCTCCATGTAATGCGTGCTGACCAGAACGGTGGTCTCGCGGCTCGCCAGCTCGTCGATCAGATCCCAGAACGCGCGGCGAGCCAGCGGATCGACGCCGGAGGTGGGCTCGTCGAGGAACAGGATCTCCGGCTCGTGCAGCAGGGCGCAGCCCAGGGCCAGCCGCTGCTTCCACCCGAGAGGCAGGTCGGCGGTCAGCCGTGCCTGCTCACGCTGCAGGCCCGCCATGTCCAGGATCCATTCACGGCGCGCAGCGCGACGCTGGCCCCGGACGCCGTAAAGCCCCGCGAACAGATCGATGTTCTCGTGGACCGTGAGATCGCCGTAGAGCGAGAATCGCTGCGACATGTAGCCGATGCGCGAGCGGATCGCATGCTGCTCGGTTCCGATATCGAAGCCCGCCACCGTGCCGCCACCCGCCGTCGGGCGGAGCAATCCGGCCAGCATCCTGATGGTCGTCGTCTTGCCGGCGCCGTTCGGTCCGAGAAAGCCGAAGATCTCGCCGCGGCGGACGGCGAAGCTCACACCGTCGACGGCGACGAAATCACCGAACGAGCGCGTCAGGGTATGGACCGTGACTGCATCAGGCATGCTGGCCCGTGGTCGCAACGCGCTCGATGAAGATGTCCTCGAGTGTCGCGGCGATCGGCTCCATGCGGTCGATCGGAACGCCGGCGGTCGTGAGCGCCTCGGCCGCACCGGCTGCCGACGCATGCTGCTGCAGCAGCACGTGCACCGCATTGCCGAACAGCACCGCTCGCCGCACGCCCGGCGCCGCGCGCAGCACATCGCGCGCACGCCGGG
Organism: Longimicrobiales bacterium; assembly: GCA_050732635.1. Taxonomy (GTDB): domain Bacteria; phylum Gemmatimonadota; class Gemmatimonadetes; order Longimicrobiales; family RSA9; genus JBOHRE01. The sequence continues at coordinate 30,407 of JBOHRE010000015.1, read as the reverse complement.
GCTCGGTCGTCTGCACGGCCAGCAGCTGCCCCGGCAAGGTCTGCTGCAAAGCAGCGGGTGCAGCGGTCGCCAGCACCCGTCCATGGTCCAGCAGCGCGACGCGATCGCAGCGCTCCGCCTCGTCCATATACGCGGTGCTGACCAGGATGGTCACGCCGTCCGCGATCATCTCGTGCAGGATCAGCCACAAGTCACGACGCGAGATCGGGTCGACGCCGAAGGTGGGCTCGTCCAATAGCAGGAGCTCAGGCCGGTGGATCAGCGCACAGCAGAGCGAAAGCTTCTGCTTCATGCCGCCCGAGAGCGCGCCGGCCAGCCGCCGCTCGAACGGGCCCAGTCCGGAAAACGCGTACAGACGCTCGAGTCGATCCTCCCGCGTGGAGCGCGGCACGTGATACAGGCTGGCATAGAAGTCGATGTTCTCGCGCACGGTCAGGTCCTCGTAGAGACCGAAGCGCTGCGCCATGTACGCCAGCCGCGGCTTCACGCTCTCGGGTTGCTCGCGCACGCTCAGGCCGCCGATCCAGGCGTCGCCTGCGCTCGGCGGCAGCACCCCCGCGAGCATGCGTAGCGTCGTGGTCTTGCCAGCTCCGTCCGGACCGACCAGCCCGAACAGCTCACCGCGCGCAACGACGATGTCGAGTCGATCGACAGCGACCTGGTCACCGAACCGGCGAGTGAGGCCGGCCGTGCGCAGCAGGACCGCGTCGGGCTCGCTCATCGGCCGTTCAGCTCGAGCCACACATCGGCCGGCATGCCCGGCTTCAGTGCGAGCCCCCGATCACCCTCGATCCCCACGTTGACGCCGTACACCAGCCGCACGCGCTCCTCCGCCGTCTGCACGTTGCGCGGGGTGAACTCGGCTTCGCTCGCGATGAAGGTGACACGGCCGGCGAACAGCGAATCCGGATAGCTGTCGGCGCGGATCCTCGCGCGTTGCCCCAGCGCGACGCGTCCGATCGCATCCTCGCGGATGTAGATGCGGACCCATCGGTCGGACGGGTCCATGACACTCACCACCGGCAGACCAGGAGCCACGGTTTCGCCCCGCTCGCGATGGCGCACGGTCAGCACACCGGCGAACGGGGCGCGGATCGACGCTTGATCCAGTGACGCCCGCGCCTGCTCGAGGAGCGCCTCGGCCTGCCGCACCAGCGCACGCTGCGCCTCCACCTGCTCTGGCCGCGCGCCGTCGAGCACGAGCTGGAGCTGTTGCTCTGCCTGCGTCTGCTGCGACCGTGCGACGTCGAATGCGGTTTGCGCTCGCTCGAGCGCCTCCTGCGAGATCGCGCCAGCTTCGTGCAGCTGCCGCGCACGGTCGAGCCCGCGAGCCGCCTCCTCCGTACGCTCCCGCGCCGCGTCCAGCGCCGCCCTCGACTGCGCCCGCTCCTGCGGCCGCGCGCCTCGCTCCAGCTCCTGCAGACGAGCCTGCGCCGCAGCGAGCTGCGCCTCGGCCTGCGCCACGCGCGCCTCGAGCTCGGCCGCGTCCAGGCGCGCCAGCAGCGCGCCCGCGGCGACCGTCGTCCCCTCGCGCACGACGATGTCGGTGATCCTGCCGGCGCTCTGAAAGCCCAGGTCCGCCTCGCGTGCCTCGACCGTGCCCGATGCCATCAGCGTATCGCGATCCTGCGCGCTCCCGCGCAGCAGCAGCCACGCAGCCGCTGCGGTCAGTACAACCGCGGCCACCACGATCGCCACGACCCGCTTCCGCCGCGCGTTCCCGTTCCCGCTGTTCACGGCACCGCCTCCAGGTTCGTGCTGAGCCACGTCTCGCTCAGCTCGCCGATCAGGCGCGCCAACTCGGCCCGCGCCACCAGCTCGGCATGCCTCGCCCCGTGCAAGGCCACACGCGTACGCAGCAGCTCCGCCTCCGCTGTCAGATAGTTCGTCTGCACGCCCGCGCCCACCTCCAGCGCGAGCCGCTCGATCCGCGCGACCTCCTCCGCCTGCGCGACGGCCGCTGCCAACGCGCTGATCCGCGCACCTGCCGTCTCGAACGCCGTTCTCGCCACGTCGAGCGCCTGCCGCACCCGCAGCTCGACCTGTGCGGCATCCGCCTGCGCCTCCTCCAGCTCCGCCGCGGCGCCCGCGTGCGCCGCGTTGCGCGCGCCACCGGTGAACAGCGGGTACGAGAGTGACACGCCGCTCTGCCACTCCCCGCTCTCTCGACCCAGCGACGACGCGAATTCGGTATAGCGCGCGCCGACCTGCAAACGAGGGAGCCATGCTGCACGCGCCTCGGCGACGCTCGCCGCGGCGGCGGCCACTCGGCGCAGCGCGGCCTGGAGCTCGGAGCTGGCTGCCAGCGCGCGCGCGACCAGCGCATCGCCATCGGGAAGCTCCTCACGCGCGGCCAGTCGCAGCGGCTCCAGCTCGGTCCACGCCGGCTCCGCGGTCAGCCCCATCAATCGCGCCAGCGAACGGTCGGCCACGGCCCGCGCACCGCTCGCCTCCAGCACCTCGGCGCGAGCCGCGCTCAGTGCGGCATCGGCTCGCAGAACATCCACCCGCGCCACGGTCCCACGAGCGAGCAGATCCGCTGCTCGCTGCCGCTCGCCTTCTGCCGCATCCAGCCGCGCCCGCTGCGAGCGCAGCACCTCGCCGGCGAGCACGGCGTCCAGATACGTCTGCACCGTCTCCAGCAGCAGCGCCTGCCGCACCACCTCGCGTCCGGCCTCCGCTGCGCCCAGCAGTGCCGCCGCGCGCTCGATCCGCGCCGACCTCACGCCGCCATCCCACACCGTCCACGACAGCACGAGCTGACTCTGCAGCAGCGTTTCATCGAAGACCGGCGGCCGACCCGGATCGAGCCCGTGTAGCGGCGCCACGATCATCGGCTCCGCGAAACGCACCGCCGACGCTTCCAGCGCGAGTCCCGGCAGCCGCGCCGCACCCGCATGCCGGAGCCCCGACCGGCCACGATCCACTGCCGCCTCGGCCCCGCGGAGCGCGGGTGCCGTCTGCATCACCTGCTGCACCGCCTGCTGCAACGTCAGCGGCTGCGGTTCCGCCGCAGCCGGATCCTGCGCGCATAATGGCACGGGCGACGTCGCCACGAGAGCCACCGCCAGCAGCCAGCGCCACGTCCCAGGTCCCGCATTCATCACAATACCTCCCCAGCCGCCGCCAAGCCGCGGCGCGCGGTCTGCGTCACGTTCTCCAGCACCTCTGCCCGCGTGCGCGGATCGCTTAGGTCCAGACCCGTCACCGCCGCGAGCGCCCGCTGTGTAACCGCCAGATGCACCGCCTGCGAGATGATGCCCATGCCCAGCACGACCGGATGACCCGCACGGATTTCACCGCTGCCCTGCCCCTCACGCACCAGCCCCACCAGCGCGCCCACGATGCGCCGAAGGTGCCGTAACGCCGCCTCCGGAGGACGCTCCCGCAGCACCAGCCCCTGCAGCATGAACCGCGGCAGCTCGCCATGCTCCAGCAGGTATTCCAGGTAGGTACGCACCACCGCCTCCACCCGATCGAGCGCCGGCGACGCTCCGCTCGTCGCGCTCACCACTGCGTCCGCGAACGGACCCACCGTCGCCTCCACGACCCGCTCGTAGAACTCCTCCTTCGTGCCGAAGTGGTAGGTGATCGCACCCAGATTCGCGCCCGCCGCGCTCGTGATCGCGCGTACCGACGCCCCATCGAAGCCGCGCAGCGCAAACAGCCGCCGCCCCGCCTCGATCAGCGCCTGCGGCGTCGCGTCCGCGGTGGTGGGGCTGGGGCTCGGGCTGGGGCTGGGGCTGGGGCGCAGCGCGGGGGTTTTGGTTTTGGTTTTGTTCATACGTATGTATGAGACATCGCAGCCGGCCGCGCAAGGGGGTTCTTTCGCCGGCCGCGCGACCACCGGATGTTGACTGAAGCCAGCTTATGCTGTACACTGGCAACTATCCGCGGGGAGCGCGCCGACCGGAGGCAGGACGAATGGAAGCCAGCGCCAGGGGGAGCGACGACGGCAACCGCGCGCTGGAGCGCATCGCGGCGGTGCGGCGCTTCAGCCGCTTCTACACGAAGCGGATCGGCGTGCTGGAGGAAGGTCTGCTGCGGACGCGCTTTTCCTTGGCGGAGGCGCGGGTGCTGTACGAGCTGGCGCATCACGAGAGCACCACGGCGACGACGCTGGCGGGCGAGCTGGGGCTGGACGCGGGCTATCTGAGCCGGATCCTGCGTCGGTTGCAGCGTCGCGGCCTGGTGGCCCGCACGTCCTCGCCTCGAGACGGGCGACGCAAGCCACTGGCGCTGACGGCGACGGGGCAGGTCGCGTTCGCGGAGCTGAACGCGGCATCGCGGCGCGACATCGCTGCAATGCTGGACGACCTTTCGGTGGGGGATCAGGAGCGGCTGGTATCCGCGATGGGTGCGATCGAGTCGCTGCTCGGTGCGCGGGAGGAACAGCGCGTCCCGTACATTCTTCGTCCGCATCAGGCGGGGGACATGGGGTGGGTGGTGCAGCGGCACGGCGTGCTGTACGCGCAGGAGTTCGGTTGGGACGAGCGGTTCGAGGGGCTGGTGGCGGAGATCGTGGCCGGCTTCATCCGGGATTTCGATCCGAAGCGTGAGCGCTGCTGGGTCGCGGAGAAGGACGGGGAGAACGTGGGCTCGGTGTTCTGCGTCCGCAACGCGGACGACGTCGCGCAGCTCCGCCTGCTGCTGGTGGAGCCGAAGGCGCGAGGGCTCGGCATCGGGCGTCGCCTGGTGCAGGAGTGCCTGGCCTTTGCGCGTCGTACGGGCTACCGCTCGATCATGCTCTGGACGAACGATGTCCTGCACGCCGCGCGGCGCATCTACGAGGCGGAAGGCTTCCGCCTCGTGCACGAGGAGCCGCACGACAGCTTTGGCGATGATCTCGTGGGACAGACCTGGGAGCTGCAGCTCGGCTCATGGTCGCCGTCGTCGGCGCTGCGGTGAGCGACTCCGGGGCAGCACAGACTCGCATGGCCGGGTACGGCGACGACGCCCTGAACCTGGCCGCCTTCGCCGAGCTACTCGGGTCCGCGGAAGCGGGGGCGGCGGCGGAATGGCGGCCGTCTTTCGTGCGCCTCGATGACGCCGAGCTCGCCGAGTTCCAGACGTTGTGCCACGCGCACGCCGTGGCCCTTCACGACCCGATCGGCAGGCAGCTCGCGGAGCTGGCCGCCGCGCGTCTGCCGGCCGGGCCTGCCGCGGCACGCGCTGCGCTGGTGGAGGAGATCGTCGACGCCGCCGGCGGCGCCACCGCGGTGGGCAACTGGGTCTATCTACCATGGTTGGCGCGGGTGGTGCACCTGCTTGGCCGCGACGCCTATTTCGAGGTGATCACCAACCGCAACCGTGACAAGATCACGGCCGAGGAGCAGCTGCGCCTGCGCGCGCGCTGCGTCGGCGTGCTGGGTTTGTCGGTCGGCGGCGAGATCGCGGTAGCGATCGCACAGGAGCACCTCTGCGGACGGATGGTCATCGCCGATTTCGACGAGCTCGATCTGTCGAACCTGAATCGTCTCGGCGCCGGCTTCGATGATCTGGGTCGGAACAAGGCGATCATCGTCGCGCGCCGGATCGTGCGGATCGACCCGTACATCGATCTGACCGTGCTGCCGGACGGCGTCACGGCCGAGACCCTCGCCGGCTTCCTGGACGGGCTCGATCTGCTCATCGAGGAGTGCGACAGTCTCGGACTCAAGCACGACATCCGGCTCGCGGCGAAGCAGCGGCGGCTGAATGTCGTGTACGCGGCCGACGAACGCGGCTTCCTGAGCGTGGAGCCGTACGCTCTGTGGCCCGAGCTGGCTGTGTTTCATGGCCGCATCGCCGAAGCGCAACCCGCGCGCGAGGCGTATCCGTCGGCACGCGCGTTCTTCCGCGCGCTGACGGAGTGGCTCGGCGGCTGGGACGGCATCTCGGCCCGCTCGCGACGCTCGCTCGAACAGGTCGGCACCGTGCTGTGCGGTTACCCGCAGCTGGCGGGCGAAGCGCGCTACGCGGCCGGTCAGATCACGCACGTGGCCAGACGGCTGCTGCTAGGCGAGCGGCTGCCACCGTTTGTCGGCCAGGTCGACCTGGACGAGCTGCTGCCTACGTCCCACCGCTGAGGCGGCCGTGAACGCGTTCGGCGACCATTTCTCGGGCAACGCCGACGACTACGCGACGTACCGGCCGGCCTACCCTGTCGAGCTCGTGGACTTTCTGACCTCACTCGCCTCCGATCATGACCGCGCCTGGGATTGCGGCTGCGGTTCGGGGCAGCTCTCAGTCGCGCTCGGCGAGCGATTCGGGCTGGTGATCGGCACCGATGCCAGCGGTGCACAGATCGCCGCCGCACATCGCGCTGCGCGGATCCGCTACTGCGTGGCCCGGGCGGAGGCTGCACCGCTCGCCGACCGGAGCGTCGACCTCGCCATCGCGGCGCAGGCGGCGCACTGGTTCGATCTCGCCCGCTACTACGAGGAGGTGCGGCGAGTGACGCGCGCCAGCGGCGCCGTCGCCCTGGTCACGTACGGCCGCATGCTGCTCGACGAGCGCCTCGACGCCCTGATCACGCAGCTTCACACCGTTGTCCTGAACGGCTGCTGGCCACGCGAGCGACGCCACGTGGACCGCGCATACGCGACGTTGCCCTTCCCGTTCGACGAAGTCGCGGCTCCGCGGCTGGAGCTAGAAGCGCGCTGGCGGCTCGGCGAGCTGCTGGGCTACATCGGCACCTGGTCGGCCGTGCGGGCGCTCGAGCGCGCGGGCGGCCGCGAGCGACTCGAGCGCTTCGCTACCGAGCTCGCCACCGCCTGGGGACCGGCGGAAACGGAACGGCCAGTGCGCTGGCCGCTCACGATCCGCGCCGCTCGTTTCGCCGGATAAGAGCTGGATAGGCCGCAGATCAGCAGCCGGTCAGGATGCCCGTGCAGGTTGCAGGGACGCGACCCAGCGACGGCTCCTTAAGCAGTTGCCGCCTCTGGGCTCCCCTCAGCCAAGAGGCCGTCATGACCCGCCAGACCGTTCTGCGTACCGCTCTGCTCATCGGCACGGTTTTCCTGCCCGTCGGCTGCGCCCCGTCATTCGAGGGCCACTTCAGGGACAGTGCGGCCCGCGGCCCCGACGCACACCCCCTGATGCTGAACGTCCGCAACGATCACTGGCTGCCGGTGCGGCTGTTCCTCGTCTCCGTCGGCGGCCGACAGTTTCTCGGTGAAATCGCGCCCGGCGCACGAGCCGAATACCAGATCAGCTCGGTTGGCGCTGGCGGCGCCGGCTCCCTCCAGCTGATCGCGGATCCGCTCGGTTCAGCCGACGAGGTCATGACCGAACCGGTCGAGCTCGGCGGCGCCCGCTGGATCGAATGGCGGCTGAAGCGGGACCTGCGTACCTCGCGTCCGCGGACGCTCTGAGGCCGGGTGGCTGGTGGGCCGCCGCCGTGAGGGTCGGCGTGTCTCACCTTCGCAGGGGTCCGGCCTTCCCAGCCGGCCCCTGCACCCGCCCGGGGCACCGCCTGAGCTCCGGCCCCGACAATGGTGGCGCGGATACGGAATGCGTTACCTTATAGGAGGTCCTGGGAGGCTTGCCGCCCGCCACCTCCCGGCCGTCCTGCCCTAACTCGTTCAACCCGTCGCATGCTCGATCTCCGCGCCTTCGGCACGCTGGACGCCCGTACCGGCCGCAGTCCGCTCACATCCATCCTCGCGCAGCCAAAGCGAGCGGCCCTCCTCGCTTATCTCGTGCTGTGTCGGCCACGTGGGTTTCACCGCCGCGACACGCTTCTGGCCGTGTTCTGGCCGGAGCTCGATGAGCCTCGGGCGCGCAATGCGCTGAGCCAGGCGCTGAGCTTCCTCCGCCGCGAGCTCGCCGAGGACCTGCTAGTCACGCGTGGCAGCGAAGAGATCGGCATCGATCACGCACGCGTGCATTGCGACGTGGTTCTGTTCGAGGAGGCCGTCGCAGCCGGACGCTGGTCGGACGCACTGGACGTGTACGGCGGAGCGCTCCTGGCCGGCTTCCATGTGTCGGACTCCGCGTTCGACGCCTGGCTCGACGACGAGCGCCAGCGCCTGAACAGCATGGCCATGGAGGCGGCATGGTCGCTGGCACACTCGAAGGTCGCAGATGGTGCCCTGCCGGAGGCCGAACGAGTTGCCGAGCGCGCGCTGCGACTGGCGCCGACGAGCGAAAGGTCCGCGCGCGAATTCATCCAGCGCCTGGCAGCGGCAGGCGAGCGCGCCGCTGCCCTGCGGTTCTACGAGAGGTTCGCCGCGCTGCTCGTCGACGAGCTGGAGGTGGAACCCGGGCCTGAGACGCGCGCGCTGATCGACGCCGTACGTCGCGGCCACCTCGGCCGCGTGCTTGCCGCCCGCGGGGCCGGTGAGGCGCTTACGCCGAGCGTCGCTGCGCCTGTCACGGCACACACCGCTGCTTCAACGGAGCTGGATGGCCAGCAGTCCGCCTCAGCCGATGCTCAGCCAGCACTCGAGACAGCGGGCGCCGTACCGATCAGGCTAACGACACGCGGCGCCGGGCGGCGTATCCTATCCGGCGCAACGGCGGCGCTCGCCGTGGCTGCCGTGGTCGGCCTGGAGACCGGCGCGGCAGCGCCCGCTTCCCTCCTCGCGTCCACCCCGCCCGGACAGCCGCTGGTCGTCGTCGTCGCCGACTTCGCCTACGGCGATCCGATGCTCGGTGCCACCGCGAGTGACTGGCTGCGCAGCGTGTTGGACGCCCCGCCGGAGCTGCGCGTCCCCGACGCAGCGGCACTGGCCGAAGCACTGCGTCGCATGCGGCGCGATCCGCTGCTCCCGCTGCCAGCCGACGTCGCGCGTGAGCTCGCCGTACGCGAGGGTTACGCTGGCATCGTCACCGGCGAGATCGTCGACCGTGCGGGCGGCTACGAGCTCACCGTGCGCCTGCTGCGCGCCGAGGACAGCGAGGTGCTCACGCAGCTCATGGTCGTGCCGCGGGGCAGGCTTCGCTGCTGGAAGCGCTCGACCAGCTCGCCGTCAGGCTGCAGGAGCGCATCGGCACGGCGCCCCTGGCCCGCGACGCGGCGGGACTGTCACGCGTCACGACGCCATCGCTCGACGCGCTCATGGCGTACACCGAGGCCAGCCGCCATCACGCTGCACTGGATCAGGTCGCCGCGATCCCGCTGTACGAGCGCGCAATCGCGCTCGACTCGACTTTTGCCATGGCGTATCACGGCCTCGGCATGGCGTGGAACAATCTTGCGCGCTCCCCCGCGCCCGACACTATCCGCAATCTCTGGCTGAAGGCGCTTCAGTATGCCGACGGCCTCACACCCTACGAGCAGCTCAAGCTACGCGATGCGCTGATCTTCACCGATACGGTGGGCCACGGCACCATGTTCGATCGTGCCGTGCGCCTCTATCAGGACTACATCCGCCTCTATCCGATGGAAGGCCGAGCGCTCCAGTCGCTGGCCTGGTACCTCCGGCATGTGGACCGCTGGGCCGAGGCGGAGGCCGCGGCGCGACGCGGCCTGCAAGCCGGAAATACCGGGCCCGGCCTCTACGACGAGCTCGTGCGCGCGCAGATCGCGGTCGGCAAGTTCGCCGCCGCCGACAGCGCGGCGCGCGCATGGCGCGAGCTGCACGGCCCCACCCGACTCTGGTACGTCGATGCCTTCAGGCTCGCCACCGCGCGAGGCGATCATGCCACGGGCGACTCGCTGCTCGCCGAGGCCGCTGACTCGCTCGGCGCCGCCGCCCCGCACGTGCTCGGTATCTACACGCTCGCAATGCGCGGCCGCATGCGCGAAGCAGAGGAGCTGTTCCGGCTGCAGCGCCGCAACCGAGAAGTCGCCGCGCAGGCTTCCGCCTCGCTCAGCCTGACCGCCTGGTATGCCGCGCTCCACGCCAACGTCACGGGCGACACCGCCGGCGGGCTCGCCATGCTTCACAACGCCCTCGCGCCGCACCCGCTGGACGATCTGCCCGTGGGCTTTCCATGGACCGGCGTGGCCCTTCACCTCGCCTCGCTCGGGGACACCGCGCGAGCGAGACAGTTGGAAGCAGTACCGCCTGCCAACGCGCCGATCTACCGCTCGGAGATCTTCCTACGCGGCTTGCTGGACCTCGCCGCCGGCCGTCACCACGATGCGATCCGCGAGCTGCGTCAGGTCCGCTACACGACCGGCCACCTGCCGCCGCTCGGCTCCGCCTATGAAGCGATCGGCGCGCGCGACTCGGCGATCGCCGTCTACGAACGTTTTCTGAACGGCGCCGGCGTGGACTACCCGCAATGGCACGGCATCTACCTGGCCCGCGTGCTCGAGCGCGTCGCCGAGCTCTACGCCGCGCGAGGCGACAGCACCCGCGCCGTCCAGCGCTACCGCACACTCGCCGACCTGTGGCGCGACGCCGATCCCGAATTGCAGTGGCGGGCCCGCCGCGCACGCACCCGCGCGCTCCAGCTGACGGCCGGAGGTCAGTCGCGCCGCTGATCCCTCATCGTACAGCGTGAAGCTGTGTCCCGCCGAGCCGGCGGCTCCGGCCCGCGGAGCGTACGAGCGGAATCACATCCGCGGCGAAACGCTCCATCTCCTCGGCCTGCGGGCTGAGCTGAAGCAGCAGCAGGTCGACGCCCGCCGCGTCGAACTGCAGGATCCGCTCTGCGACCTGTTCTGGTGTCCCCACCAGCCCGGAGCGCAGGCCGCGGTTCGAGACCGAGTAGTCTTCCAGGCTGACGCGTTGCTCGAGCTGCGTATTGTCGATCCAGTCCTGATAGTTCGCGTAGCCGCGCGCGCTCTGACGCACGTCCGTGATGCGCTCGACCTCCCGGCGCGCCTCCGTCTCCGTGCCCCGCACGACGGCGTAGCCGGCCGCGCCGAAGATCATGGCAGGCAGCTCCAGTTGCTCGCGCCGCTCGCGCATGTCTGCCACCTTCCGAGCGATCGTCGCCGGCGGATCGCCGTGCGTGAGCCAGCCGTCGCACGTGGCCGAGATCAGCGCCTTGGCCGCGGGCGACTCGCCGCCCGCATACACCACGGGTCGTGGGCGCCGCACGGGTTTGGGCTCGAGAATCGCTTCATCGACGGCGTAGTAGTTGCCCGCATAGCTGAAGCTCGGCCGCCGCCACATCCCGTCGACCACCTCGAGCCATTCCGCAGTGCGCGCATAGCGGTCGTCGTGGCGGTCGAATGGCACGCCGTACTGTCTGGCCTCCGTCGCCCACCACGATGAGACCACGTTCAGCGCAAGGCGCCCGCCGCTGATCCGGTCGATGTTGGCCGCCTGCTTCGCCAGCACGGCCGGTTGATGAAAGGTCGGCCGCACGGCCACCATGATCTCCAGCCGTTCGGTCACGGCCGCGAGTGCGGCCGCCGTGCTCCACGCCTCGAGCGAGGGCGCGTCCAGCCCCTTAATGTCGTTCAGATTCAGCTCCGCCACCAGCGTCAGGTCGAAGCCGATCTGCTCGCTGCGTTCGGCGAGCCGGCGCACGTATGCCCAGCTCGCCTCCATGCCCTCGTCAGCCACGTTGCGTAGCCAGCCGCCGAATACGGGAAGCCAGAAGCCGAAGCGCATCAGGCCGCCTCCTTCCCCAGCGGCGAGGCCGCCTCGGCTTCGCGCAACAGGAAGTCCACGAGTCGGACGAACGGATCGAAGCCGACCACCCGCGTCGCATCGGCCACGAAATTGGACAGCGCATTGACGTCGTAGTAGTAGAGCTCGCCATCGCGATCATCGATCACGTACTCCACGCCCCCGACCTCGATACCGGCCGCGGCGGTGATGCGCTCGACCGCAGCCACCACGTGCGACGGCGGCTCGTAGCGCTCCACGCGCAATCCGTTCGTCGCCGCGTCCGCCGCGCACGCCGTGCGCTCCAGCGCGGCGCCGTCCACGCTCTGGCACACGTCCGCAGGGCAGAGATTGAAGCTGTCGCCAGCCATGTAGATGCGTATTGCGTACAGAAACCGGCCGCCCAGCACCTCGACCCGCACGATGCGGTTGGCCTCCGCCGGGATGAGCTCCTGGACCAATGCCGTCCCATCGAGCCCCATGGCCAGATCACCGGTCTGCGCCGTACGGCGCAGCGCGTCCGCTGTGTCGAAGCGCCGGACCCCGGCGCCGCTGCCGCCCACATTCGGCTTCACCAGCACCGGGAAGCGGAGCCCCTCGGCCGCGGCCGGCGCCTGCACGCCGGCGCTGATCACGCGCGCTCGCGGATACGCGAACTTCAGCCGCTGCAGCAGCGACAGCTGATACGCCTTCGAGATCTCGGTCTGCCAGGCGTCGTAGCCATTGACGACACGCACACCCAGCCGGCGCAGGTGCGCCAGATACTGCGAGGTGTAGAAGATCGCGTGGCCATGGCCTCTCAGATACGCCGATGGACTCATGCGGTTGAGCACCAGCGAGTAGTCCCTTTCGGCCTGGTCGCCCGGATCGTAGCGGTGGCGCGTAGCATCCAGCCGCTGATAGGGCACGCCCCGCCGCTCCAGCTCGCTGAAGAGCGGCCGAAACCAGTCCGGATGCTCGTAGTAGATGGCCAGTGGGCGATCCAACGAAATCGACATCGCTCGACCTCACTCTCGGAGAGACGAAAAGCGGCCGCGGCTCCTCGAAGGGAGCCGCGGCCGCGGAGTCGCCTGTACGGTGCGGGGTCAGTGTCCCGCTGCTGCTCTCATCCGTTCATGTCGCGCACGCCAATGCCGCTGCCGGCTCCCTCCCGTTTTACGGGTGAGCAACAGGTGCAATGGCACATCATCCCGTTTGCGCGCTGGATGGTCATGATGGGCGCAGACTACGACGCATGGTCCGCGACCGCAAGTGCCGAGGGGCGTTCGGCCACCGGCCTCCGCCTCCCCGTCGCGGCCCATCCCTAGCAGAACCTCTCCAAGATCGTGCCGCTGGCTGGCCTCCCCCCCCGGCCATTCACTTCCTGGGCCAATGTGCTACGACCGCAGCTCGCGGACTATGTGGGGATGTCGCTCCCGAAGGTGACGGTCGATCGTGCACAATGGCGTGGCACGCGCCGCGCTGTGCGCCACCAGAAGTCGGTCGAACGGGTCCCGTGTCCAGCCGAGCGGCAGCGACTCGCGGATCAACGGAACGAGTGCGACTTCGTCGATCACGAATCGAGAGTCCCGCCCCACGGCACTCATGAACTCCGGTTGCCGCACGGACAGCCTGCCGACTTCCGATAGCAGTTGAATCTCCAGAAACGAGACGGGGGAAACACCCCAAGGACGATAGCGATCCAGCCAGCCAAACTCCTCGAGCCGAGGCAGATCGAGCACGGTCCAGAGGAGAAAGTGCGTATCGAGCAGGAGTTTCATGAATGCGGATCCTCCGTGAACTCCAGTTCGCCCTCGGTTCCTACGGTCCAGCCCCAGCGATCCGCACGCTCCGGCTCGGCCACCTGGATCAGCCGCCCGTAATCCGGAGCCTCCTCTCCTTCCCCTCTCGGCTCACGACGCAGCACCAGCCTGCGCCCGTGCCGCTCGATCAGCACGACCGCGCCCGCCGCCACCTCGTCCAGTAGCCGAAACCAGTGGCGTCGCGCCTCGGAAGCCGTCACCCGCTTCATATGTACAATGTACATGTGCGGATGCAGCCCGGGCAAGCTCTGTGGCGCCGATCGGAATGCGGCGAGTTGGATCGGCAAGCCGTCGCCGCATCTGCTGAACGGCAGTGTAGGGGACCCGAGCTTCCTGCGCGTTCGCAGCGAGCACCCCGGAGGCCTGCCGCCAGGTCATCCCTTCAGCACCCCCATCGGCTTGAGGCGCGCCACCTTTCGAGCGATGCCAGCGCCATGAACGACGTCGACTACCTCGGCCACGTCCTTGTAGGCTTCTGGAACCTCTTCGGCGATAGTGGCGAGCGAGGCAGCCCGGACCTCGAGGCCCAGCTTTCGGAACTCATCCCGCAGGTTCCGGCCGCGGGTCGATTTTTTCGCCTGATGACGACTCATGCGCCGGCCCGCACCGTGGCAACTGGAGCCGAAGGCTTCGCGGTACCCGGAATCCGTGCCCACGAGCACAAACGAGTAGCGTGCCATATCGCCGGGGATCAGCACCGGCTGGCCGAGACTGCGGTAGCTGTCGGGAAGCTCCTCGTGACCCGGCGGAAAGGCGCGCGTTGCGCCCTTGCGGTGGACACACAGTCGCCGCTTCGCACCATCGATCTCGTGCTCCTCCCACTTCGCGATGTTGTGCGCGACGTCGTAGACCAACGTCAAGCCGAGAACCTCCCAGGGCTTCTGGAGGATGCGAGCGAACGCCTCGCGGACCCGGTGAGCCATCATCTGCCGGTTGGCGAACGCGTAGTTGGCGGCGGCCAGCATCGCGCCGAGGTATTTGCGTGCCTCCGGCGAGTGCAGCGGAGCGCAGGCGAGCTGCCGGTCGGGCAGTTCGATCCCGTATTTGGCTGAGGCGGCCTGCATCAGCTGTAGGAAGTCGTCGCAGACCTGGTAGCCGAGGCCGCGGGAGCCCGAGTGGATCAGGACCGTCACCGTCCCGATTTCGAGGTCGAGCGCATGTGCGGCGCCGGTGTCGTAGATCTCGTCGACGGCGCCGACCTCGATGAAGTGGTTTCCCGAGCCGACGGTTCCGAGCTGATCGCGTCCGCGCCGGAGCGCGCGGACCGTGACCTCCGCGGGCTCGGCTCCCGGCAGCGAGCCTCCGCCTTCGATGTGTTCCAGGTCGGCGGGCACCCCGAAGCCCTGCGAGACGGCCCAACCCGCTCCCTCGCCCAGGACGGCGCGCACCTCGTCGTCGCTCAGCTCGAAGCCCTTGTAGTGCGCGCCGACGCCGGCTGGAACGTCGCGCATGATCTGGTTCATCAGTTCGGCGAGCCGCGGTCGGACATCGGCTTCGGAGAGCGTCGAGCGGAGCAGGCGGACGCCGCAGTTGATGTCGTAGCCTACGCCGCCCGGGCTGACCACGCCGCCCTGCTCCGGGTCGAACGCGGCGACGCCGCCGATCGGGAAACCGTAGCCCCAATGGATGTCGGGCATGGCAATGGATCGGCCGACGATCCCCGGCAGACACGCGACATTGGCGACCTGCTGTAGCGATTGGTCGCTGCGTATGTCCCGGATCAAGCCGCGATGGGCGTAGACGAGGCCTTCGACGCGCATGGCGCCGTGCTTCGGAAGGCGCCAGCGGAAACCGTCGATCTGTTCCAGCTCCAGGGCCGTTCCTGCAGCCTGTTTGCCATCCGACGCCGTCGCCACCATGGTAGCACTCCTTGAAACAGCTCGAGTCAGACGTCGAAGACGACCCGCGCATACCATGAGCCAGCGCGTCGCGAAGCCGTCAGCTGGTGATAGGTGACGCCCTTGATCTCGCGGACCGGACTCGACGGCGCAGCGGCCGCATAAACGCGGGCGTGTAGCGTACCGTCTTCCGTGAGCCGCTCGAACGCCGCTCTGCGATAGGCGAGATGGTCCACCTCGTGGAAGTACAGCAGCTCCCGCAGCCAGGCAACGAGCGTCGAAGGGAGATCGCTCGCGGTGAGGCTGACGTCGCGAACCTCTTCATTCTCCGCCGCTGCGCGGACGCGCTCGGCCGCGTCCCGGCTGGCAGGTTCCGGGTCCTCCGGGTCGGCCCCCTGGATCAGCGCGAACATCCCGGCAGCGGCGCGGTCGAAGAGCTCCGGTAGACTTCGAGCCTCGACCTCGATGGCGAGGTCCGCGGTGTGCTCGACGGCTCGGACTCCGCGGGGAAGCTCGCTATTCTCCACAACCCTTGCCTGAATGAGGGATGAAACTCGTCTTCCTGGGCACCCGTGGCGAAATCGATGTCCGCACGCGCACCCACCGCCGGCATAGCTCCCTCGCGGTCTCCTATCGCGCCCGGCGAATCATGATCGACGCGGGTCTCGATTGGCTCGGCGAACTCCGCGCGGTCCGGCCCCGCGCCATCGTGCTGACGCATGCCCACCCAGACCACGCCGCCGGACTGACGGAAGGCGCTCCCTGCCCGGTGTTTGCCTGCCCGGAAACCTGGAGCCGGTTGGCTCAGCGGCGCTACCCCGTCACGCGCCGCGTTCTGGAGCACCGCAAGCCAGTAGAAATCGTGGGCATCACCTTCGAAGCGTTCCCGGTGGAACACTCGATCCGTGCACCCGCCGTTGGTTATCGGATCACGGCCGGCCGCGTCAGCATCTTCTACGCGCCTGATCTGGTCTTTATCCACGACCGCCACGAGGCGCTTCATGGGTGCAGGCTCTACATCGGAGACGGCGCCACCATGACGCGGCCCATCGTTCGCCAACGAGGCGGTCGACTCATCGGGCACGCACCGGTACGGGACGCAACTCTCCTGGCTGGCCGAGGAACACGTTCCCGGGGCCGTGATCACCCACTGCGGCTCGGAGATCGTCGGAGGCGACCCGCCTAGATCGAGAGGCCGGCTCGACGAGATGGCGAGAGAGCGCGGCCTCGAGGCCACGTTCGCCGTCGACGGGATGGAGTGTGTGCTGAGATGAGCGCTGGCCCGCCTGGCTCAGTGATCGACGGTGACCCTGCCGAGCGGCAGCGCGTAGAGCAACAGCACCGTCTCGCGGTCGGATAGCGATAGGCGCGGCGCGGTCGAGCTCGGGTGCATGATGCTGGTCTCGTCGGCGGTGTGCCCCAGGCCGAGCAGATGCCCGGCTTCGTGCAGCAGCACCGCGGCAAGCTGATCCGCGTCGACGGCGTGACCGCGGTGGTCGCGGAGCGCGATACGCAGCTCGGCGGACTCCATTCCCAGCACGTCGTTGAAGACCACGTGCGTCACGCCCAGCCGCCTGTCGGGTAGCCGCTCGACCCAGCGGATCCGCACATTGCTGGAATCCACCACATCGACGCGCTGCAGGACGAGAGGCATACCGATCCCGATCCAGTCACGCAATGCAGCCTCGGCGAGCTGGATGTTGCGCGCGTCCCCACCCACCAACCCCGAGCGCTGGATCCACACGCGCAGCGTGTCGCCAGCGGCCCAGCGGATCAGCGTCGAATCGTACTCCGCCAGCAACTCCTGCAAGCGCGGCCCGCCTCTCTCGAGCCGCCGCTGCGACTGCGACGACCAGCGCGTGTCCGGATTCGAGAGCCGCGTCCAGTCGAGGACCCGCTTCGTCGCGAGCCGCAGCTCGGAGTTGGTCAGCCGGAACCCCACCACTTCGGGAAAGAAGAAGCCCGCGGCCGCGCCGATCAGCAGCGCCAGCAGCACCAGTCTCAGGCCCAGCCTCATGGGCAAGCCGACGTCACGATCCGGCCTGCCGGCGTATCGCTTTTCATGCCACGTCTCCTTCGTTGCCGCTCGGCCACCGAGCTGGAGCGCGGCTCCACTGAGCGGCTCTCGCCTGCGTCCCGCGTCGACAGCACTCCGCTACGATCCATGCACGTCGAAAGTACGGGGGCCCCGCCGGCCAGCGGGGCCCCCAGATCAGCCTCCACGTCGTCGCTACGCCCGCGCCTCAGCCCACCGCGTTGATCATGTCGAAGATCGGCAGGTACATGGCCACGATCATACCGCCGACAATGACACCGAGCACGACGATCATGATCGGCTCCATGGCGGCGAGCAGCGCCTCGACCGCGGCGTCGACCTCCTCGTCGTAGAAGTCGGCGATCTTCGACAGCATCTCGTCGAGGCCGCCGGTCTGCTCACCGACGTTGATCATCTGCACGACCATGGGCGGGAAGACGCCGGAGCGCTTGAGCGGCTCGCTGATCGTGTCACCGCCGGCGATGCTGGCGCGTGATTCCATGACTGCGTCGTGAATGACGCGGTTGCCAGCGGTGCGTGCCGTGATCTCGAGGCCTTCGAGGATCGAGACGCCGGAGGCGACCAGCGTGCCGAGCGTGCGCGTGAAACGCGAGATCGCGCCCTTGCGCAGCAGGTTGCCGATGATCGGCGCCTTGAGCAGCAGCCGGTCGATCTGCAGGTGCCCGGTCGACGTGTGATAGTACGCGCGCAGCGCAACGACGAACGCGACGATCCCGACCAGGATGGCCCACCAGTAGTCCTGCAAGCCCTGGCTCATCGCGATCACCAGCCGGGTCGGCGCAGGCAGCGGCACACCGGACGCCGCGAACATCTGCTGGAAGGTCGGAATGACGAAGATCAGCAGAATCGCGACCGCGCCGATGGCGACGCTGAAGATGACGCTCGGGTAGATCATGGCGCCCTTGATCTTCCGCTTGAGCGCGTCGTTCTTCTCGAGGAAGGTGGCCAGGCGAAGCAGGATGACGTCCAGGATGCCGCCCGACTCACCCGCTGCAACCATGTTCGTGTACAGGTCGGTGAAGACCTTCGGGTGCTGCCGCATCGCGTCGGCGAGCGTGTGCCCGGACTCGACGTCGTAGAGCACCTTCTCGATGATGGCCTGCAGCCCCTTGTTCTCGCTCTGCTTGGCCAGAATGTCGAGGCTCTGCACGAGCGGCAGACCCGCGTTGATCATCGTCGCGAACTGGCGCGTGAAGATGACGATGTCGCGCGTGCTGATGCCCGTGCCGAACGTGAGGTTGAGTCCTGCGGCGCCCTTCTTCTCCTCCACCTTCACGGGGATGAGCTTGAGGCGACGCAGGTGGCCGATCACGTCCTCCCGCGAGGGGAGGTCGATCTCGCCGTTCTGCAGATCGCCGGACAGCGTCCGTGCCGAGTACGTGTAAGTCGCCATGAATTACTCCGCGGCTTTCTGGCCTGTCATACGCAGCAGCTCGTTCGGCTCGCTGGTGTGCTTCAGCGCCTCCTCGAGCGAGATCTCGCCCGTCAGGTAGAGCTGATACAGAGCGTCGTTGAGCGTCTGCATCCCGAACTTCTTGCCTGCCTGCATGATCGAATAGATCTGGTGCACCTTGTCGTCGCGAATGCAGGCGCGGATCGCGGGCGTGCAGATCATGATCTCGGCGGCGCAAACGCGACCGCCGCCCTTGGCCCGTGGAATCAGCGTCTGGGTGACGACGCCCTCCAGCACGAACGCGAGCTGGGCGCGCACCTGGGACTGCTGGTGCGACGGGAACACGTCGATGATACGGTTGATCGACTCGGCCGCCGAGTTGGTGTGCAGCGTGCCGAACGCGAGGTGACCGGTTTCGGCGATCGTGAGCGCCGCGGAGATGGTCTCGAGATCCCGCATCTCGCCGATCAAAACGACGTCGGGGTCCTGGCGCAGCGCGTACTTGAGCGCTGCCGTGAAACCCCTCGTGTCGGCGCCGACCTCACGCTGGTTCACGATGCAGCCGTGGTGTTTGTGCACGAACTCGATCGGATCCTCGATCGTCAGGATGTGCCCGCGCTCCTCGCGGTTGATCTTGTCGATCATGGCCGCGAGTGTCGTGCTCTTTCCGGACCCTGTGGGTCCGGTGACCAGCACCAGGCCGCGCGGCTTCTCGGCGAGCCTGGCCACGATCGGCGGCAGGCCGAGCTTCTCGAACGTCTGGATCTCGAAGGGGATGATCCGGATCGCCATGGCGACGCAGCCGCGCTGGCGGTACACGTTGCCGCGAAACCGCGCCAGGTTCTGGATCCCGAACGAGAAGTCGAGCTCGTCCTCGTTCTCGAACCGCTTCTTCTGGTTCTCGGTGAGGATCGAGTAGGCGATCTGCAGCGTGTCCTTGGGCGTGAGCGGCCGATCGAAGTTCGCATCGACGAGCTCGCCGTCGACACGCAGCTTCGGTTTCTCGCCCGCCGTCACGTGCAGGTCGCTGGCGGCACGCCGGATCATCTCCTCCAGCAGGGCACGCAGGTTCAATGGCGTGCCGCCATGGGCCGCCGCCGGGGTCGCTGCTTGTACAGTGCTCATGCGGACGCCGCCGTCTCCTTGATGACTTCTTCGAGGGTAGTGATTCCGCGGGCGACCTTCAACAGGCCGTCCATACGAAGCGTGAGCATGCCTTCCGCCAGACCCTGCGCCTGCAGCTCATCGGTGCCAACGCCCTGCATGATCATCTTTCGCAGCTCGGGTGACATGGCCATGATCTCATACAGGCCCTGCCGGCCCTTGTACCCCGAGCCGCCACACGCATCGCAGCCCTTGCCCTTCCAGAACTTCATCGACGGATAGGTCTTCTCGTCGATGTGACCGGCTTTCAGGTAGGCCGCGGGATATGGGACTTCTTCCTTGCACTCGTTGCAGATCCGGCGCACCAGCCGCTGGGCGGTGACCAGATTCAAGGCGGCCGCCACGTTGAAGGGCTCCAGGCCCATGTCGATCATACGCGTGATCGTCGACGGCGCATCATTGGTGTGCAGCGTCGACAGCACGAGATGCCCCGTGAGCGCCGCCTTGACTGCGATGCTGCCGGTCTCGATGTCGCGGATCTCACCGACCATGATGATGTTCGGGTCCTGCCGCAGGAACGCGCGCAGCGCGGCGGCGAACGACATGCCGATATCGGTGCGCACCTGGACCTGGTTGACGCCATGGATGTTGTACTCGACCGGGTCCTCGGCCGTCATGATGTTGGTCTCGATCGTGTTCACGCGCGATAGCGCGGAGTACAGCGTGGTCGTCTTGCCGGAGCCCGTCGGGCCGGTCACCAGCACCATGCCATACGGCTGCGCGATCGCGTGCATAAAGTCTTCCTGCGCCTTCGGCTCCATGCCGAACTTCTCGAGATCGAGCGCGAGGTTCCCCTTGTCGAGGATGCGCAGCACGATCTTTTCGCCGAAGATGACCGGCAGCGTGGATACGCGGAAGTCGATGACCTTGTGCTTGATCTTCATCTTGATGCGGCCGTCCTGGGGCACACGCCGCTCGGCGATGTTCAGGTCGGCCAGGATCTTCACGCGCGAGGTCAATGCCGCCTTCATCTTCATGGGCGGCTTCATGATCTCTGACAGAGCACCATCGATGCGGTAGCGGACGCGGATCTCTTTCTCGTACGGCTCGATGTGGATGTCGGACGCGCCGCGCAGCACGGCATCGGTCAGGATACCGTTGATCAGCTTGACGACCGGCGCATCATCGACCTGCGCCTGCAGCGCCGCGACATTGATCTCTTCTTCCTTGTCCTCGACGACCTGGACGTCATCGTCCTCGATGACGTCGAGCAGCTCCTGCAGCCGCTCGTCGGCGGACTCGTAGTACTTTTCGAGGTGCTTCTTGAGCGTGTACTCGCCGACGACGACGGGCTCGATGTCGTGACGAGTGATGAATTTCAGGACGTCGACCGCCGCGGCGTCCGTCGGGTTCGCCATCGCGATGGTCAGCGTCCGGCCCACGCGGCGCAGTGGCAGCACCAAGTGCTTCAGCGCCACATCCGCTGGGATCATCTTGATCATCTTCGGATCGATCGTGACCCGATTCAGATCGACGGCCGGCACGCGATACTGTCGAGCCAGCATGCGTGTCAGCTCGTCCTCGGCGATAAAGCCGAGCTTGATGAGCGCGAAGCCGAGGCGGGTCCGGCTGTCGCGTGCATCCTTCAGCGCCGCCGATAGCTGCTCCTGCGTGATCAAGCCGTCACGCACGAGCAGATCACCGATCCGGTCGCCCGTCTGTGGGATCGCCGTCGTTGCCATACTCTAAGAAAGCCGGGGGCCGCCCGGCGGGGAACGGATGATATATCGGGGAGGTGAGGGAAGGATGTTATTCCCAAACGGTCGCCGGGTCAAGGGATAACCCGAAGTCGGTCCCGGATCCGGCCCAGTACGACCGGCCCGATGCCGGGCACGTCGAGCAGCTGGTCGATGCTGCCGAACCGGCGGATCGAGTCGCGGTGGGCGACGATGCGCCGCGCCAGTGCAGGCCCGATGCCGGGCAGCGATTCGAGCTCCGGCGGGGTCGCGGTGTTCAGGTCGACGCCCGCCAGAGCGGTGGGCGGGGCCAGGGGCGTTCGGGCCGGTGCCGCTGGGGTCGGCGCCGGTGCGACGGCACCGAAGCTGAGGTGCGGTGCGAGCCGGCGGGCGGTGACATCGCCGATGCCGTGCACGCGCGTGAGGTCGGCGGGCCCGCGGAACGGTCCGGCAGCGTCACGGTCGTCGACGATGCGTCGGGCCAGCGCGGGGCCGACGCGAGGCAGCCGGTCGATCTCTATGGTACCGGCCCGGTTGATGTCGATGCGCTCGCCGTGTCCCAGCGGTCGGGCGCGGGCGTCGGCCTCGGCGCGCGCCAGCGCGCTGGCGGCCTCGAGTGAATCGATGGAAACGGCGCTGGCGGTGGTCTCGACGACCGGACCGCTGTAGCGCAGGCGGGCGAACGCGGAGAGGCCGAGCAGCAGCGCGATCAGGCCGAGAGCGCGGACCTCGTCGCCGGTCAGGCCCATCAGCCGCCGCGGAACACCAGCGCGGTGAGTACCTGGCCGACCGCTTTCAGCCCGGTCGGCGAGGTGTTCTCGATGACGTCCTGGTGCGTGTGCCAGTAGCGGTGGTTCGGGCCGTACTCGAAGTCGATGATGTCGATGGTGCGGATGCCCGCTTCATTGAGCGGGATGTGGTCGTCGCCGACGCTGCCGGCCTCGCGTCGCGGGAAATAGCGGCCGTAGCCGATGTCCTCGGCCAGGGTCCAGACGCGGTCGACGACCTCGGGCGCGTAGTACACCGAGCTGGATTCGATCGGAAAGAGCGGATCGCGGTCGCCTACCATGTCGATCAGGATGCCGTAGAGTGGCGGGTAGCCGGGCGGCTGGTTGGCCGCGAAGTAGCTGGCGCCGAGGTACATCTCATCGTGGGCGCCGAAGTCCTCGCCGTCGGTGAAGAGTAGGTCGACGCCGATCGGCGGAGAATGGCGAGACAGGACATCGGCCAGTTGCAACAGGACGGCGGTGCCGCTCGCACCGTCGTTGGCGCCGTCGATCGGCTGGTCGCGTCGCGCCGGGTCGGGGTCCTGGTCGGCCGTCGGCCGCGTGTCCCAGTGCGCGAGCAGCAGGATGCGCGCGTCGGCATCCGGGCGGAAGCCTGCGACCACGTTGGCCATCGGCACGGTGTCACCGTCGGGCCGGCGGTGCGTGAACGCCTGGACCCACACCGTATCGGCACGCTCGCGCAGGTATTCCACCATCCACTCGAGCTGGGCGCGGTGCGGCGCGCTGCCGGGCACGCGCGGGCCGAACGCGACCTGCCGGCGCAGCAGCTCGAAGGCGGCCTCGGCGTCGAACTCCGGCCCGGGCGCGCTGACTCTGCCGGTCCGCGCGCCATTCTCACTGCCATTGCTGGTACCGCAGGATGCGGCGGCCAGCGCGGCCAGCATGGCCAGGACGAGCGCCGCGATCCCGCGGGATGCGCGAGGGTCGTGGCCGCGGCCATCTCCGGGCGACGCGGTCGCCGCGCGCATCCTGAGCATCCTCATCATCTGAGCTGGCCTGCCTCGAATCGGAACTGGCCGAAAATACCGAGCTGGAACTGCGTCGTGCCGCCGCGCGTGCCAATGTAGCTCTGGCGATCGTTGTAGCTCATCTGGATGCCGACGTCCAGATCGGAGAGGGTCGTTTCGAGCGTCATCTGCAACGCCCGATGGAGCTGATCGATGAACGGGGCGCAGGCGTCGCCGGCGAGCACGCGCAGTCGGCACTCGCGATCGGCCTCGTAGCGGTAATTCAAGGAGAGCCGAAACGGCGCGTCGACGCGGCCGCGCAGCGCGGTGGGCGCCGCGAGGGAGCCGGTGAGCTGTAGCGCGTGACCCGTCGCGTCGCTCTCGGTCATGCCGGTGGCGTCGAAGCCCTCACCCCGCCGCAGCGCACCGGTGTACGAGGCGACGAGAGAAGACCCCAGCCCGATCGACAGCTGGAGCGGCACACTGTGCTCGTCGCGGCCGCGCCGCTCGCCCTGGCCGCCGTGCAGCAGGTCGGCGCGCTCGGTCCGCTGATACCCTGCGGACACCGACGCGTTGCGCACGACGCCCGCGAGCCAGCCGGGCACCGGCAGCTGCGTCCAGGCCAGCAGCAGGTCGGGCCAGATGCGCTCGTCCTGATCGAGCGAGCCGCCCCGCAGGTTCGCGGCGCGCGCGTCGCCTTTCGTGTATGCCGCCTCGAGCAGCAGGCCGAGCGGCATACGAACGCCCGTCGCGGCGCGGAAGCGCTCACGTAGCAGCGCCGCCACGGCCGTGTCGCCGCGGATCCTGCGAAACGCCTCGAAGTCACCCCAGCCGAGCTGATAGCCGAGCCCCGGCGCCTCGGTCTCGCGCTCGAAGCGAGATGACACCGACGACTGCCAGGACAGCTGGATCGGCTGGATCGCGCGGGTGACGCGCGCCAGCAAACCGGCAGCGGGAACGGAATCGGGATCGGTCTCCCCCCCGCGCCCGCCCCCGCCCCACACCGCGTCCGGGACGATCTCGATGCCGCGCGTGAGCTGCCGCTCGCCCTGCCAGCCGCGCATCATGAGCGCACTGGTGTCAGTGCCGAGAACCTCGATCTCGAGCAGCGATGGGGTCTGGGCCGTGCGGTAGCGGCCGCGCCAGGACAGCGACGGCCGGATCCAGTCGGCGATGGTGGGCCTGAAATCCAGGCGGCTGTCGATCGCGCGGTCGCGCTCCCAGCCCAGGTCGAGACCGCCGACGCGCGCGCGCTCGCGCGCAATTGCATCCTGTTGCAGCCTGCCACCCGACGCCTGGGCGGTGGGCAGCAGGTCGCGTCCTGCGCGGACATCGATGCCGCCGCCGAGCGAGGCGAAGGGCCGCAACGCCAGGCGAAGCTGATTGTCGAGTCGCTCGCGCGGCGCACGCACCGGCGGCAGATCCTGACCCTGGCCCTCGAGGATGCCAGCGTAGCGGAACGCGCTGCTCTGGCCGCCCCGGTAGGTCGTCGAGAAGGCGATGTCCTCGGCGCTCCAACGCAGCTCCGCGGCGCGCAGCCGCTGGAACAGCTCGGAGCCCTGGAGCCCGGCCGGCGTGATACCGTCGAGCAGGTCTTCGATGAAGCCGGGCGTGATATCGAGCGTGCGCGACTGCGGGCGATAGCCGTAGCTGAGGCCCGCATCGAAGGCCCGGGTCCGCTCGGCGGAGATCAGCCGGTCCGTCGTGGCACTGGCCCAGTTCAGGCGCAGCGCGGCGCCGTCCAGGAACAGGCCGAGCAGCCGGTTGTCCAGCGGCGTCGCCCGCCGCAGCGTCATGCCGACGCGGGTGTGTCCGGCGCCGCTCGGGCGCAGGTCGCCGAGCCGGTCGGCGCGCAGATCGCTGCGCTCGACGAACAGCGGGTCGAGCCCCGCTCGGCCGAGCTGCACCGTGATCGGCGCATCGAGTCCCCAATGCTCCGGCAGCACGCGGCCGAGCTGCGCGGTCGCGCTCAGCTCGAGGTCGCCCGCCGACTGATACGGCGCGCTCTGACCGAGCTGGCGGTAGAGCGCGCCGCGGCCCGCCAGTGATGCGCTGCCGCTGATGAAGCCGCCATCATCGAACGCAAGGTTCAGGTGGCCCGCGCCGCTGGGATCGGTCACGCCGCCGCCGAGCCGCAGCTCGTCGATCCAGACCTCGCCGCTCGCCGCCAGCGCACCGGCGTTGTAGACCGCGAAGGAGATCTCCCGTACCGCGGCGAGGTTCGGCGCGCGCGAACGGTCGTCCAGCACGACCGCGTACGTGCTGTCCTCGCTCCACACCGTCAGCGCCTCGAGGCCGGTCGCGAAGCCGCGCTCGGCCAGGACCCGCTCGGCCTCGGCACGCAGCGCGAACCAGCGCTCGAAGTCGATCGACCGCTCCGGCAGCCAGTCCTCCGGCACCACGTTCGCACCGGGCGCGCGCTGCAGCGGCCCCTGCCACAGGTAGTAGTTGCGTTCATCCGTACCGACCTTGAGCACCAGCCGCAGCTCGTCGGCCGTCGCGCCGCCGCGCGGCTGCACGCTCCACAGCCGCAGCTCGCGGTAGGCGAGGAAGTCGCGCGGCTGCTGCGGGTAGCGGAAGTAGGCCTCGGCGCGATCGCCGGCCTCCAGCGTCTCGAAACCGATGCGCAACGACTTCTCGTTGAACTCGACGCCAGTCGCGCCGAAGGCGATGGTCGGATCCTGGAGCTGGTCCTGCACGCCCGGCGGCGAGCTGTACGCCGCACCATCCGTGAGCCGGCTGACCGGTCCGATGTGCACGCGCGTGAGGCCGGCGCCGGATCCCGGCCGATCCTCGATCAGCCCG
Organism: Longimicrobiales bacterium; assembly: GCA_050732635.1. Taxonomy (GTDB): domain Bacteria; phylum Gemmatimonadota; class Gemmatimonadetes; order Longimicrobiales; family RSA9; genus JBOHRE01. The sequence goes on along the minus strand of JBOHRE010000015.1, from coordinate 4,443 downwards.
GCCAGCACGCCATCGCCCGCTCGCTTCGTGTAGCGCGAGCCGACCAGGCGCAGGCGCGCGAGCTCGATCGTGCTACGCGCTGCGACGTCGCCCGCGACCGTCACGCGCAGGTGTTTCACCGAGCGCAGGGTGGCCGGCCCCGCGCCGTTCAGCCCGGCGGCCGCCGCGTCGCGCAGCGGGATGCGATAGAGCTGGAACTGCGTGCCGGTCTGATCCCGCCCGCGGACCAGGTAACGCGACACGCGATCCAGCGGTACGACATAACGGAAGTGCGCGCCGTCGGCCGCGTCGAGGAAACCGTTGCCGTCCAGGTCCTCGGTGTCGACCAGTCCATTACTCTGCGCACAGTTCGCGCGGGGATCACCCAGCGGGTACGTCTGCCCCGGCTCCGCTCGGCAGTCCCGGTTCCAGAGTCCGCGCTGGTCGTGCGACTCGCCCCAGACCTCGCCAGCGGCCAGCGATGCCTCCTCATCCAGCAGGCCGAGCCCCCACGGCTCGCCGTCGGGGTAGACGCCATTCGTCGCGCCCGTCTCGTCGAAATGGAAGGCGTCCTCGGACACGGTTCCAAGATCGAGCACGAGCGCCAGCTCGCGTCCCTCCGGCGCCGCCGCGTAGAACTCCAGGAACTCCGTCTGCGACAGATCCCGACCGGTCGTCGCCAGCACGGTCGTGAACGCCCGCCAACCATGCGGTGCCTCGGCCCCAGCCCCAGCCCCAGCCCCAAATGTCACGTACATCACCGGCTCGGGGATCTCGGCGCCGGCGACGCGGATCTGGCGGTCGATCACCGAAGGCCGCTGCGCACCGACCACGTTGCCGTCGATCGAGTAGTCGTGCTGCCAGACGAGCGGCGCCGCAGTGGCGACGTCGAGCGGCTCGGGCAGCGTCCCTTCGGCGCCCGTGGTCAGCTCGGGGCGCGAGCCGAGGCGCCAGTTCCGGCGGTCCAGTGAGAGTGGCACCGCGTCGGAGGCCTCGAAGTCATCGAGGAAGGTCGCGCCGCCCGTGTTCGGGTCGGGCAGCGAGAGTGCGAGCTCGCCGGTCAGCCGCAGCGACGACGTCGCATCCGGCTCGCGGCGCACCGGCAGCGCCCCGAGCGCGTTGTCGAGCCAGCCGCCGCCGAGATCGACCGTGCCGCTGACCCCGCCGAGCAGCACGCGACCGGGCTCGAGTCCGAGTTGCGGCCGCGTCTGCAGCGTCTTCTCCGCGCGGTAGAGCCCGACGAAGCCGAGCGCGCCGCGCTCGCCCAGATCGTACGCCGCATTGACGCCGACCAGCGTGGTGGGCGCGACGTCGAACGCGGCCTTCTGCTCCCAGGTCGCGCGGATCTCCGCGTTCGGATTGCCACCCAGCGCCGCGTCGGCCGCGAGCAGCGTGACCATACCCAGGTCGTAATCGATCGTGTAGTCGACGCCGCGCCGTAGCGGGACACCATCCACGGTGATCCGCTCACTGCCCTCGCGAATGCCGAAGGCGCCGAGGCTGAACGAGGTGATGCCCCCATCCACCTGCACGGGGTACTCGAGTGTCAGGCGGAAGCGCGTGCCGGCCTCGCGACGCGCGGGGTCGGGCTCGTCGTAGATCGCGACGTTCGCGTCGCCACCCAGCGCCACCGCCGCTTGGTCCACGGTCAGCTCCGACGTGCCCGGCGGCTCGGCGAACGGCCGCAATGTCGGGAACACCACGAAGGTCCCGCGCGGGCCGCTCGCGGTCGAGCCGGGTGCCCCACCGGCGCCGGGCTGGTACACGCGTGTTGCATCGAGTGTCTCGCGCGGCGACTCCTCGTCCATGCCGAACAGTCGGACGAGCGGGATCTGGCGCCCCTCGAACGCCGCGAAGCTGCGGCCGGCAGCCAGCTCGCCCAGCGAGATGGCCAGCTTCACCTCGTTCGCGTCGATCTGCGGCGACGCGTCGACGCGGTAAACGTTGTGCAGCTCCAGCTCCCAGGTCGGCTGACCCGGCTGGTGCTGCGTCGCCGGCCCGCGGAGCAGCCGCAGCAGCGGCGAGGTCCCGGTCGCGCGGCGCTCGGCGTCCGGCGTGCCGACCGTGTCTCCGCTCGCCGTCACGTACGCGACAGCCAGCGCCTCATCGGCGCGCAGTGGTGAGCGCAGCGTCAGCCACAACCCGCTCGAATGAACGCCGTAATCGTCGCCCGGCACCATGCGACGGAACAGACCGCTGTGCCGCTGCGTGCCGTCTGCGCTCCGTGCCTGCGCGAGGAAGTAGCCGAGCTGCGCCTGCTGCTCGGGGTTGGTGAGCGACGGCCGCTCGTCACGATACAGGATGATCGAGCCCTCATCCGCCGGCCGCAGCGCCGCGGGTGCCGCCGCGAGCTGCAGCGCGAGGACGTCGACCTGCGGGTAGTCGCTCAGGGCGCGCGGGTCGAGCACGAAGAAGAATTGACCGCGCACGTAATCGCCGTCATCCAGCGCCAGCTGCGCGCTCTGTACCAGGCCGGGACCCGCGCCCGGGGCGCCGAAGTCGCCCGGCCCGCCGACACCACCGAGTCGAAACTCGCGCGAGGTGATGTCGCCGTTCTGCTGCGCGAAGACGGTCTCGAGACTGAACGCATCGCTCTCGAGCAGCGCGCGAAAGCCGAAGTTCCCGCCCGGCACGCCTTCGGTCAGATAACGCGAGGCGGGCAGTCGGATCGCGACGTCGCCCACCTCCACGCGCTGCAGCAGCTCGCCCTCCAAGCCCTGGTAGAAGACGTTGATGTTGTTCGCCGCATCGAACTCGCGACGCTGGTCGTAGTCGACGTCGACATGAATGCGCTCGGATATCGTGCCGCCGACCCGCACACCGAACTGCATGTCCGGCCGGAGCTGCGGGAAGAGGCCGGGATCGCAGCGGAACTGGTACGCCGGATCGCACGGCTGGAACCGCGTCCAGGCGCCGCCCAGCTCCGAGCGCCCCTCGACGACCATGCCGATGTCGGCGTACTCGGTGACCAGCCCGCCGATGCGGCCCGACTCGCCCGCCGCAATGACGAGCGAGTCGGCCGTGAGCGCGGTGTCAGCCGCGAGGTCACCCCCGCGCCCGCCCCATATCCGGAACCATGCCGCGCCCGGCGGCGTAGACTCCGCCAGTGTCTGCGACGGTGGCCGCGACGCGGGTGGGACGCCGATCCAGTGCTCGAAGCTCCACAACGCGAACGTGGCGCGCTCGGCGGCGTCGCCCAGCTCGATCGGCCAGGGCAGCGGCAGGCGTCGCAGACCCAGACGCAGCGCCAGCGAGTCGGCGGGCGCGGTCGCCAGTGCCGTCCGCTCGGCGAAAGCCGGCGCAGCAGGCTGCTGCGCACTGAGTGACGGTGCGCCGATCGCGATCGGCAGCAGCCATAGCAGGTGCCGACGTGGGCGCATGCCTCCGTGAATCACGGTGTCGAGCTGGGAATGCGAGAGGAGCGCGGCCGCGTGAGGCGCGGCGCGAGCGTCGCCACAGCCGCTTGTCCGAGTGCGAACGTTGAAATATAGGACCGGATGCGGATTCTCACACGTTACCTGATCCGGGCGCACATTGGCCCGTTTCTGTTCGCGCTCGGCACACTGACCGGTGTGCTGCTGGTGAACACCATCGCGCGCCGCCTGCAGGAGCTCGCCGGCAAGGGCCTGCCGTTCGGGGTCATCGCCGAGGTCTTCGTGCTGTCGGTGCCGCACACCCTGGCGCTGACCGTGCCCATGGCCGTGCTGGTGGCTGTGCTGTACACCTTCGCGCAGCTCGCGGCCGAGAACGAGATCACCGCGCTGAAAGCCAGCGGTGTGAACCTCGTGCGGCTGATGGTGCCGCTGCTAATCGCGGCCTCGGTGCTGAGCGCCGGCATGATCTGGTTCATGGATGACCTGCTGCCGGAGACGAATCACCGCCTCGCGAACCTGCTCGTCGATGTCGCGCGCAAGAGCCCCACACTCGAGCTGAAGGAACAGGTCATCAACGAGATCCGCACGGGTGACTACCAGACGCGCTACTATCTGCGCGCCGCCGACATTGACCCCGTCACGAACGAGCTGCAGGACATCGAGATCTTCGATCTCAGCGGCATGGATCGGTTTCGCACGATCTACGCGGACAGCGGACAGATGGCTTTTAACCAGGCGCGTACCGATCTGTTCCTGACGCTGTTCGACGGCTGGATCCACCAGACGGACGAGAGCCTGCCTGGCGAGTTTCAGCGCGTCTTCTTCGACGAGCAGCGCATCCGGATCGAGGGCGTTGGCAACCAGCTCGAGCGGGGCGAAACGACCGGCTATCGGTCGGATCGCGAGATGACGCTGGCCATGCTGGACGCCGAGGTCCGCGTGGCGAGGCACGACCTGGTTCAGCTCGCGGAGCGCTCGGCCGATGCCGCCGAGGAGCTGACCGCGGCCGCACTGCGCGGACCGGGCGAGCAGACCCTGGAGCTCGGTGAGCGGGCGGTGCGCCGCGCGCCCAGCGGCCTCGGTGACGCGG